>URSN01000008.1 GCA_900550525.1 uncultured Eubacteriales bacterium
CGGGCGCGGCGGTCGGCGGCGCGGCCGAGGGCGCAACGGTGGCCGCGGGCGGCAAGACGCACGCGCCGCACAGCAGCACGAGCGCGAGCAGCAGCGGCAGCAGGCGGCCAAGGGGAACGGGTAGCAGAAGTTTCATCATCTTTTACATGCTACCAGTATACTATATCTCCGGCGGGATTAGCACCCCGCTTTGCCGCATATTATCCGCGCGGCCGCGCATGTCCGATGCGGCGGGGCGCGCTGCCCCCTTGCCCCGCGGCGGCAAACGTGATATAAAAATAAGGCGGCGGCGCGCGCGGGGAGCGGCTTTCCCGCGCCGCCGCCGGGAACCGAGTTTGGCTGGGGGTTATCGATGAACATTGTGGTATTGGCCGGCGGCCTGTCGCCCGAGCGCGACGTGTCCCTCTCCTCCGGCGCCAAGATTGCCGCCGCGCTGCGCGCGCGGGGGCACCGCGTCTGCCTGCTGGATCTGTTTTTCGGCGTGGCGCGCGTGCCGGACGACCCGCTTTCGCTCTTTACGCAGGAGCAGCCGCCTGTGGAGGCGGCCATCGGCGAGGCCGCGCCGGACCTTGCCGCCGTGCGCGCCGCGCGCGGGGCGGGCCTTTCCGGCAGCATAGGCGGCGGCGTGATCGAGCTGTGCCGTGCGGCGGACGTCACGTTCCTCGCGCTGCACGGCGGCGACGGCGAGAACGGGAAATTGCAGGCGCTGTTCGACCTGCTCGACATCCGCTACACCGGCAGCGGCTCGCTCGCCTGCGCGCTGGCCATGCACAAATGGGTCGCGCGGCGGCTGTTCGAGGGCGCGGGCGTGCCCGTGCCGCGCGGGGCGCTGCTGCGCGCCGGCGAGACGGACTGCGGCATCCCGCTGCCGTGCGTGGTGAAGCCCTGCTGCGGCGGCTCGTCCATCGGCGTGGCCATCGCGCGCACGCAGGAGGAATACCGCGCGGCGCTTTCGGACGCGTTCCGCTATGAGGACGAGGTGCTCGTGGAGGAGTATATCGCCGGGCGCGAGCTGTCCGCCGGCGTGCTCGGCGGCGCGGCGCTGCCGCTGATCGAGATCATCCCGCGCGGCGGGTTTTACGACTATGCGCACAAATACCAGCCCGGCTGGACGGAGGAGATCACCCCCGCCCGGCTCGATGCGGAGACGGCCGCGCGCATCCAGGCGCTGGCGCTGCGCGCCTGCCGCGCGCTGGGGCTTACGGCCTATGCGCGCGTGGACTTTCTGCTCGCGCCGGACGGGCGGCCCTACTGCCTTGAGGCGAACACCCTTCCCGGCATGACGCCCACGAGCCTGCTGCCGCAGGAGGCGGCCGCCGCAGGCGTCGACTATCCGGCGCTGTGCGACCGCATCGTGCGCCTTGCCCTGGGGGAGGCGCAGGCATGAACCCGTTTTCGCTCGGCGAGGCCGCGGCCGCGTGCGGCGGCGCATATACGGGCGACGCGGCGCTGCTCGCCGCGCCGGTGAAGGACGTGTGCATCGACAGCCGCCGCGCAACGCCCGGCGCGCTGTACGTGCCCATCATCGGGCAGGTGCACGACGGGCACGCGTTCATCGACGGCGCGCGCCGCGGCGGCGCGCTGTGCACCCTGACCGACCGGCCGTTGCCGGAGGGGCCGTACATCCGCGTGCCGGATACGCTCGAGGCGCTGCAAAAGCTCGCCGCGTTCTACCGCTGCCGGTTCGACATCCCCGTCATCGGCGTGACCGGCAGCGTGGGCAAGACCTCGACAAAGGAGATGCTCGCAGCCGTGCTCTCCTCGCGCTTTTGCACGTTCAAAACGCCCGGCAATCTGAACAACCAGACCGGCGTGCCGCAGCCGCTGTTCCGGCTCGAGCCGGAGCACGAGCTGGCCATCATCGAGATGGGCACCAACCACCCCGGCGAGATCCGCCGCCTGTCCGCCATGGCGCAGCCGACCATCTGCCTGATCACCAACGTGGGCGTGGCGCACATCGAGTTTTTCGGCACGCGCGAGAACATCTTCCGCGGCAAGGCGGAGATGCTCGAGCACATGCGCCCGGGCGGCGCGGTCATCGTCAACGGGGACGACGACATGCTCGTGCGCCTGCCCGGCGCGGTGCGCTTCGGCTTCCAGGAGCACAACGACGTGCGCGCCTGCGAGGTGGAGGATCTGGGCCTGTCCGGCAGCGCGTTCACGGTCTGCGCCGGGGGGGAGCGGGCGCGCATGCAGGTGCGCGCGCCCGGCCGGCATATGATCGGCAACGCCCTGGCGGCCGTCGCGGCCGGGCTGGCGCTCGGCATGCCGCTTGAGGAGCTGCGCGAGGGCGTGGAGCGCTTTTCCCCCGCCGCCGGGCGCATGCAGGTGCGCCGCGGCGCGCACTTCACCGTGCTCGACGATACCTACAACGCCAACCCCACCTCCGTCATGGCCGCCATCGACGTGCTCGAGCGCGCGCCCGGGCGGCGCGTGTGCGTGCTGGGGGACATGCTGGAGCTGGGCGCGCAGACGGAGGAGTTCCACGAGGTCGTGGGCATGTACGCGGCGCTGCACGGCGTGGACCTGATCGTGTGCGTCGGCACGAATGCGGAGCAGACCTTCCTCGGCGCGCATGCGCTCGCCCCGCAGCGCGCGCGCTATTTTGAAACGCAGGAGACGCTCCTCTCCATCCTGCCGCTGCTGCTGCGCGACGGGGACACCATCCTGGTCAAGGGCTCGCGCGGGATGCACCTGGAACAGACCGTGGAGGCGCTGCTCGCCCTCTGAAGCGCCCGCGGCCGCGCGGCGGCGCACGTTCTGCCGCGGCGCGCTGTCCGGCCGGACGCGCCCGCATCCGCCGCCCCGATGTGCTGAAGCGCCCGCGGCCTGAGTCGTTTGCGGGGTTGTTTTTTGCAGGGGCGCGTTGTACAATATCCCCCGAGGGACATGGAATGACAACCGGAAAACGGGCAGGGGCGCGCCGCGCCGGGCCGCGCGTTAAGACGATCGACACACGGCATGTGGACGTGCTCGACGGCGTGCGCGCCGCGGCCATCCTCATCGTCGTCTGGTTCCATTTCTGGCAGCAGAACTGGCTGATGCCCATCTTCGATACGCCATGGCTTTCCTTTTTGGGCGTGACGCAGATCAACATCGACAACATCCCCCGCACCGGCTATCTGTTTGTGGATCTGCTGCTCCTGCTGAGCGCCTTCTGCCTGTTCCTGCCGTATGCGCGCGCGGCGCTGCTGGGCGAAGCGTACCCGTCGGCGCGCGCGTTCTACCGCAAGCGGATTGCGCGCATCGTGCCGTGCTATTATCTCAGCGCGCTGCTGATCTTCTTCTGCGTGGCGCTCCCCTCGGGCGCGTACTGGAGCGCCGGCAGCGCCGTGCGCGACCTGCTGGCCACGCTCACCTTCACGCAGACGTTCAGCGTGGAGACGTATCTGGGCACGCACATCAACGTCGTGTTGTGGACCGCGGCGGTGGAGATGCAGTTCTACCTGCTCTTCCCGCTGCTGGCCAGGGCGTTCACGCGCCGGCCGCTGCTGACATACCTGGCCATGGCCGCCGTGTCGGAGCTGTACCTGCGCGCGCTCGCGCTGCCCCATCCCGAGTCGCTGCGCATGACGCTCAACCAGCTCCCAGCCTTCTTCGGCGTGTTCGCCAACGGCATGGCGGGCGCGTACCTGTTCGTGCTGCTTGCAAAGCGCGTGCGGCGCGGCGGCTGGCTCTCGGCCGGGTGTACGGCCGCGTTTTTTGCCGCGCTTGCGCCGCTTGCCGCCATCCTCAACGCGCAGGCGCACGCGCCGGTGACGCAGGTGTATCAGGCGCAGATCCGCTTTGCGCTCTCGCTCCTGTTCCTGGTGATGATCCTTGCGCTCGCGCTCTCGTGCCGCGCGCTGCGCGCCGTGTTCAGCAACCGCGCCGCGCGCTTCATCGCGGCGATCTCCTATAACCTGTACATCTGGCACCAGTGGCTAGCCGTGCAGCTCAAGCAGTGGCGCATCCCGTACTGGACGGGGGAGACGCCGCCCAACATGACGGGCGACCTCTCCTGGCAGTGGCGGTATACGCTGCTCTTGCTCGCGCTCTCGTTCGGCGCGGCCATCGTGCTGACGTACTGCTTTGAGCGCCCGGCCGCGCGGCTGTTGCTGGGGACGGGGCGGCCGTCCGGGCGCGCGGCCAAAACACAGACGGAGGGATACTGATGCATTACGAATGTACGCCGCGGGGCGTGTGCGCCTCGCACCTCTCGTTCGACATCGAGGACGGGAAGCTCCAAAACGTCGTCTTCACCGGCGGCTGCAACGGCAACCTCAAGGCCATCGGCCTGCTCGTGGAGGGGCGGGACGCGGCGGAGGTCGCCGGTACGCTGCGCGGCAACCGCTGCGGGCACAAGCCCACCAGCTGCGCCGCCCAGCTCGCGCAGGCCATCGAGCAGGCCGTCGCCGCGCGCTGACGGGGCGCGCATCGCCCGGCGGCCCGCGCGGGCGGCCGGGCCTTTCGGCCTGCCGCGGTCCGGCGCGGACCGGGCCCCGGACGGCAAATTTCCCTGTTTACAAACGCGGCCGGACGTGATAGAATGAACCATCTGTGAACCGGCTACTGGGTTTTGCGACTCTCCGACGCCTTACTCTGTTGCCGGGGATACGAAATAATGGAGGGAAAAACCATGACCAAACAGGAAATCATCGAGAAGTATGCCCGGCACGAGGGCGATACCGGTTCGCCCGAGGTGCAGATCGCGCTGCTGACGGAGCGCATCAACCATCTCAACGAGCATCTCAAGCTCCACAAGAAGGATCACCATTCCCGCCGCGGCCTGCTCAAGATGGTCGGCCAGCGCCGGGGGCTGCTCAACTATCTCAAGGAGAAGGACATCGAGCGCTATCGCGCGATCCTGGCGAGCCTGAACCTGAGGAAATAAGAAACGGGCGGGGCTGGCCCCGCCTTTTCTTTTTTTTCGATCGCGCGGCGCTGCGGACGCACGGCGCGGGCCGCGCGGCCCCCAAAATGGTTATAATGAACATGAAGATAAAGGAAAGAGAAGGAGAAAACAAACACCATGCAGAGAACGTTTGAAACGGAGATCGCGGGCCGCAAATGGACCGTCGAGACCGGCAAGTATGCCGAACAGGCGGGCGGCTCCTGCCTCGTGCGCTGCGGCGAGACCGCGGTGCTCGTGTGCGCAACCGTCGCCAAAGCGCCGCGCGAGGGCGTGGACTTCCTGCCGCTGAGCGTGGACTTTGAGGAAAAGCTGTATTCCGTGGGCAAGATCCCGGGCGGCTTCATCAAGCGCGAGGGGCGCCCGTCGGAGAAGGCCGTGCTCACGTCCCGCCTGATCGACCGGCCGCTGCGCCCGCTGTTCCCCAAGGGCTTTTACAACGACGTGCAGGTCATCGCCACGGTGCTCTCCGTGGAGCAGGACGTGGCGCCGGACGTGGTCGCCATGAACGGCTCGTCCATCGCGCTGTCGATCAGCAACGCCCCCTTTGCCGGGCCGACGGGCGCGGTCAGCGTTGCGCTGGTGGACGGTGAATACATCCTCAACCCCAACTGCGAGCAGCGCGAGAAGAGCCGCCTGAGCCTGACGGTCGCCGGCACGCGCGACGCGGTGATGATGGTCGAGGCGGGCGCCAAGGAGGTCAGCGAGGAGGAGATGCTCGGCGCGATCCTGTTTGCGCATGAGGAGATCAAGAAGATCGTCGCCTTCATCGAGGGCATCCAGGCCGAGGTCGGCAAGCCCAAGCTCGAGGTATCGATCCACCAGCCGGACGCGGAGCTGGCCGAGCAGGTGCGCGCCTATGCGTTCGACAAGGTCGCCTGGTCGCTCGACACGTTCGACCGCTACGAGCGCGAGGCCCGCAGCCAGCAGGTCAAGGAGGAGACGCTCGCGGCCTTTGCCGAGGCGTATCCGGACGCCGCGAAGGACATCGATTCCATCCTGTACAACATCACCAAGGAGATCGTGCGCGACAAGATCATCAACCGGCACATCCGGCCCGACGGCCGCGCGCTCGACGAGATCCGCCCCATCTGGTGCGAGGTCGGGCTGTTTGGCCGCACGCACGGCAGCGCCGTGTTCACGCGCGGGCAGACGCAGGTGATGACCATCGCCACGCTCGGCACCATGCGCGAGTCGCAGATCCTCGACGGCATCGGCCTTGAGGACAGCAAGCGCTACATGCACCAGTACAACATGCCGCCCTACAGCGTGGGCGAAACGCGCCCGATGCGCAGCCCCGGCCGCCGCGAGATCGGCCACGGCGCGCTGGCCGAGCGCGCGCTCGAGCCCATGCTGCCCAGCGAGGCGGAGTTCCCGTACTGCATGCGCCTGGTATCCGAGGTCATCAGCTCCAACGGCTCCACGTCGCAGGCGTCCATCTGCGCGAGCACGCTGGCGCTGATGGATGCGGGCGTGCCGATCAAAAAGCCGGTCGCGGGCGTCGCCATGGGCCTGATCAAGGACGAGGCCAACGGCAACATCGCCATCATGACCGACATCCAGGGCCTGGAGGTCTTCCTGGGCGATCTGGACGTCTAGGCCGCCGGCTCGCGCGAGGGCTGCACCGCCTTCCAGATGGACATCATGATCAAGGGCATCGACCGCGAGATCCTCACCCGCGCGCTCGAGCAGGCGCGCCGCGGCCGCCTGTTCATCCTCGACCGGATGATGGAGACGCTCGACCAGCCGCGCGCCGAGCTCTCGCCGTACGCGCCGCGCATCCTCACCTTCACCATCCATCCGGACAAGATCCGCGACGTGATCGGCAGCGGCGGCAAGACGATCAACAAGATCATCGCCGACACCGGCGTGAAGACCGACATCGAGGACGACGGCACCGTGTACATCGCCTCGCCGGATGCGGCGGCGGCGGCCGAGGCCAAGCGCATCATCGACGGCATCGTCAAGGACATCGAGGTGGGCGACGTGTACCTGGGCACCGTGGTCAGCATCCAGAAGTTCGGCGCGTTTGTCAACCTCACGCCGGGCAAGGACGGCCTGCTGCACATCTCGCGCCTGGCCAACAAGCGCGTGGAGAAGGTGGAGGACGTGGTGCAGCTGGGCGACCAGATCCTCGTGCGCGTCATCGACATCGACAAGCAGGGCAAGATCAGCCTGACCCGCAAGGATCTGCTGCCGCCCGAGCAGGAGAAGTAACCGGCACCCGACCGGCGAGCGGGGCGCAGCAGGCCGCTGCGCCCCTTTGCATAAGCGGCGGCCCCGCTGCATACGCTGGAGCATAGCAAGCTCTGGAGGTGCGTATGGGCAGGGAGCGCTGTGTGGACGGGCTGATGAACGCCGTCAACGTCTTCATTCTGCTGATGATCGTGCTGCTGTACGTGGTGACGGGCACGGGGCTTGGCGACGACGCGGTAGCCGCGCTCTCGTCCGGCACGATCTACCGCGGCGGCGGGGAGGGGCTCGTCGCGCTCGAATGTGCGGTGAGCTGGGACGCGCAGGCGCTGCCGGACATGCTCGAGCTGCTGCGCGAGCGCGGCGTGCGCATCACGTTTTTTGTCAGCGGGGAGTGGGCCAGCCGCAACGAGGCGCTGCTTTTGCGCATGGCCGCCGACGGGCACGAGATCGGCACCATGGGCTACATGCCCATGCTCGACGGGGATGAGACGCTCATCCGCTCCGACCTGGAGGCGTCCGCCGCCGTCATCTCGGCCACGACGGGCGTGCGCCCGGCGTATTACTATTCCGGCCTGCGCGACCGCGCGGTATCGCTGCGCGCGGCGGACGCGCTGGACATGACGCATGTGCTCTGCTCGTGCGACCTGCTCTCGGCGCGCGGCAGCGCGGCGCAGATCGCCGCGCGCGCATCGGAGCGGCTGTTTGATGGAAGCATAGTATTGTTCCAGCCGACCGCCGCGGCCGCGCAGGCACTGCCCGCCATCCTCGACGCCATCGAGGAGCAGGGGTATGCGGCGGCGACCGTCGGCGAGATCCTGTTTGGCAAGGAGAAGGTATGACAAAGATCGTAAAACTGCAAAACGGCGTGCGCGTGGCGATGGAGCGGATGGAACACGTTCGCTCCGTTTCCGTCGGCGTCTGGATCAACACCGGTTCCGTGCGCGAGGGGGCGGACGAGGGCGGCGCCTCGCACTTCATCGAGCACATGGCCTTCAAGGGCACGCCCACGCGCACGGCGGAGCAGATCGCCGCGGAGATGGACGCGGTGGGCGGGAGCATCAACGCGTTCACGTCCAAGGAGTGCACCTGCTTTTACGCCAAGGTGCTCGACGAGGACCTGCCGCTGGCGGTGGACGTGCTGCTGGACATCGCGTTTCGCGCCTCATTCGACCCGGAGGAGCTCGAGCGCGAGAAGCGCGTCATCACCGAGGAGATCCTGATGACGGAGGACTCCCCGGAGGATCTGACGGCCGAGCGCGCCAACGCGCTCTTCTTCGACGGCCACCCGCTGGCCCGGCCCATCCTCGGCACGCGCGAGAGCGTCGCCGCGTTCGACCGCGGCCGGCTGCTCGCCTACCGCGGCGCGCACTACACCGCGGCCAACACGGTCGTCGCCTGCGCGGGCCATTTTTCCGAGCAGGCGCTGCTCGCCCTGCTCGAGGACAAGCTCGCCCTGCCCGGCGGCGCGCCCGCGCCGCAGCTTGCCGGGGGCTTCCCGGGCGGCGCTCGGGCCGAATGCCTGCAAAAGGACATCGAGCAGGTGCACCTGACGCTGATGCTGCCCGGCTTTGCGCGCGAGTCGGACGGGCAGTACCCGCTCGCAATCCTCTCCAACATCATCGGCGGCAGCATGAGCTCGCGCCTGTTCCAGAACATCCGCGAAAAGCGCGGCCTGGCCTACTCGATCTATTCCTACCCGCTCTTTTGCGCGTCCACCGGCGCGCTCGCCCTGTATGCCGGCACGGGCGGGGAGCAGGCGGTGGAGGTCGTCTCGCTCATGCGCGAGGAGCTCGAGCGCATCCGCCGCGGCGGCGTCGAGCGCGCGGAATTCGAGCGGTGCAGGGCGCAGCTGCGCGTGAGCTACCTGCTGGGGCTGGAGAGCAGCGGCGCGCTGATGAACGTCATCGGCAAGACGGCGCTTTTGCAGGAGCGCGAATATCGCATGGAGGATACCCTAAACCGCATCGAGTGTGTTACAATAGAGGATATCATGCGGATCATCCCCCTCGTGCTGGACGAGTCGCAGATGTGCGCCTCGTTCGTCGGCCGTGTGGACGGCCAGCGCGACGCCCTGCTCGCCGCGCTGCGCTGAGGCGCGCGGCGGTCCGCGGAAAGGAGCCGGTATGGACAGGCTGGAACAGATATTCGCCATGCAGAAGGCGCTCAACGACGACATCGAGCGCCGCCGCGGCCTGCATTTCACCCAGGAGGAATGGATCGAAAAGACCATCCTCGCCACCCTCGCCGAGCTGGCGGAGGTGCTGGAGGAGTCCAACTACAAATGGTGGAAAAACGATAAGCCCATCGACGAGGCGGCGCTCAAGGAGGAGCTGGTGGACGTGCTGCACTTTTTCGTGAGCCTGTGCCTGCGCAGCGGCATGGACGCCGAGGAGCTCTACGCCCGCTATCTCGACAAGAACCGCGAGAATTTCGACCGGCAGTACGGCCGCTCGGCCAGGAAGGGGTACGAGGTGGAGGAGCATGGCTAAGGCGCGCGTCCGCCTGCGCGGCAGGTTTTTCCTGCTGCTGCTCGGGCTCATCGGCTTTGCCTCGCTGATCATCGTGCTGATCGTGCGCGGCGGCGGCTTTGCGGAGGCGCGCTTTGGCGACGTGACGGGCACCATCGCGACCACCGGTGCCATCGTGCGCGACGAAAACGCCGTATACACCGAGAAGTATGAAAAGATCATCTTCTCCGTCGTCGAGGGGCAGACCGTGGATACCGGCGCGCAGATCGCGCAGGTGTTCAAGCGCGGCTATCAGGATGAGAGCACCGTGACGCTGCTGCGCCTGCAGCGCGAGATCTACGAGTATCAAAAGAGCGTCATCGGCGCGGATGCGGCGGCGGGGCTTGCCGATATCGAAAACCGCATCGCGGCCGTCGAGCAGCAGATCCGCGACGCGGCGCGCGGCGCCGCGCAGGCGGACATGCTCGCGCTCGAACAGTCGCTCAAGAGCCTCCAGGCCGAGCGCACGACATACCTGAAGAGCGCCGTGCCGGCGGACGGCACGCTTTCCGCGCTCTATGCAAGCCTGGCCGAGCAGGAGCAGGCGCTGACGAGCTGGACGCGCAACATCGTCAATTCCGCCGGCCCCGGCATCGTCAGCTTCTATTTCGACGGGTATGAGCGCGTGCTCAACGCCACGCAGCTTTCCAGCGTCAACGCCGCGCTGATCCGCAGCGTCATCAGCGGCGGCAACACCGTCACCGCGCTCGGCACGACGGCGGAAACGCCGCTCTACCGGCTCGTGCAGGGCTCAAAGTGGTACCTTGCCTTCATCACCGACGCCGCGGAGCCCATGCGCACCGCCGAAGGCGAGCAGTACTACGTCGTCTTTGACGATTATTCCACGCTCACCTATCAGGCGACCGCGCTCGCGCCGGTCGTGACCAGCTCGAGCGTGGTGAACATCCTCGAGTTCAACGTGGACATCGGCAACTTCCTCGACGTGCGCACCGTCAAGGCGACCATCACGCACGCGGCGCAGGGGGTCATGGCGCCGCTGGAGTTCATCGGCTTTGAGGAGGGCGCGCCCTACGTCGAGGTGCAAAGCGGCGACGCGCGCGTGCGCGTCATGGTCAACGTGCTCGCCGCCGATGAGGACAACGCCGTCGTCGCGCCGGTCAACGCGCAGGATACGCTCGTGTCCGGGCAGCGGCTGGTCAAGCCGTAAATGGGCCAAGGAGGCGGAGAAACGGTATGAACGGACGGGATCAGGCGGCGCCGGCCGCCGATGAAGCGGAAGCGATCGCCGCGCGCCTTGCCGATGTGCGCGCGCGCATGGCGCGCGCCTGCGCCGCCGCAGGGCGGCGCGCGGAGGACGTGCGCCTCATCGCCGTGACCAAATTCGTCGAGCAGGCGCGCATCGCGCCGGCCCTTGCCGCGGGCGTGACGGACGTGGGGGAGAACCGCGCGCAGGAGCTTACGGAAAAGTTAACTTTTTTTGAACAGCACGGCTGTACGGTCCATTTCATTGGACAACTGCAAACGAATAAGATAAAATACGTTTGTGGCGCGGCGGCGCTCATCCATTCGGTGGACAGGCTTCCGCTTGCGCAGCAGCTGCAGCGGCGCGCGGCCGCGCTGGGCGTGGTGCAGGACGTGCTGCTGCAGGTGAACATCGGCGCGGAAGCGCAAAAAGGCGGCGTGGCGGCGGATGAGGCGCTCCGGCTGCTCGACGAGGCGGCCGTGATGGATCACCTGCGCGTGCGCGGCTTTATGTGTGTCCCGCCGGCGCTGCCGGAGGCGGACGCGGTGCGGCCGTACTTTGCGGCGCTGCGCGGCCTGCTCGAGCGGGCCGGCGCCGTGCATCCCGAACTGCCGCTTACGGAGCTGTCCATGGGCATGACGCACGATTTTGAAGCGGCCATATGCGAGGGAGCGACGATGGTGCGCGTGGGCACGGGCATCTTTGGCCCCCGCAGGATGAGTCAGGTTTGATCCCACCGCCTCGGGCGGCGGGGGATATATGGAACGATTTGGATCGGAGGGGACTGGATGGCGAGCCTGTACAACAAATTCCTCGATTTCATCGGCATCGAGGAGACGGACGACGTGGACGACGAGGACGAATACTACCGTGAGGAGCCGCCCGCGCGCCGGGGGAGCGACAACGTCGTAAACTTCAACAACCGCTCCGCGGCCGCGCCCGCGCCGCGGCGCGCGCAGCATGACCGCGCGCAGCAGCACCAGGCGGGCGGCCTGCCCGTCTCCGGCGGCATGAAGATGATCGTCTACCATCCCGTCAGCTACGAGGATACGCAGAACATCATCGACAACATCAAAAACCGCAAGCCCGTCATCGTCAACATGGAGGAGCTGGAGATCGAGTGCGCGCAGCGCATCCTGGACTTCCTCTCCGGCGCCGTCTACGCGCTCAACGGCACCATGTCCAAGATCTCCCGCGGCATTTTCGTCGTCGCGCCCAACAACTACGACGTGGTGGGCAACGGCGAGGACGAGTACGACATGTAAGCGCGGAGCCGCAGCATGATCAGCATCGACGATATCGTCAAAAAGGAATTTTCCCGCTCGTTCCTGGGCTACGACATGCGCGAGGTGGACCTGTTCCTCGACGCGATCATCGAGCAGCTCGAGGCCGACGAGCGCGAGCGGCAGGAGATGCTGACCGCCATGGAGTATCTGCTGCGCGAGCTGGAGCAGTTCGACGATATCGCGGGCGATGCGGACAGGCAGCTGCGCGAATCGGTCGAGGCGGTGCGCCGCGCCGCCGCGCCGCGCACGCGCGCGGTGCACGTCAACCCGGTCGAGCCCCCGGCTGCCCCGGCCGCGGAGCCCGCGCCGGAGGAGGCGGGGGAGGCGGTCGTGCTCGAGGAATACGAGGTGTACGCCGCCGCGCCGCAGGACGAAGCGCCCATGGCGCAGGCGGAATCGGCGCAGCAGCCGGACGAACCCGCGCCGCAGGCGGAAGAGGATGAACCCGCGTCCGCGCCGGAGCAGGACGCGCCTGCGCCGGAGACGGAGCAGGACGCGCCCGCCGCGCAGCCGGACGAACCCGTGTCCGCGCCGGAACAGGATGCGCCCGCGCCGCAGGAGGAAGGGCCCGCGCCCGCGGAAGCGTCCGCCGCGCAGGAGCGCGAAGCGCCCGCAGACGAGCCGGTTCCCGTGGAGGAACAGCCCGCGCCCGCGGAAGCGTCCGCCGCGCAGGCGGATGAGCCCGGGGCGCGGCAGGCGCAGGACGGCTGAGACGGGGATGCCGCTTTGGCGCCCTCTGCCCGCGCAGAGGGCGTAATTTTGTGGCGAAGGCGGCACAAATGCTGTTGACAAACGGCGGCGCAGCCGATACAATAAGTGACGGTCGTATTTTGGAGGCATGCCGATGGAATTGCAGCTCGCAGCCGCGCTCAAGCAGCCGGGCGAATCGTTTTCCTTCGCGCTGGAGGAGCCGGTCGGGCCGCAGCCGTTCGGCGGCCGCACGGTGGCGTTTGCCGCGCCGCTGTCGGTCACGGGGCGGTATGTGTTCGACGGCAAGGCCGTCGCCGTGGAGGGCACGGCGCGCACCTGCCTGCGCTCGGTCTGCGCCCGCTGCGCCGAACCCTTTGAGGAACCGTTCGCGTTCCGCTTTTCGGAGCGGTTCGTCAAGGCGTCCGAGCAGGGGGCGGATGAGGAGAGCTATCTCTACGAGGGCAGCGTGCTCTCGCTCACGCAGGCGGTGATGGACAACCTGTTCCTGCAGCTGCCGCTCACGAGCGTCTGCCGGCCGGACTGCAAGGGGCTGTGCCCCGTGTGCGGCGTCAACCGCAACCATACGGCCTGCAACTGCGCGCCGGCGCGGCCCGCCGGGCCGTTCGCCGCGCTGCATGACTTTGGCAACGAACGATAAGGAGGTGGGACCATGGCCGTACCCAAGAGAAAAACTTCAAAGGCCAGGCGGGATTCCCGCAGGGCGAACAACTTCAAGCTCGCACAGCCGAACCTGACGGAGTGCCCGCAGTGCCACGCGCTCAAGCCGTCGCACACCGTCTGCAAGACCTGTGGGTACTACGATGGCAAGCTCGTCATCGATATGGACGCAAAGGAAAAGAAGAACGCGTGAGCGCGCGCCTTTTCCCTGCGCCCTGACCCCTTTTGCACAGAGACTTTCATCCCGCGGGTGAGGGTCTTTTTCCATTTGTTTGCCCACCGGCCGGCGGGGCGGCCGGCCGGGGTCCGGAGGAGGGACGGAGCATGAGGATTGCCATAGACGTCATGGGCGGCGACCACGCGCCGGACGCAACGATCGAGGGGTGCCTAGCCGCGCGCGCGCATCTGCGGCCGGATACGGAGCTGCTGCTCTTTGGCGACGAGCGGGCCATCCGCGGCGGCCTGGGCGGCGGGTTGCCGGATGCGTTCCGCGTGACGGCCACCAGCGAGGTCATCGGCTGCGACGAATCGCCCACGCGCGCCATCCGCGCCAAGGCGGATTCCTCCCTCGTGCGCGCGGTGCGCGCCGTGGCGGATGGGGAGGCGGAGTGCGTCGTGTCCGCGGGCAGCACGGGCGCGCTGCTTGCGGCGGCCACGCTCATCATCCGCCGCATCGAGGGCGTGAAGCGCCCGGCGCTTGCGCCGCTGCTGCCCACGGTGACGGGCGGGCGCGCGCTGCTGATCGACAGCGGGGCCAATACGGACTGCAAGCCGGTCTATCTGCAGCAGTTCGCGCTCATGGGCGCGGCGTACATGGCCTGCGTGCAGGGCGTGGAAAACCCGCGCGTCGGCCTGCTGAGCAACGGCGCCGAAGCGGAGAAGGGGAACGCGCTCACCCGCGCGGCCCACGCGCTGCTGCTGGAAACGCCCGTGCGCTTTACGGGCAACTGCGAGGCGCGCGAGGCGCTCATGGGCGGCGTGGACGTGCTCGGGTGCGACGGGTTCGACGGGAACGTGCTGCTCAAGGGCATCGAGGGCGCGGTGGCCGCGATGATGGCCATGCTGCGCGAGGGGCTCGGCGCGTCGCTGCGCACCAAGGCCGGCGCGGCGCTCTCCCGGCCCGCGTTCCGCGCGCTCAAGCACGCGCTCGACTATACCGAGCACGGCGGCGCGCCGCTGCTGGGCGTCAGGGGCGGCGTAATCAAGGCGCACGGCAGCTCCGGCGCGCGCGCGTTTGCCAATGCGATCCTCCAGGCGGAGCGGCTGGCTGCAGGCGGCGTGACGGAGCGCATCGCCGCGGCGCTGAGCGCTTTGCCGGCCGAGGATTGACATTATCGCCCGCTTCATATAAAATAACCCCGTTGCGGCGCGCCTGCCCTGCGGGCGGGAGCGGCCGCCGATCACCGGAGGACGAAGGGGAGGATACTATGTTCGATAAAGTGCGCGAGATCATCGCCCGTCAGCTGGGCATCGAGCCGGAAACCATCTCGATGGAGAGCCGCCTGATCGACGATCTCAAGGCCGATTCGCTCGACATTGTGGAACTTGTGATGGACCTCGAACAGGAGTTCGACGTGGAGATCCCCGACGAGGACCTGCCCAAGGTGCAGACCGTCGCGGACATCGTTCACTTTCTGGAGCAGCGCTGAGCTTCGGCTCTGACGGGACGCCCGCATCCTTTCGGTGCGGGCGTTTTCACAGCGGGAAGGAGGAAACGCTTTTGGTGGACTGGGAGACGCGGCTCTCCGGCGTGCAGGAGTCGATCGGCTATGCGTTTGGCGATGTGCGCCTGCTGCAAACGGCGCTGACGCATTCGTCCTTTGTCAAGGGCGACGGCGCGAGCGCCGCGCACAACGAGCGGCTGGAGTTTCTGGGCGACGCGGTGCTGGAGCTGTGCGTGAGCGAACGGCTGTATGCCGCCGCGCCCGCGCTGGACGAGGGCACGATGACGCGCCGCCGCGCGCGGCTGGTGTGCGAGGGCGCGCTGTTCCTGGCGGCGCAGCGCATCGGCATCGCGCAGGCCCTGCGCCTCGGCCACGGCGAGGAGCGCTCCGGCGGGCGGGACAAGCCCTCCGTCGTGTCCGACGCGCTGGAGGCGCTCATCGGCGCGATCTATCTCGACGGCGGGCTCGACAGCGCGCGCGCGTTTGTGGACGCGCACATCATGCGCGTCCTCATGCAGCAGGCCGGCGGCGAGGACCGGGATTTCAAGACCCGTTTGCAGGAGTATGTGCAAAAGCGCCATATCGGCAGGCTCCGCTACGAGCTCGTCGGCGCGACCGGGCCGGATCACAACCGGGCGTTCACCATGCGCGTGCTGCTCTCTGAGCGCGAGATCGGCCGCGGCAGGGGCAGCACCAAGCAGGGCGCCGGGCAGCAGGCGGCCGAACGGGCGCTGCGCGCGCTCGAGCGGGCGGCGGAGGAGGGCGCGCCATGCGGCTGATCAGGCTGGAGCTCAACGGGTTCAAATCGTTTGCCAAAAAGACCGAGCTGGCCTTTGGCGACGGCATCACGGCCGTCATCGGCCCCAACGGCAGCGGCAAGAGCAACATCGCCGACGCGGTGCGCTGGGTGCTCGGCGAGCAGAACGCGCGCGCCCTGCGCGGCGCGCGCATGGAGGATGTGATCTTCAGCGGCACGCAGCAGCGCCGCGCGCAGGCGTACTGCGAGGTCACCCTCACGTTCGACAATGCCGACGGGCTGCTGCACGTGCCGTTTTCGGAGGTCGCCGTCACGCGGCGCGTCTACCGCAGCGGCGAGAGCGAATACTGCATCAACCGCAGCCCCTGCCGCCTCCGGGACATCGTTGAGATGTTCCGCGATACGGGCGTCGGCCGCGACGGCTATTCCATCATCGGCCAGGGCCGCGTGGACGAGATATTGGCCAACAAATCCAACGAACGCCGCGCCGCGCTCGAGGAGGCGGCGGGCATCATGCGCTACCGCGTGCGCAAGGAGGAGGCGGAGCGCAAGCTCGAGCATGCGGGCAAGAACCTCGAGCGGCTGGAGGATATCCTTTCGGAGCTGCACGGCCGCCTGGAGCCGTTGGAAAAGCAGAGCGCCGAGGCCCGCGCCTATCTGAAACTGCGCGACGAGCTGCGCGACCTTGAGATCAATCTGTTCCTCTACCGCCACGCCCGCGGGCAGGAGCGTCTTGCCGCGCTGGAGGAGACGCTCGGGCAGCTCTCGGGCGAGCAGGCGCAGGGGGAGGAGCAGGCCGCTGCGGCGCAGCAGGAGGCGGCCGCGCTTGCACAGCAGCTTTCGCAGCAGGACGCGGCGCTTTCCAAACGACGCGGCGAGCTGCTTGCCGCGCGCTCCGGCGCAGAGGCGCGCGCGGGCGAATACAACGTGCTGCTCGAGCGGCGCGAACGCGTGCGCGCGGAGCGTGCCGCCGCCGTGGAGGCGCGCGCCGCCCTGATCGCGCGGCGCGACGAGCTCGGCGCGACGATCGAGACCATGGCCTCCGGCGCGGCGGCCAGCGCTGCGCAGGAGCAGCTTGCGCGCGACGTGGCGGCGGCGCAGGACGCGCTGGCGGCGCAGGATGCGGCGCTCCTTGCCCAGGAACGCGCGCTCGAGGAGCGCAAGAGCGCGCTCATGGAGGCGATGAACCGCCTGGCCGACGCGCGCAGCGGCCTGTCCCGCTTTGACGCGATGGCCGCGTCCATCACCGCCCGCATGGACGAGCTGCGCGCCCAGCAGGCGGAGCGCGCGGCGGCGGACGGCGCGCGCGAACAGGAATTTGACGAGGCGCAGAACGCCCTGGCCGCCCTGGCCGCCGCGCGCGAGGAGGCGCAGCAGCGCCTGGACGAGGCACAGCAGCGCCGCGCGCAGCTCGACGAAAAGCACAGCGAGGCGGAGAGCGCCCGCCGCGCGCTCGAGCAGGAGGCGGAGGCCGCGCGCTCGCGCCTGCGCGTGCTCAGCGAGATGGCGCGCTCGCGCGAGGGCTATCAGGCGAGCGTGCGCAGCCTCATGGCCGACGCGGCGCGCGACGGCCGCCTCGGCGCCGCCGTCACCGGCGTGGTGGCGGAGCTGATCCATGTGCCGGCGCGCTTTGAAACGGCCGTGACCATGGCGCTCGGCGGCGCGCTGCAAAACATCGTCACGCCCACGGCGGAGGACGCGCGCTATGTGATCGAATACCTGCGCCAAAAGGAGTACGGCCGGGCCACGCTGCTGCCGCTCTCGCTGCTGCACAGCACGCCGGCGAGCGCGCGCGAGCGCGCGCTGCTCTCCGATGCGGAGGGCTGCTTCGGGCTGGCCTCGGAGCTCATCTCGTGCGACGCGGCGCTGCGCCCGGTGGCCGAATACCTGCTCGGCCGCACGGCCGTGGTGGAGGATCTTGGCGCGGGGCTCCGGCTCAAAAAGCGCACGGGCGGCGTGTTCCACATCGCCACGCTCGAGGGGGATATCATCAGCACCGGCGGCGCCATGAGCGGCGGCAGCCGGCAAAAGCGCGCGCCGTCGCTGCTCGGGCGCGAGCGCGAGATCAAGGAACTGCGCGAGGCCGTCCGGCAGAAGGAGGAGCGGCTCAGCGAGCTTAGCAAAACATGCGAGGCGCTCAGCCGCGACCTGATGCTGGCCGGGCTTCAGGCGGAGGCGTTCCGCAGCCAGCTGCACGAGCAGGAGCTGGCCCTCGCCCGCCAGAAGGAGAAGGCGGACATCATTGCGCGCGACCGCGCGCGCAGCGCCGGGGAAGGGGAGCGCCTTGCGCAGGAGCTGCGGCGGCTGTCCGACAACCTCGCCGACGCCGGCCGCCAGCGCGAGGAGGCGACCGCGCTCGAGCGCGACATCGAAACGGGCAACGCCGCCACGCGCGAGGACGTGCAGCGCGCGCAGGCGGAGCTGACGCAGCAGCGCGCCCGGCGCGAGGCGGCCTCGCAGGCGCTGACGGAGCAGAAGGTGCGCCTCATGGCACTGCAAAAGGAACGCGACGCCGTGGAGGCGGAGCGGCGGCGGCTCCAGACCGAGCACGAGCAGGCGTGCCGCGCCATCGGGCGGCAGGACGAGGCCATCGCCCGCGCGGATGGGCAGCTCGCCGCCGCCGGGGAGCGGATCGAAGCGCTGCGGCAGAGCGTGGAGCAGCAGCAGCGCGCGGCCGACGAGCAGCAGCGGGAGCAGGACCGGCTCGAACAGGCGCGCGCGGCGTGCGCCGCGTCGCTCGAGCAGGCGCGGCAGCGGCGCGCGCAGGCGCTCGAAGCGCTGCGCGACGTGGGCGAGCGCCGGCACCGGCAGGAGCTGCAAAAGAGCCGGGCGGAGATGGAGCTGGCGGCCATGCAGGACCGCATGTGGGAGGAGTATGAGCTCACCTACGAAAACGCCCTCCCCCTCCGGCACGAGATCGCTCCGGGCCCGGCGGCCGCGCGCGTGCGCGCCGTGCGCGACGAGATGCACGCGATGGGGGATGTGAACCTTTCCTCCATCGAGGAGTACCGCGCCGTGGCCGAGCGGCACGAGGCGCTCGACCGCCAGTGCGCCGACCTGCGCCGCGCCAGGGAGGATCTCGAGCGGCTCGTGGCGGAGCTCACCGGCACGATGCAGAGCGAGTTCCGCCGGCAGTTCGACGTCATACAGGAGAATTTCGGCCGCGTGTTCGCGGAGCTGTTCGGCGGCGGGCATGCGGAGCTGCGCCTGTCGGACAGCGGCGACGTGCTCGGCTGCGACATCGACATCATCGCCCAGCCGCCGGGCAAGAAGCTGCAGCTGCTCTCGCTCCTCTCCGGGGGCGAGCGGGCGCTCACGACCATCGCGCTGCTGTTTGCCTTGCTGCAGCTCAAGCCGCCGGCGTTCTGCATCCTCGACGAGATCGAATCCTCGCTCGACGAGGTCAACGTCTCCCGCTTTGCCGAATACCTGCGCTCCTATTCGGGAAAGACGCAGTTCATCCTCATCACGCACCGCAAGGGGAGCATGGAGGTGTGCGACGCGCTCTACGGCGTGTCGATGGAGGAGCGCGGCGTGAGCAAGGTCGTGTCCGCCCGCTTTGGCGGCGCGGCCGGCTGAGCGCGGGCAGCGCGCCGCACGGAGGGACAAAGGAGGAACGATGGAACAGGGAAAGAGATCGTTTTTTGAGAAGCTGCGCGCCGGGCTCGGCCGCACGCGTGAGAGCGTGTTCGCCGGCCTGTTCCACGCGGACGAGCGCGTAAACGAGGCGTTTTTTGAGGAGCTGGAGGAGGGCATGATCCTCGCCGACATGGGCATGGAGACGGCCGAAAAGCTCCTTGAAGCGCTGCGCGCGGCCGTGAAGGAGGCGCGCATCACCGATCGCGCCGCGGCGCGCGCGGCGCTGGTCGGGCTCGTGGCGGACGCCGTGCGCCCGGCGCAGCCGTTCGCGGCGGACGCGGGGCCTGCGGCGCTGCTCATCGTCGGCGTCAACGGCGTGGGCAAGACCACCTCCATCGGCAAGATCGCGCACCATTACCGCACGCAGGGGCGCAGGCCCATGCTCGCCGCGGCCGATACGTTCCGCGCCGCCGCGGCTGAACAGCTCGGCGAGTGGGCGCGCCGCGCGGACGTGCCCATGGTGCGCCACGGCGAGGGGGCCGACCCGTCGGCTGTCGTGTTCGACGCGATCGCCTCGGGAAAGGCAAAGGGGTGCGACCTGCTCATCTGCGACACCGCCGGGCGGCTGCACAACCGCGCCAACCTGATGAACGAGCTGGCCAAGATGCGCCGCGTCATCGCGCGCGAGCTGCCGGACGTGCCGTGCGAGACGCTGCTCGTGCTCGACGCGGTCACCGGGCAGAACGCCGTCGCGCAGGCGCGCGGCTTTGCCGAGGCGGCCGGGCTGACCGGCGTCATCCTCACCAAGCTCGACGGCACGGCCAAGGGCGGCGTGGTCGTCGCCGTGGCGGACGCGCTCGGCCTGCCGGTGCGCTTTGTGGGCGTGGGCGAGCAGATCGACGACCTGCGCCCGTTCGACCCGGACGCATTCGCCGCCGCGCTGCTCTGAGCGCCGCGCCGGCGCGGGCGGCGTCCGCCTCCGCGGGCCGCGCCGCTGCACCCCGGGCCTGAGCGCCGCGCCGGAAGAGAAATATTGGCGCTTGACACCGGCGCGAAAACCGGTATAATACTGCTGTAAAGGGTTTTTGCTTTACAGGGAGGCCGCGATGGACCGCGTGATCGAGCTGGGCCGCTTGTTCGACTATTACGGCGCGTTCCTCACCGCGCGCCAGCGCGCGCTGGTGGACGCCTACGCCAACGAGAACCTGACGCTTGGCGAACTGGCCGAGCGGGAGGGCATCTCGCGCCAGGGCGTGCGGGACGGGATCGTCCGCGCGGAGCGCCAGCTGCGCGAGATGGAGCGGCGGCTGGGCCTCATCCGCCGCACGGAGCGCCTCGGCGCGGAGCTTGCCGCGCTGCGCGGCGCGGCGCAGGCGCTGCCGCAGGGGCTTGCGCAGCGGGCGGCACTGCTGGAGGGGCTGGACCGGGCGGCCGCGATACTGGAGGAAGAAGATGGCGTTTGAGGGCATTTCCGCAAGGCTGCAAAGCGTGTTCAAAAAGCTTTCCGGCCGCGGCAAGCTGAGCGAGAAGGACGTGCGCGACGCGATGCGCGAGATCCGCCTCGCCCTGCTGGAGGCGGACGTCAACTTTCTCGTGGCGAAGGATTTTGTCAAGACCGTGACCGAGCGGGCCGTGGGCGCCGAGGTGCTCGAGAGCCTCACGCCGGGGCAGCAGGTCGTCAAGATCGTGAACGAGGAGCTGACCAGGCTCATGGGCGGCGGCAGCGCGCGGCTGGAGTTCGGCAGCGCCAAGCCCGCGGTGTTCCTGTTGGCAGGCCTTCAGGGCGCGGGCAAGACGACGCTGTGCGGCAAGCTGGCGGTGCTGCTCAAAAAGCAGTACGGCAAGACGCCCATGCTCGCCGCGTGCGACGTGTACCGCCCGGCGGCCATCGAGCAGCTCAAGGTCGTCGGCGCGCAGGCGGGCGTGCCCGTGTTCGAACGCGGGCAGGCCGACCCGGTGGAGACGGCGCAGCTGGCCGTGGAGAAGGCGCGGCACGATTTTTGCGACGTGCTCATCGTCGATACGGCGGGCCGGCTGCACATCGACGCGGACATGATGGACGAGCTCGGGCGCATCCGCAGCGCGGTGAACCCGAGCGAGGTGCTGCTCGTGGTGGACGCGATGACCGGGCAGGACGCGGTGAACGCGGCCAAGGTGTTCAACGACGCGGTGGGCCTGAGCGGCGTGGTGCTCACCAAGCTCGACGGCGATACGCGCGGCGGCGCGGCGCTGTCGGTGCGGGCGGTCACGGGCAGGCCGATCAAGCTTGCGGGCGTGGGCGAAAAGCTCGGCGACCTGGAGACGTTCCACCCCGACCGCATGGCCTCGCGCATCCTCGGCATGGGCGATGTGCTCTCGCTCATCGAGAAGGCGCAGAGCGCCTTTGACGAGAAGAAGGCCGCCGAGCAGCTCAACAAGCTGCGCACGGACGCCTTCACGCTGGACGATTTTCTCGACCAGCTCGACCAGCTCAAGAGCATGGGCTCCATGCAGGACATCCTCGCCATGCTGCCGGGGGTGAACGCCGGGCAGCTGGGCAACGTGCAGGTGGACGAGAAGGCCATGGCGCGCACGCGGGCCATCATCTGCTCCATGACCAGGCGCGAGCGCGCCAACCCGGACATCCTCAACGCCAGCCGGCGAAGGCGCATCGCGCGCGGCAGCGGCACGAGCGTGCAGGAGGTCAACCGGCTGATGAACCAGTTTGCCGCCTCGCGCAAGCTCATGAAGCAGATGGCGGGCGGGCGCTTCCGGCGGGGCCGCCGCGGCGGGTTCCCGTTCGGGCTGTGAGGGACGAACGACGGCAGCGCCGTCTTTCGCAATAGAAGAAACAGAAAGAACCGTTTGGGAGGACACAGTACCATGTTGAAGATCAGACTGCGCAGGATGGGCGCAAAGAAGGCTCCGTTTTACCGCATCATCGTGGCGGATTCGCGCGCGCCGCGCGACGGCGCGTTCCTCGAGGAGCTGGGGTATTACAACCCGCTGACCGACCCGGTCGAGCTCAAGGTCGACAACGAGCGCGCGGCGCACTGGCTGAGCAACGGCGCGCAGCCGACCGATACCGTCCGCGCCCTGCTCAAAAAGAGCGGCGCGCTCAACTGAGGAAGCCGAGCGATGGACGAACTGGTCAGGTTTATCGCAAGGAGCCTTGTGGACGACCCGGACGCGGTGCAGGTCGAGACCAAGCAGGACGGCGACTGCACCGTGATCGAGCTGCATGTCGCGCCCGGCGATATGGGCAAGGTCAACGGAAGGCAGGGCAGCAACGCCACGGCCGTCCGCACCGTCGAAAAGGCGGCGAGCGCGCGCGAGCACGGCAAGTACGCCGTGGAGATCGTTTGAGCGCGCCGGAATATCTGCGCATCGGCCGGATCGTGCGCGCGCACGGCGTGCGCGGCGACGTCAAGCTCGAACCAACGACGGACGATCCGTCCCGGTTTCTGGAGCTGCGCGAGGCGTTTTTGGAGGAGCGCGGCGGGGGGTATCGCCCCGCCGCGCTTTCCGGCGCGCGCCTGCTGCCCGGCGGGGCGGCCGTGCTGCACATCGCCGGGGTGGATACGTGCGAGGCGGCGGAGGCGCTGCGCGGCCGCTACCTGTGCGTGGACCGCGCGCATGCGGTCGCGCTGCCGCAGGATACGTATTTCGTGGCGGATCTCATCGGCTGCGAGACGTACGACACCGAGGGCGCGGCCTACGGCCGCGTGACGGACGTGCTGGAGACGGGCAGCGCCGACGTGTACGAGATCGCGCACGGCCGGCTGCTGGTGCCGGCGCTCAAGCGCGTGCTGCGCGAGGTGGATACGGCGGGCGGCCGCATCGTGTTCGACGCGGCCGTGCTGAGGGAGGTCGGGCTGTTTGAGGATTGACGTGCTCACGCTCTTTCCCGGGATGTTCGGCGGCGTGCTCGGCGAGAGCATGCTCGGCCGGGCGGCGGAGGCGGGGCTGCTGGAATTCCATCTGCACGACATCCGCGCCTACACGGACAACCGCCACAACAAGGCGGACGATTATCCGTTCGGCGGCGGCGCCGGGCTGGTCATGATGGCGCAGCCGGTGTTCGACTGCATGGCGCACGTGTGCGCGCTCGACCCGCGGCCGGCAAGGCGCATCCTGCTCTCGCCGCGCGGCCGCCTGCTCACGACGGAGCGGGCGCGCGCGCTGGCCGGCGAGCAGCGGCTCATCCTGCTGTGCGGGCATTACGAGGGCGTGGACGAGCGGGTCATGGCCGTCGTGGACGAGGAGCTCTCCATCGGCGACTATGTGCTCACCGGCGGCGAGCTGCCCGCGATGGTGCTCATCGACTGCGTGAGCCGGTTTGTGCCGGGCGTGCTCGGCAGCGCCGAGAGCGCGCTGGACGAATCGCACGCGGGCGAGGGCCTGCTCGAGTACCCGCAGTATACGCGCCCGGCGGTGTTCCGCGGCATGGCGGTGCCGGAGGTGCTGCTCTCCGGGCATCACGCCAACATCGCCGCGTGGCGGCGCGCCATGGCGCTGCAAAAGACGCAGCAGATGCGGCCGGAGCTGCGCGGCGCGCACGGGCGGCGCGGCGGGCGCGAGGGGTAAAAAAACGCCGCGGCGCGGGATTTTGCTCTTGCATTTTGGCAAATGCCTGTGGTATAATCGCACCCGTGGCAATGGGCGGTCCGCTGTCCGCGTTCGGGTATGAACGCCCATCAGTAATGTGAAGGAGAAAATTTTCATGTCGGACATCATCAGGGAGCTGGAGAAGGAGCAGCTGCGCACGGACCTGCCCGAGCTGCAGGTGGGCGATACGGTGCGCGTGTTCGTCAAGGTCGTCGAGGGCAACCGCGAGCGGTTGCAGAACTTCGAGGGCATCGTCATCAAGATTCAGGGCGGCGGCGTGCGCAAGTCGTTCACGGTGCGCCGCATCTCGTACGGCATCGGCGTGGAGCGCACGTTCCCGTACAACAGCCCGCGCATCGGCCGCATCGAGGTCGTGCGCCACGGCGTGGTGCGCAGGGCCAAGCTGTTCTACCTGCGCGATCGCGCGGGCAAGGCCGCCAAGGTGCGCGAGCGCATCGTGGAGAAGAACAAATAACAGGCATGGATCAGGCCGCAAGCCCCGGCGCCCAGCAGGCGCAGGGGTTTTGCTTTATAGAGGAGAAGCGATGCAAATCCACTGGTACCCGGGCCATATGGCTAAAGCGCGGCGCATGCTGCAGGAGAATCTCAAGCTCATCGACGTGGTCGCGGAGCTGCTGGACGCGCGCGCGCCCGCGGCCACGCGCAACCCGGATTTTGAGGCGCTGTTCGCCGGCAAGGCGCGCGTCGTGCTGCTCAACAAGAGCGACCTGGCCGACCCGGACGCGACGCGCGCCTGGGTGGAGCACTTTCAGGCGCAGGGGCTGACCGCCGGGGCCGTGGCGTCCACGGCGAACGCGGGCAAAAAGCAGGCCGCCGCGCTGATCGAGCGGGCCGCTGCGCCCGCCGTGGCGCGGATGCGCGAAAAGGGGGTCAACAAGGTGGTGCGCGTGCTCGTGGCGGGCATCCCGAACGTGGGCAAATCGACGTTCATCAACCGCACCGCCGGGCAGGCGCGCGCGCAGGTGGGGGACAAGCCGGGCGTCACGCGCGGCAAGCAGTGGGTGCGCATCACGCCGCATCTGGAGCTGATGGATACGCCCGGCCTGCTCTGGCCCAAGCTCGAGGATGAACGGCACTCGCGGCACCTGGCCTATCTGGGCTCGATCCGTGACGAGGTCTTGGACGCGGAGGCGCTGGCGGCGGCGCTGCTTGCGGAGCTGCTCGCGCTGCGGCCCGCGGCGCTCACGGAGCGCTATGCGCGCGTCGCCCCCGGCAAGGACGGGGCGGCACTGCTATGCGCCGAGTGCGAGAGCCACTCGTACAACCAGCCCGCGCGCGCGCCGGATACGGAGCGCGCGGCGCGCATCGTGCTGGATGAGTTTCGCGCGGGGCGGCTGGGCCGCATTACGCTGGAGACGCCGGAGGGGGAGGCCCATGCCGAAGCGGAATGAACGGGAGCGGGAGCGCCTTGCAGCCCTTGCCGCGCGCGCCCGCGCCTTCTGGGATACGCCCGGCTGCGTGCTGGCCGGCATGGACGAGGTGGGCCGCGGGCCGCTGGCCGGGCCGGTGGTCGTCTGCTGCGCGGTCATGCCGCCGGAGCCGCTGGTGCCGTATGTGAACGATTCCAAAAAGCTCACGCCAAAGCGGCGCGAGGCCGTGTTCCGGGAGCTGACGCAGCAGGCGCGCGCCTGGTCGCTCGCCTTCGTGGGGCCGGAGGTCGTGGACGATATCAACATCCTCGAGGCGACGCGGCAGGGCTTTCGGGAGGCGTTCGCCTCTATCGGCCTGCCGGTGACGGACGTGCTCATCGACGCGCTCGGCGGGCTCGGCCTGCCGGCGCGCGAGCATCCGCTCGTGCACGGGGACGCGCTTTCCTATTCCATCGCCGCCGCGTCCATCCTCGCCAAGGTCTCGCGCGACCGGTATATGGAGGAGCAGGACGCGCTGTACCCGGCCTACGGCTTTGCGCGCAACAAGGGCTACGGCACGGCGGAGCACATCGCCGCGCTGCGCGCCCACGGCCCCTGCCCGCTGCACCGGCGCTCGTTCATCGGGAGGTTCGTATGAGCGCGCAATCCGCCGGGCGGCGCGGCGAGCGGCTGGCGCTGCGCTATCTGCGGCGCAGGGGCTACCGGCTGCTGCAGCGCAACTACCGCCACGGGCGGCACGAGATCGACCTGGTCATGCAGGACGGGGACTGCCTCGTGTTCGTGGAGGTCAAGGCGCGCTCGAACATCGCCTTCGGCACGCCGGCCATGGCCGTGGGGCGCGAGAAGCAGCGGTTTTTGCGCCTGGCGGCCGCGGCGTACATGCAGCGCCACCGCTGCGCCGCGCAGCCGGCGCGCTTCGACGTGGTGGAGGTCTATCTGCCGCAGGAGAAGATTCAACATATTGTGAACGCTTTTCCCGGTTGATTGCGCAAGCGTTTTGTCTATGCTATATTGGGACTGGGAAATTTTAGCCGCCTGTGCGGGGGTTCCTGGAAGAAGGTTGCTCGATGCGAAAGCTCATAACGATACTGCTCATACTCTGCCTGCTGCCCGCGGCCGCGCTGGCGCAGGACGATCACCTGGCCGGGGAGCAGCTGCTCTATAATCCGGATTTTTCCGAAACGGCCGATGTGCTCGACCTGCCCGTGGGCTGGACGGCGCAGGCGTACGCCGAGGGCGGCGCCGCGCTGCTGGAGCAGACGGAGGCGGGCGCGGCCATCCGCGTGGAGAGCGCCGCCGGCAACGACGTGCGCGCCTATCAGGACGTGGCCGTGGCGCCGGATACGGTGTACCGCCTGCGCGCCATGGTGCGCACCGAGGACGTGCAGGGCGGGCAGGGCGCGTCCCTTTCCATCGATAACTACGGCCTTGACGGCTCCTACTGCTACAGCGGCGGGCTCACCGGCACGACCGGCTGGACGGAGCTGACGCTGTATGTGCGCACCGGCGCGGAGCAGACGACGCTGCGCGCGGCGCTGCGCCTGGGCGGCTACGGCATGGAGAGCAGCGGCACGGCCTGGTTTTGCGATGTGTCGCTGTACGCGTGCGACGAGGTCGCCTCGGGCACGATCATCGACCTGATGGCCACCGCCGATCAGGGCGGCGCGGCGGCCGCAGCGCCGGGCGGGGCGGTGTTTGCCGCGATGCTGGCCGTGGCCGCGCTTTCGCTGCTGCTGTACGCGCTGCTCTATGCGCGCGTGCTCAAAAGCGAGGCGGACGCGCTCAAAAACCCGGCCCGGCCGGGCGCGGTGCTCGGCGCGGGCATGGCGGCGGCGTTTGTGCTGCGCCTGGCGCTCTCGCTCATCTTCGTCGGCCACCCGACGGATATCAACTGCTTCATGGCCTGGGGCAACGCCGTGGCGACCAACGGCATGGCCGATTTCTACACCTCCGGCATGTTCGCGGACTACCCGCCGGGCTATATGTACATCTGCGGGGCCATCTCCTGGCTGTGCGGCGTGCTCGCCCTCTCATACGGCAGCGCGGGCATGGTGATCCTCTTCAAGCTCCCGGCCACGATCGCGGATCTCGCCTCGGCGTACCTGGTGTACCGCCTCGCCAAGCGGCAGGGCGTGCGCGAGGTGTTCGCGCTGACGCTCTGCGCGCTGCTGGCCCTCAACCCGGCGGCCATGTTCATCTCCGGCGCGTGGGGGCAGATCGATTCGCTGCTCACGCTCGGCGTGGTGGGCGCGTTCTGCCTGTTCCTGTCGGAGCGCTGGATTCTCGCGGGCGCGGTGTACGGCCTCGCCATCCTGTTCAAGCCGCAGGCGCTCATGTTCGGGCCGCTGTTTGCGGCGGCGTATTTTGCGTATACGGCCGCGTCGCCCGCGTGGAAGAAGAAACTGCTGCACACGGCGCGCGCGGTGCTCGCGGCGCTGCTGGTGCTGTTTGTGGGCTCGCTCCCGTTCAAGGGCGATCAGCAGCTGTTCTATCTGGTCGGCCGCTATACGGATACCGTCAGCTCCTACCCCTATGCGACCATCGAGGCGTACAACCTCCCCGCGCTGCTCGGGCTCAACTGGGCTCCGGTGGAGACGAAGGTGCTGGGCGTGCCGTATTCCGTCTGGGGGCCGGCGTTCATCGCGCTCGGCGTGCTCTACGGCGTGTTCCTGCTGCTGCGCTCATTCCTCGTGCTGCCGGCGGGGGAGCGGCCCACGCTCGCCTCGCTGCGCGCGTGCCCGCGGCGGGAGGGGGCGCTGTACCTGCCGGCGGCGTGCATGCTGTGCGTCATCTTCACCTTCGGCCATTACATGCACGAGCGGTACCTGTTCCCCGCGCTGCTGCTGCTGTTGCTCGCCTACCTGTATGAGCGCGACCGCCGTATCCTCGTCAGCTTCGGCATTCTGACGGCGCCGCTGCTGCTCAACCTCCTGGGCGCCATGTTCATCATCACGCGGCCGGAGCTGCGCGGCGCGTTTTACGATGCGCTCACGCGCATCGGCGCGGCGGGCATCCTGTTTGGGTGCCTGTACCTGTGCTATATCTCGTTCGACATCCTCGTGCGCGGCAGGACCCACAAGCCCCTGCCCGCGGCGCGGCGCGCGCGGGGCGCCGCGCCGGAAGCGGCGCGTCCGCCCGTTCGGGAAGCGGCGCAGATGCAGCGCCTGCTGCCGCCGCCCACGGACGGAGGGCTGCGCATGACCCGGCGCGACACCGTGGTCATGCTCGCGCTCACGGCCGTGTATGCGGCCGTCGCGCTGGTAAACCTCGGCACGCTCTCAGCGCCGGAAACGGCCTGGACGCCGCAGGCGGCCGGCGAAACGGTGACCATCGAGTTTCCGCAAGAGACGGCCGTGAGCGAATTCTGGGTGTACGGCAACATCGCAGACGGCGGCACGCTGCTGCTGCGCGCGGACGACGGGCACGAGGAGCAGTACGAGCAGCTCTACGACAACATGTTCCGCTGGCACCGCGTGGAGACGTGGTTTACCGCGCGCACGCTCACGCTGCAATATGTGGGCGGCAGCGTCTGCCTCAACGAGATCGCGTTTTTCGACGACGCGGGCGAGCGGATCGACGCGCGCGTCGTGAGCCCCGCCGGCACGCAGGCCGCCCTGCTCGACGAGCAAGACACCGTGCCGGACGCGCCGTCGTACTACAACGGCATGTATTTTGACGAGCTCTACCATGCCCGCACGGCCTACGAGCACCTGCACGGCCTTGCGCCGTATGAGAACTCGCATCCGCCGCTGGGCAAGCTCATCATCGCCGTGGGCATCGCCATCTTCGGCATGAACCCGTTCGGCTGGCGCATCATGGGCGCGCTCGTGGGCGTGGCGATGCTGCCGGTGCTGTACCTGTTCGGCAAGCGCCTGTTCAAAAAGAGCGAGTATGCGTTCCTCTGCACGGCGCTGTTTGCGGTGGACTTCATGCACTTCACGCAGACGCGCATCGCCACCATCGACGTGTACGCCGTGTTCTTCATCCTGCTGATGTACTACTTCATGTACGAGTACATCACGATGAACTTCTTTGTGGACGGGCTCGGGAAGACGCTGCGGCCGCTCGCGCTCTCGGGGCTGTTCTTCGGGCTCGGCGCGGCGAGCAAGTGGACGTGCTTCTACGCCGGCGCCGGGCTGGCGGTGCTGTTCTTCGGCTCGCTCATCGCGCGCGGGCTGGAGCGGCGGCGCGTGCTCGCCGTCGCGCGCGGCGGCGGGGGCGGCGCGGTGCTGGCCGGTACGCCGCAGGAGCGCCAGCGCGTGCAGGCCTACTGGAAGAACGTGCTGCTCACGCTCCTGTGGTGCTGCCTGTTCTTCCTGCTGGTGCCGTTCCTCATCTATTTCGGGGCCTACCTGCCGTACTATCTGTACGAGGCGGGCACGCGCGAGGGATACGGCCTTGCCGATGCGTTTGCGACCTTCTGGCGCTATCAGGAGTTCATGTTCAGCTACCACAGCGGGCTGGAGGCGACGCATCCGTACCAGTCCGCCTGGTGGGAGTGGCCCTTCACGCTGCGGCCCATGTGGTATTTCTCCGGCAACGATGCGTCCGCCGGCACCGTTTCGACGCTGACGGCCTCGGGCAACCCGGCCGTTTGGTGGGTGGGCACGCTCGCCGCGCCGGCGCTGCTTGCGCTGCGCGCATCGGGCCGCGTGCCGCGCGCGCGCGCGCGGCAAATCATCTGCGTGGGCGTGCTGGCCAACTATCTGCCCTGGGTGCTCGTGCCGCGCTGCACGTTCATCTACCACTTTTTCGCCACGGTGCCGTTCCTGCTGATGGGGGCGGTGTACCTGCTCGAATGGGGCGAGCAGCGGTATCCGCGCCTTGCCAGGGTCAAATGGATCTGGCTGGGCGTGGCGGCGGCGCTGTTTGTACTGCTCTATCCCGGGCTGTCCGGCCTGCCGGTGCCGGCCTGGTGGGCGCACATCCTCAAATTCCTGCCGGGAGGGGGGCTGATGTAT
>URSN01000009.1 GCA_900550525.1 uncultured Eubacteriales bacterium
TCCTCCGGGTTTGCCAGGCATTTGAGCGGCACCACCTTCACATCCACCTGCACACGCTGGCCCGGATACTGCATCTGTTCGTATGGCTTTGCCCTGTAAGGCGTTTTGGCCCTTGGCTGCGGGAACATTCCCTGCCTGCGCATGACCCGGAACAGGCTTTCCGGGCAGCGGGTGTACCCGCGCTTGCGGAGCCGGTGCCAGAGCTCCACCATTCCCAGTGTTGGATTCCGTCTTCGCATGTCCCGGATGAGCTTCATTTCCGCCTCCGTATGCTGGTTTGGATGACGGTGCGGCCGTCTGGACTGACAGGCAAGGGATTCCACGCTTCCATCCCAGCGCGCTTTCCAGAAGTAGATGTACGAGCGGCTTTTGTTGTATTTCCGGCTCGCACGGCTCACGCCGTATTTCTCCGCGTACCTCATCAGTGATTGCCTGTATGCCATGTCCTGTGTTATACTTTTTCCCATGAAGGATGTGGTCTCCTTTCGTACAGTTGTTGGCTGCAACTCCAACTATACCCGATGCGTCCCTATCCTTCTTCTCTTTTTTCCTCCTGTCCAAGATGTATTGTATACCTACACACGCGATGACACAGTTGTGCCAAAATCTATTTACAACTATATGACGCAATGGTATAATCTTATTAACTGTAGGTAGGGTTTGCCTGCGTTGCGCCGCCGCTGTAGGGAGGCGCCGGGCCGCAGGCCGCTCTGTTCGTTAAATGCAAGTTTAGCGAAGACAGGAATAAGAAGGAGGAATTTGGAATGCAGAAGAAGATCCTTGCTCTGCTGCTGGCGCTGGTCATGGCCGTTGCCGTGTTCGCCGGCTGCCAGACGCCCGCAGAGCCGTCCGACGCGACGAATGCGCCGGCCGCCAGCGGCGATCCGTCCGGCGAAGCGACGGACGCCCCGGAGGCTGATGCGGGCACGTACACGTATCAGGATTCCGTGCCTGTGATGGCGACGAACTGGAATCCGCACACCTATCAGACCTCTGATGACGCGTATCCTGTGAATACGGCGCGCATCCGCATCGGTCTGTACGACCTCATCTTCAACGATGAGCTTCACCCGGTCGAGGGGAAGGAGCCGTTCACCGGCTACGTCGTGCTGCCGGAGATGGCCGCGAGCCTGCCCGTGGACGTGACCGAGCAGGTCAAGGCGGAGCATCCTGAGTTCGGCATCCCCGAGGATATGACCTCCGGCTATGCCTATACCATCGACCTCAACCCGGACGCCTGCTGGGAGGATGGCACGCCCATCAACGCCGACACGTATGTGTACTCCATGCAGAAGCTGCTCGATCCGAAGCTGCTCAACTACCGTGCGCCGGATTACTATGCCCAGAACTTCTCCATCGCCGGCGCTGAGGAGTATGCCAATGCCGGCCGTACCGTCGATCTGGACAACTACGCCATGAGCGGCTACACCCTCGAGGACCTGACCCTTGGCGAGGACGGCCAGTACGTTTCGCCCGAGGGCTCGCCCATGTTCGTCGGCGTGAACTTTGACCTGAGCTGGACCGCCCAGAGCGGCGGCACGCTCCAGGAGCTCGTCGAGGGGTATGGCGACCAGTACTTCAACATGGAGCGCTGGGAGGAGCTCGTCGCCCTGGCGGACGAGAACGGCCTGGCCCCGCTCACCGAGGACAGCTATGCGATGCTGGTGAGCGTCATCTCCACCGATGCGTGGATGGAGGATGAGAGCAACGCGCCCTGCTACTTTGTGGAGCGCAAGACCTATCCCGAGGTGGACTTCTCCACCGTCGGCCTGTACAAGTCCGGCGATTACCAGATCACCCTGGTGCTGGATAAGGCCCTTGCCGGCTTCAACCTCTACTACAGCCTGACCAGCAACTGGATCGTCAAGGAGGATCTCTACGAGTCCTGCCTGACCTCCTCCACCGGCGCGGACGGCGTCGAGGTCTGGTCCAGCACGTACAACACCAGCGTGGAGACGACCTCCAGCTACGGCCCCTACAAGCTGGTCGAGTTCCAGACCGACAAGTTCATGCGCTATGAGAAGAACGAGAACTGGTACGGCTGGACGGACGGCAAGCATGAGTATGTCGACCCGAACGACGGCCAGACCTACCCGATGTACCAGACCACCGCGATCGAGTGCGAGGTCGTGGAAGAGGCGGCCACGCGCAAGCTCATGTTCCTGCGCGGCGAGCTGATGGGCTACGGCCTCCAGTCTGAGGACTTCGACACCTACCGCAGCAGCGAATACTGCTACGCCACCCCGGCGGAGACGATCTTCTTCCTGATCCTCAACGGCTATCTGGAGGCCATCCAGAGCCGCGAGGCCGCCGCGGACTTCGACAAGACCCAGTACGACCTTGAGACGATGACCGTCCTTGAGTTCCGCAAGGCCGTCGCTCTGACCTACGACAAGGATCTCTTTGCCGCCACGGTCAGCCCGGCGCGCTCCGGCGGGTACGGCATCATCGGCAACGCGTACGTGTGGGATGTCGATACCGGCGCCCTCTACCGCGATACCGACCAGGCCAAGCAGGCGCTGTGCAACGCCTACAGCGTGGATGTGAGCGAGTATGCTTCGCTTGACGAGGCGGCCGCCTCCATCACCGGTTACGATCCGGAGCAGGCCAAGGTGTTCTACGGCGAAGCGTTCACCAAGGCGCTCGAGGCCGGCTACATCACCGACGAGGACGGGGACGGCATCTCCGACCAGACGGTGCGCATCGAGTACTGCATCAGCACGGACTCCAAGTTCATGACGCAGACCATCGACTACCTCAACGAGAAGATGGCCGAGGTCACCGCCGGCACGCCGTTTGAGGGCAAGGTCCAGTTCGTCAAGTCCGCCCCGTACGGCAACGAGTGGAGCGACAGGATCCGCGAGGGTCTGTCCGACACGGTGCTCGCCGGCTGGCAGGGCTCCGTGCTCAACCCGTTCAGCCTGACGGATCAGTACGTCAACCCGGCGTACATGTATGACGCCAACTGGTTCGACGCCACCACGGTGGACATGACGCTCGAGCTCACCGTCGACGGCGAGGCCCGCTCCATCACGATGAACCTGCGCGAGTGGTCCGACGCGCTCAACGGCGCGGCCGTCACCACTGAGGATGGCAACACCTACAACTTCGGCGACGGCATGGCCGATCCGCAGGATCGTCTCACCATCCTCGCCGCCATCGAGACGCAGATCCTCGGCACCTACAACTACCTCCCGATGCTGCAGGAAGGCAGCATGGCGCTGCTCTCGCAGCAGGTCTACTACGTCGTTGAGGAGTACAACCCGATCCTGGGCCGCGGCGGCATCCAGTACCTCCGCTACAACTACGACGACGCCGAGTGGGCTGCCTACGTTGCCGAAAACGGCGGCGAGCTGACCTACTGATAAAAGAGCCCCGCAGGGCACGCGCGGCCGGGTCCGGTCCGACCGTCGCGCAGGCACACCCGGCGGGGAGGAGACGGCGATTGGTGGGGCCATTATGCCCCACCAATCGCAATTTTTCGCACCGTGCGCCGCCGCCCGATGCCGGGCGGCGCGACGGCGGGCGGGAAACCGGGAGGGGGTAGGATATGACCAAATATGTCATTCAAAGAGTGCTGCTGATGCTGATGACGCTGCTCATCATCACCTGCATCGCGTTCGTACTCGTGCGGATGCTTCCGCCTGCGGAGCTGCCGCTCAACGACCCGCACACGGCCGTCATCGAGGCGCGCCGCGAGGCCGCGGGCTACAACAAGCCGTATCTGGTACAGTTCGGCATCTTCTTGCGGGATATCTTTACCCGCTTTGACTGGGGCGTGAGCGATACGCTCTACTTCGGGCAGGACGTGTGGAAGATCTTTGTGGAAAAGCTGCCCGCCACCGTCTGCGTCAACCTGTATTCCATCCTTTTGAGCATTCCGCTTGGAATACTGCTCGGCATACTGGCCGCGCTCAAGCACAACACCTGGGCCGACTATACGATCTCCACCGTAACGATGATCGTCATCTCCGTGCCGAGCTTCGTATTCGCGTTTCTGATACAGTACTTCCTCTCCTACAAGCTCGGGTGGTTCCCGTTTTTGATGAAGGAGGGGACGGACTTCTTCTCATGGAGCATGTTCGTGAGCATGCTGCCGGCGGTGCTGTCGCTCTCGTTCGGCGTGATCGCCAGCTTCACGCGCACCACGCGCGCGGAGCTGACGGAGGTGCTCACCAGCGAGTTCATGCTGCTTGCGCGCACCAAGGGCCTGACCCGCGCGCAGGCGACCGTCCGTCATGCGCTCAAGAACTGCATGGTCGTCGTCGTGCCTGCGATCTTCGGCAACTTCATCGGCATCATGAGCGGCTCGCTCATCATTGAGCGCATCTTCTCCGTGCCGGGCGTGGGCCGCCTGTACCTCAACGCCATCAACGCGCGCGACTATCCGCTGTTCATCCTGGTCTCCACGTTCTACACGGCGATCGGGCTGATCGCGGCCATCGTGACGGACATCAGCTACGGATTCATTGATCCGCGCATCAGAATGGGGTCGAAAAAATGAGCATGAACAGACAAGAGCAATACGGGCATATTCCGCCGGAAAAATTCCAGTTCGTGCAGAGGGACGCCGCCATTCACGACCAGAAGCTCGAAACGAAGGCGCGCAGCTACCTGGCGGACGCATTTTTGCGCTTCAAAAAGAACAAGAGCTCGCTCGTGGCGGCCATCGTCATCGCGGTGCTGCTGCTGTTCTCCGTCGTCTCGCCGATCATCTCGCCCTACACCGTGAACGACAAGGACCAGCTCTACCTGAGCACCCCGCCCTATGTCCGTTCCGTTGCCGAGCGCGGCTGGGGCATCCTCGACGGCGGCGTCACCCGCACCAGCCAGAACGAGCTGGCGCGCAACTTCTGGCGCGGCATCGCGACGGAGACGGGCTACGACCCGGTGATCGACGTGGTGGACACGATCACCACCTACGTCATGTACCGCGGGCAGGAGCGGGCCAGCACCTCCTATACGCTGCGCAACAACCGCTACTATGAGATCGGCGTGGTCTACCGCGTGCTGTCCTATGCGGAGTTTGACCGCATCCAGCAGTGGCAGAACGAGACGGGCATCCAGGTCATCTATCCGTATGTGGACCCGGCCGATATCCAGGGCATCACGAACAACTCCAACATCTGGTACCAGGTGTCGGACAGCAAGGGGACGCCGGTGTTCGACGAGAACGGGGCCTTCATCCCGGCCTATTCGACCAACAAGGCCATCGAGGGCCGCCCGTACGACAGCCTGCGCATCCCGGGCGACGACGGCAGCTACATCTACAGCGTCGCCAAGTCCGGCGCGGTGCAGTGCCGCATCTGCTACTACAACTACTATACCTACGTCAACGGGAACGAGCCGTTCTACATCATGGGCACGAACTCGATCGGGCAGGATCTGTTCGCCTGCATCGGCATCGGCGCGCGCTTTTCGATCGTGTTCGCCATCCTCGTGTCCGCCATCAACCTGACCATCGGCGCCATCTACGGCGCCATCCAGGGCTATTACGGCGGCAAGGTGGACCTGGTGATGGACCGCATCGCCGACATCCTGTACGACATCCCGTTCATCGTCGCGGTGACGCTGTTCCAGCTGCACCTGGCGCAGAAGGTGGGCGTGGTGCCCTCGTTCCTGTTCGCCTATGTGCTGACGGGCTGGATCGGCATGGCCGCGCTCACGCGCAAGCAGTTCTACCGCTTCAAGGGGCAGGAGTTCGTGCTGGCGGCGCGCACGCTCGGCGCGTCCGACTGGCGGCTGATGTTCAAGCACATCTTCCCCAACGCCCTCGGCACGATCATCACCAGCTGCGCGCTGGTCATCCCGAACGTCATCAGCTCCGAGACGCAGCTGACGTACCTGGGCATCATCAACCTGCAGGAGTTTGCCGGCACGAGCATCGGCACGCTGATGTCGCAGGGGCAGGTGTCCATGACGTCCTCGCCGCACGCGATGTTCTGGCCCGCGCTGTTCGTATCGCTGCTGCTGATCTCGTTCAACCTGTTCGGCAACGGCCTGCGCGATGCGTTCAACCCGACGTTGAGAGGGGGCGAGGATTGATGGAGACCAAGCTTCAGGTCCGCGACCTGCGCATCTCGTTCCGCACCACCAACGGCAAGGTCCAGGCCGTGCGCGGGATCAATTTTGACCTTGCTAAGGGCGAGACGCTGGCCATCGTCGGCGAGTCCGGCTCCGGCAAGTCCGTCACGTCCAAGGCCATCTTGGGCATCCAGGCGCGCAACGCCATCACCGAGTCCGGCGAGATCATCTACGACGGCAAGGACCTGCTCAAGATCAGCGAGGACGATTTCCACAAGATCCGCGGCGACAAGATCTCCATGATCTTCCAGGACCCGATGTCGAGCCTCAACCCGATCGTCAAGATCGGCCGGCAGCTGACCGAGGCCATGATCCTCAAGGGCGCCGCCCGCCAGCGCGAGAGCAGGAACAATTTCAACAGCTACCTCAAGGCGCTCAATGACAGCATGATCGCCGCCATCGCGCAGGGCGACGGCGCAAAGGCCGCCGAGCTGACCGCCAAGTGCAAAAAGTTCGACGCATTCGAGTTCAAGCACATCGAGCTGGAGGCCGCCTTCGTCAAGGCGAAGGAGGCCGCCAAGGAGGCGATCGACGACATCGGCGTGCTCTCCTTTGAGCTGGAGAAGAACGCCGCCAAGGAGGCGCCCTCGCGCGTCAAGGGCGTCGCGTCGCTTGCGCTCGCCTCCGTGCACGAGTACGTCGTGCGCGACGAGGCCGGCCGACTCAGGACGCTGGCCGATTCGCTGCCCGGCCTGTACAACGCGGGCAAAAAGCGCGGCGGCGTTTACGACGAGCTCATCGCCGCCATGGCCGAGCTGCGCGCCATTTTGGAAAAGGCGGCCGCGCTGCCGGAGCCGAATTTCTTCCGCATGGGCTACTATCTCAAGTTCAGCGGCAAGCCGCTGCCGGAGATGGATGTGGAGGCGCTCAACGAGTATCTGCTCCAGTATCTGATGGACGACTTCATGCGCGATTTCCTCGCCGACGCCAGGCGCGGCATCATCCATTCCGCAGAGCGCGCCAGCGCGAACATGGAGGAAGCCGTCCGCGCCCTGCGCGAAAGCGCCGCCTGCTTTGAGAAGAGCCCGCTCGACCATGCCGAGGCGTATCGCGTGCAAAAGCACCTCACCGAGAAGGTGGAGGCCGCCATCGACCGGCTGGCGCTGGTCAAGGACAGCCTCAGCTACACCTTCGGCGCCAGCATCCGCAGCGAACTGGACCGGTACTTCGGCTCCATCGGCAAAAACGCCAAGGCGGAGCGCATGCACGCGCGCGACCAGCGCCGCCATGACCGCCTGACCGCCCGCGGCAAAACGCCGGACTGGGAGGTCGCCGCCGCGGCCGTGACGGATCTCGACCTTGTGCGCGAGAACATCCTGCACCTGATCGACCGCATGGCGCGCCATTTCGAGGAGCTGCTGCAAAACCGCGGCGGCCGCGATTTCGACGCGGAGACGACCGCCGCCATCGACTACCTGATGTACAACGCGCAGGGCGTCGTGGCGAAGGTGACAAAGCGCATTGCGCGCGACCGCGCCATCAAGCTGATGGAGGAGGTCGGCATCGCCGAGCCGCGCAAGCGCTACAACCAGTACCCGTTTGAGTTCTCCGGCGGCATGCGCCAGCGCAGCGTCATCGCCATTGCGCTGGCCGCCAACCCGGATATCCTGATCTGCGACGAGCCGACCACCGCGCTGGACGTGACCATCCAGAGCCAGATCCTCGAGCTGCTCAACAACCTCACGGCGGAACGCCAGCAGACCGTCAACTACATCACGCATGACCTCGGCGTGGTGGCCAACATGGCCGACCGCGTGGCGGTCATGTACGCGGGCAAGATCGTCGAATACGGCACGGCGGAGGATGTGTTCTACCATGCGGCGCACCCCTACACCTGGGCGCTGCTCTCCTCCATGCCGGACCTGGACACCAACGAGAAGCTCGAGGCCATCCCCGGCACGCCGCCGAACATGATCTATCCGCCCAAGGGCGACGCATTCGCCGCGCGCAACAAGTACGCCATGCAGATCGACTTTGAGCTGGAACCGCCCATGTTCAAAATCAGCGACACGCACTATGCCGCGACCTGGCTGCTGCATCCCGATGCGCCAAAGGTCGAGCCGCCCAAGGTGATGACAGACCGCATCGCCCGGATGAAGCAGAGGAGGGAGGAGGCCGCACATGCAGAACAATGACCGCGACGTACTGCTCAGGGTCGAACACCTCTGCCAGTATTTCAAAATGGAGGGCGGCGAGCTCAAGGCCGTCGACGACGTCAGCTTCGACATCAGGCGCGGCGAGGTGCTGGGCCTTGTGGGCGAATCCGGCTGCGGCAAGACCACGACCGGCCGCTCCATCATCAAGCTGTACGACATCACCTCCGGCAATATCTACTTCAAGGGCGTGCGCATCTCCGCCGGCACGCGCAGCTACCGGGACCGCATCCGGCAGGCGCAAAGCGAATACAAAGAGGCGGCCGCCGCGCTCGAGCAGCAGGCGAAAAACGGCGAGATCGACCACGCCGCGCAGGCGGAGCGCCTGGCCCGGCTGCGCGCGCAGCGCGACGAAACGGTCGCCGCGCAGCGCAGGCTCATCCGCGAGGCGCAGCACGACCAGAAGAACAGCGACCGGATGTACCGGGCGCGCCAGGTCGAGCGGATCGAGCGCGAATATGCGCCAAAGCTCGCCGCCGCGCAGGGCGAGGCGCTTGCCGCGCTGAACGCGGAATACAAGGACGCGCTGCGCAAGGCGCGCAAAGCGCGCCTCGTGACGCAGATCCAGATGATCTTCCAGGACCCCATCGCCTCGCTCGACCCGCGCATGACCGTGCGCGAGATCATATCCGAGGGGCTGATCATCCAGGGCGAGCGCGACCGCAAGGCGATCAACGAGCGCGTCTATGAGATGCTGGAGCTCGTCGGCCTGGTGCGCGAGCATGCGGGCCGTTATCCGCATGAATTCTCCGGCGGCCAGCGCCAGAGGATCGGCGTGGCCCGCTCGATCATCATGCGGCCGGATCTCATCATTGCGGACGAGCCGGTCTCCGCGCTGGACGTGTCCATCCAGGCGCAGGTGATCAACCTGCTCAACGACCTGCGCGAGCGGTTTGGGCTGACCATCCTGTTCATCGCGCACGACCTGTCCGTCGTCAAGTACTTCTCCGACCGCATCGGCGTGATGTACTACGGCAAGATGGTCGAGCTCGCCTCGTCGGACGAACTGTTCCGCAATCCGCTGCATCCGTATACGCGCTCGCTCCTGTCGGCCATCCCGCTGCCGGACCCGATCTACGAGAAGAGCCGCCGGCGCATCATCTACAATCCGCTCGCCGAGCACGACTATACCACCGATAAGCCGTCGTTCCGGGAGATCAAGCCGGGGCATTTCGTGCAGTGCAACGATGCGGAATATGAAAAGTACCTTTCCATCCTGAAATGAGGGGTACGCGCCTGAAGGAGTACCTGCGGCCCCTCGCCGCCGGCTGCGCCATCGCGCTCGTCGTGTTCCTGTCCTCTGCGGGCGCGGCGGCGGCGGGGCTGGCGCACCGCCTCTGCGACGCGTTTTTCGTCGCCGGCGTCCTCATTCTGGGTTCCGGCGGCCTGGCGTACGCCAACTATCACGGCCTGTTCGACGTGTTCAGCTATGGCGTGCGCCGGGTCGCGGATACGGCGTGGCCGTGGGTGGGCTTTCTCAAGGAGGAGGACAAGGAGGGGAACTATGCCGACTACCGGCTCCGCCGGCAGAAACGGCGCAGTTTCCCGCGCGGCCTGCTGCTCGCCGGCGCAACGCTGATGCTTCTGGCCGCCTGCATGCTCGTGCTGTATCTCTGTTTGGAGGCTTAGCCGGGCGGCGCGTCCTCATCGCGGCGCGCCGGACAAATTTCTTTTTGCAATCATCTGAAATCACTTGACAGGCATTGAAACAAATTATATACTATATCCGGTAATCAAAGCGTTCAACAGGTAAGCCCGGAAAGGAAGGCACGACTTGCAGGAAGTCACCATTTATGACATCGCCAAGCTGGCCGGCGTTTCCGCCAGCACGGTTTCGCGCGTGATCAACGAGTACCCTCATGTGAAGAAATCGACCCGCGCGCGCGTTTTGAAGTTGCTCGACGAGTATCATTATGTGCCCAACGAGACGGCGCGCGGCCTGGTCAATCAGTCCACGCGCATGATCGGCATCCTGATCTCGGACATTCGCACGACGCACCATACCGACGGCGTGTATTACATCGAGCAGGAGCTCTCCAAGCAGGGCTATTCCTGCCTGATCTACAACACCGGTTCCTCAAAAAAGGATCAGACGCGCTACATCCAGCTGCTGAGCCAGCGCAAGGTGGAAGCCGCCGTGCTGATGGGCTCGATCTACCAGACCGAGGTCGTCAACTGGGCCGTGCAGACCTTCCTGCCATCCACGCCCGTCGTGCTCTGCAACGGCTATCTGGATGCGCCCAACGTGTACAGCCTCATCGCGGACGAGCGCAACGGGGTTTGCGACTGCGTGGAGCTGCTTGCGCGCAAGGGGCGCGAACGCATCGCCTTTGTCGTCAACCATTACACGCCCAGCAACCGCCTCAAGCAGGAGGGGTATCTGGACGGCATGGCCCGCTTTTTGCCGAAGCGGGACCCGATCACCGTGGAATCCGGCTCCTCCATACAGGAGGTCTATCGGGCCACGCAGCAGCTGATGCAAGACCATCCCAATCTCGACGGCATCATTTTCTCGGAGGACATCCTCGCCGCCGCCGGCGTCCACGCTCTTTCCGATCTGAAGGTCAGGGTTCCGGACGATGTCGGCGTCATCGGCATCAACAACTCCCAGTATGCCGAGCTCTGCGTGCCGGCGCTGACCTCGCTGGACAATATGCTGCACGATCTGAGCTTAACGGCCGCCAGGAACATTCGCGCCCTGCTGGATGGCGAACGCATCAACAAAAAAATGATGATCTGCTCGCGCATCGTTGAGCGGCAATCCACATGACCCATTGGGATATTCGACTTTGTTCGGCTCTAAGTAAACTTAGAGCCGATTTTTGTAATGAGAAGGCCATTGCTACGTTCTAATCTCCGGCTATATTTTTTAATCTCTGAAATCAAATAGATCCCGTGGTTTAACTTCCAATACTTCGCACATTTTAAATATAACATCAAACGAAACGCCAACATTGCCTAATTCTATTGCGCTTATATGACTTCTGTCAACATCAATCAATTCGGCCAATTGAAGTTGTGTTAACTTCTTTCGCTTGCGATAGTACACGATATTTAGCCCGAATTTTTCATAAAAGCACTTATATTCTGGTTTCATTCTAAACGGCCTCCAATAAAATTTTATAAAAACGCTTCATCGAATAAAACCTTCCCAAAGTAGCGTAATGCTATTTACACAGGTCAATTTATGGTTTATAATGGGAAAAAGGACAAACATATCTGAAACCACTTTAATTCTATGCGAAGGAGGCAAATCATGAAAAAACGTATCTTGGCTCTGCTCATCTCTGTGCTCTTTTTGACCTGTATGGCGGCATGTACGTCACCTGCTGAGCCGCAAACTACAACACCTTCTGCCAGTATGGAAAACGACAATGAGAGCAATGTAAAACCTATTAAGGCGATTATGCTGCTCAGCGGCCTTGCGAACGACGGCGGATGGAATCAGTGTGGGTATATGGCTTCTGAGTACTTGAACGAGAATATCGAGAATGTCGAAGCAGATTATATTGAGAATGTGACCCTGACAACGCTTGAGGCTACTTTGCGGGATTATGCTGACCGTGGATATAACTTATTAGTTGGCTTCAGCTTTGACGTAGGGGAAATCATGTTCGAGGTAGCAAAAGACTATCCTGAAGCGAACTTCGTATGGGCGCAAGGGAATTTAAGCGGTGATAATTTCGTTTCTTTTACGGCTCCTCTTGAACAGAATGCATTTTTGATTGGCGCGCTCTCTGCTGCCATGTCGGAGACGGGTAAAATTGGGTTTGTCGGCGGTATGGACACGCCAACGCTGGTCAATGTTTTGAATGGCTACACTGCTGGTGCAAAATATATGAATCCGGACACTGAGGTGCTATATTCATTCTTGGGAACTTGGTCTGATGCAGAAAAATCCAAACTTACCTGTTTTACGATGTTTGAAAAAGGCGTCGATGTCATGATGGGCAGAGGTGACGGTGTCCTGCGTGGCGCTCTCCAGGCATGCAAAGAGCGCGGCGTCTATTTTACCGGGGATGCGTCTGATCAAAACCAACTTGCTCCAGATATTATAATTTCCAGTGCAATTTGGAATGTGGGAAGAAATCTTGAAGTTATCATAGAGGATATACGTGCTGACCAATTTGGGAACAAAATATATCACCTGGGTATGGATGAAGGTGTTGTGGATATTGCTGACTTCCATGGTCTAGTGCCGGATGAAATTGCCGAACAGATCTACGAAATCCGCGACAAAATTATATCCGGAGAGATCGTTGTTGAGGAAAATTTTACATTGATTGACCAGTAATAAGATCATAAAGTCAAGTCGCGGCATATACATGTCGCGACTTGACCTTCAAATCGTATCACAATTTGATATAGGGACAAGGGTTGAAGTGTCATGTCAGAAATCATTCGAATGAACAATATTACAAAAAGGTTTGGGAACGTGACTGCAAACGATGGGGTAAGTTTGATAGTTGAGCAAGGCAGTATTCATGCACTGCTCGGAGAGAATGGTTCGGGCAAAAGTACTCTAATGAAAATTCTTTTTGGAGTTTATAGAGCAGATGAGGGCGAGATTTATATTCGTGGAGTCAAGGAACGGATAGCTTCCCCTCCGCAGGCTCTGCAAAAGGGAATTAGCATGATTCATCAACATTTTATGCTAATTCCACAGATGACAGTTGTGGAAAACATTATAGCTGGCGATCCATCAAATCGGGCTTATATTAATTTTGATAGCGCTGCAATAGAAGTGGAGAAACTCGCCAATGATTTTGGCTTAAAAATAGATCCGCATGAATACATATACAATCTTTCCGTCGGTGAACAGCAGCGCGTTGAAATCATAAAAACGTTGTATCGCGGTGCTGAAATCATGATTTTGGACGAGCCGACCGCAGTGTTAACTCCGCAGGAAACAAGAGAATTACTGCAAATTCTTCGAACATTTGTCGAAAAAGGTAAAACAATCATTCTAATTACCCATAAATTAGAGGAAGTTATGGAATTTGCGGATGCATGTACGGTATTAAGAAATGGTAAAGCATCCAACACCATTAAGGTAAGCAATACAACTAAAACTGAGCTGGCTCGGCTCATGGTCGGTCGAGATGTTGTGTTTCATTCATATCAGAAGAGCGCTCATATTGGAGATGTCATCGCCGAATTAGAGCACATATATGCAAAAAATACCTATGGGAAGATAGTTCTTAACGATATTTCCTTGCAGCTGCACGCGGGAGAGATTTTAGGGATAGCTGGTGTAGACGGAAATGGACAAGTTGAATTATCGGAGGTAATCACGGGCATGCACCCTATTTCTTCAGGAGAAATCAGAATTAACGGTGAAAGTATTTCGCAAAAAACGGTTGCCGATATTGTTGACTGCGGCGTCGCCTATGTACCGGCCGAAAGGAATGGCGTCGGGGCGATAGGGACATTCTCTGTAAGAGAAAACATGGTATTACGCCAATACAAAAAGCAACCGTATTCCAAACATAACTTTCTATGCAGGCATGCAATTGATGCTTTAGTAGACAAACTTGCAAAGGAATTTGAAATCAAACTCGCTTCACCAAGCCAAAAGGCAAATCTTTTATCGGGCGGAAATTTGCAGAAAGTTATTCTTGCACGTGAGCTGCATCGAAAGCCCAGTCTCTTGGTGTGCGTTTATCCGACACGCGGATTAGATGTAGGCGCTATTGAATATGTGCAGGAAACCTTACTGAAGGCAAAGGAGGATGGCGCAGCTATATTGCTGATTTCGACTGAGTTGGAAGAAATTCTTTCGCTAAGCGATCGGATAGCGGTACTCTTTGAAGGCCAAATCATGGGGGTGCTAAATAATGAGCAAAACTCAATTTTAGAAAAAATCGGGCTTATGTTGGCGGGGGTACGTCAGGATGAAGGTGGTGTAGTCGCATGAAGGAAAAAAGGCGACTGATAAAAGCAGCGGCCTCTTGGTTGTGGGTCGCAGCCGTCCCAGCGCTTGCCTTGTTGCTCTCCTTTTTGATATGCAGCTTACTCCTTAAGCTTTATAATGCAGATCCTGTTGTTGCATATACCGCATTGTTTCGAGGCGCTTTGGTCGGGAAATATAATTTTTCCGAAACGATAGCCATAATGATCCCGCTGTTGTTGATAGCGCTTGGCATCGCAGTTGCGCAAACAGGAGATAATCAGAATATAGGTGGTGAAGGGCAGTTCCATATGGGAGCACTGGGCGCAGCGTTTGTTGCGATTTATCTCCCAGCAAATACTCCTGTTCTTTTTTCCATACCGCTTCTGATGGCCACCGGGGCTCTATTTGGAATGGCTTGGATATTGCTTCCGGCAGTTCTTAAGATAAAAAGAGGCGTAAGCGAAATCGTTATGACGGTCATGATGAATGAAATAGGCAAGGGGATTGTCTCGTGCCTGCTTTCCAACGGCATGAAAGATCCCAATTCGCCGATACACCAAACCGTAGAATTTGGAGAAAATTGGAAGCTACCGACAATTATACCAGATACAAAAATACATCTGGGGTTCGTGCTTGCGCTCATCCTCACGGTTATTCTTTGGGTATATCTGAACAAGATGACGGGAGGATTTGAAGTAAAGGCTGTTGGACAATGTAAAAAAGCTGCACAGTATGCCGGTATGCGAGTGGGGAAAGTTGCCCTGATGACATTTTTGCTGTCTGGCGCGCTCGCAGGACTGGCTGGCGCCTGTGAAGTTTCTGGCATTTACAATCGATTGATTGAAGGTTTCAGCCTTGGATTTGGCTTTACTGCAATAGTAATCTCGCTTCTCGGGAAACGAAATCCACTCAAGATTGCGATTGCCGCGTTTTGTTTTGCAGCACTCATTACTGGCGCAAACGCCATGCAGCGAGCCGTTGGAACACCGGCAACACTTGCTTCGGTTATCCAAGCGGTAACTGTCTTTTTCTGGATGATTAGTGAATTTTTTGTATCACAATTACGGAAAAAGATTAATTTATTAAAGTGCATGAAGTCAACACAAGCCATTCCATCAACTTCTAATTAGATGACAGAGGTTTACTAGCAATGGAAAATGTTTTTTCAGTTGTTGAATTTACACTTGACTCTGCAATCAGCATGGCGATCCCCTTGCTGTTAGCGGCAATTGGGGAAATTTTCGTCCAGCGCTCAGGGTGCATAAACATGGGGATAGAGGGAATGATGCTTATGGGAGCATTTATTGGTATCGTGGGGTCCATATTTTATGGACGGGCTGTTGGATTCGTGCTTTGCATCTTCGCAGGGGCTGTTTTTGGGCTCTTTGTGGCTTTTATGTGTGTGACGATAAAAGCAAGTCAACCAATCGTTGGTGTCGTTTTGAATTTGTTCGCAACTGGAGCAACAAGCTTTTTTTATAGATATCTTTTAGGGCTTACAAGTGATATACCATCCGTTCAGCAGCTTTCAAAGATTAGTATTCCACTGCTTTCAGAAATCCCAGTCATCGGCTGTTTATTTGAACAAAATGTTTTGTCCTATTTTGCATTCATTTTGGTGCCGATATCTTATTTTATTCTGTTTAAAACCAACTTCGGTCTCAAAATACGTGCAGTTGGCGGAAATGCAGAAGCGGCAGATACAATGGGGATATCAGTCATTGGTATACGATATGCCTGCTGGATAGTTGGAGGCATTTTAGCAACGATGGCGGGCGCTTTTTTGGCATTTAGCGTAGGTTTATTTGCTGACAACATGTCATCGAGCCGCGGATTTATCGCTCTCGCGCTTGTTTTATTTGCTAGGTGGAATCCTGTTCGCGCACTATTGGGCGCCTTCTTGTTCGGCATTGCAGACTCTGTTCAATTACAGCTACAGGCATCGAGCGTCGATATTCCCTATCAGCTGTTGGTTTTGCTGCCATATGTACTGACAATCCTCATCATGGCAATTTCAGCAAAATTTAATTTTGTTAACCCATCTGTGATTGGCGTACCGTATACAAGAGAAAGCAAGGAGATGCAATAATCGCGTGAGACAAAAAGTAAAATTGCTGCAATTCGGGAGAGAGCACAAGATTGCTCTTGCAGCATTGTTGATATTACTTTGCATAATGGTATGTTTCGTCCTGTTTACCCCTGAAAACAACAGCGTTGTTGTTTATTATCAGGCACAGGATATAAAAGTGCCAATATTCATAGAAAATGTGAACCGAATTGATCGTTATTATTTATATGATAGCCTATATCAGGTGGCGATTTGGCAAGAGGGAGAACTTGTTCCAATTGTATTTACACCTTTTGACTATGTTGGCATGCGATATAGCCTGCTGTCGGATATATCAATTGCAGACATATATAATGCAACCTATCATACATACGATAATGTACTGCAAGGAGTAAAGTACCAACTGAGAAAAGATTATATATTTGAAAAATACAATGAATACTTTGGGAGATTGCCAAGTAAGGAAGAATTCTGCCTTGAAATGGATAAATTAATTCAAAAAGTGCAGCTAGATCAACTAGATACCCGATTAAAACACTACCCTGAAGCCATTTATTTCTCTATTTTACAAAAAAAGGAGTCGCTCAGTTTAAGTGAAAAATTCGCCATAAAATCATTACTTAGTTTAGGAGCTGCTCCATTCGAAATTATCGACGTATTTTGCAATCGTTGAACCAGCATTGCATCACTATAACAAATATGGTATGCTACAGACAATCCGATTGAGAGGTTGTTTGTGATGAAGCTTGGGTTTATTGGCGTTGGGAATATGGGGGAGGCGATCCTGCGCGGGGCGCTGCGCGGCGGCGTGGTGCAGGCTGAGGATGTACTGGCGTTTGACGTCAGCCGGGAAAAGCTGGAGCGACTCGGCGACGAGCTGCGCATTTGTGCCTGCGCGAGCGCGGCGGAGCTGATTGCTGGTTCCGACATCGTTCTGCTGGCGGTCAAGCCGCATATCTGTCCGGCTGTGCTGGCGGAGAACGGGGACGCGCTGTGCGGCAAGGCGCTGATTTCCATCGCGGCAGGCTGGTCGCAGCAGCGTCTGGAGGCGGCGCTCCCGCCATCCGTCCGCATCCTGCGCGCGATGCCGAACACACCCGCGCTCGTCGGCTGCGGCATGAGCGTGCTGGAGAGCGGCGATACGCTGGAGGCGGGGGAGAGGGCGTTTGCGCTGCGCCTGTTCTCTTCCATCGGCCGCGTAACGGAGGCGGAGCCGCGCCTGATGGACGCGGTGACCGCCGTGAGCGGCAGCGGACCGGCCTATGTCTATCTGTTCATCGAGGCGCTGGCGGACGGCGGCGTGTGCGAGGGCCTGCCGAGGCCGCTCGCTTACGAGCTTGCGGCGCAGACCGTGCTCGGCAGCGCGCAAATGGTTCTTGAAACTGGGGAACATCCGGGGAAATTGAAGGACAACGTCTGCTCGCCCGGCGGAACAACCATCGAGGCCGTCGCCGCGCTGGAGGAACACGGCCTGCGCGCGGCGGTGCTGGCCGGCGTAAAGGCCTGTGCGGACAAGTCTGCTGCGATGTCAAAATAATATATAATCATGAAACAGGTGACGATTTACACAGATGGCGCCTGTTCCGGAAATCCTGGGCCGGGCGGCTGGGGCGCGATCCTGATGTATCAGGACAAGCGCCGCGAGCTGTCCGGCTTTGCGCCGGAGACGACGAACAACCGCATGGAGCTGATGGCGGTGATCGCCGCGCTGGCCGCGCTCAAGGAACCGTGCGCTGTGGACGTCCATACGGACAGCGCCTATGTGTGCAACGCATTTCGGCAGCATTGGATTGATGCATGGCTGCGCAACGACTGGATGACATCCGCCAAGAAGCCGGTCGAAAACCGCGATCTTTGGGAACGACTGCTGCAATTGACCAAAACGCATCGCGTTGCGTTTCACAAGGTCAAAGGTCATGCGGACAATGCATATAACAACCGCTGCGACGAGCTGGCGCGCGCCGCCGTGCGCGATGCGGCCGCCAAGCGGAAAGCCGTCGATTGACCATAAAGTACTATATTTTGTTAACAACTATTCGTTAAACTTGCATTTAACGAATAGTTTGTGTATAATGGGGATGTGGTTCCGCTGAGCTGGCGCCTTCCCCTGCGCCGCCGGATCGCAGATTTCGTGCCGGATGATGGCCATCTGGGAATGAATATGGCGCGCAAACTGCGCCGTCGCCGTATTTGACGGCCGTGCGGGAACGCATGGAGCGTGCAAACCGGGTGCGGAATGGGAACGCCGCTCAGGAAGGCGACTGCACAAAAGCGCGCGCCGCGCATCTTTCCCCACGGCAAGCAAACCGGACCGGGGTCAGCATCTCGTCGCGGGATCGGCGGCGGCTTGCGCGCAGGCCGTGCAGCTGCTGTCTGGCGCGCCACCCTGCCCGTATTATGGCGCATCGGACAGGACGCGATGTGCTCCGCGTGCCATTGCCCGCCGCTGGCAAGCAGGCCGGAGACGCAGTGGGCGCGGGATGGATTTACAGACCGCGCAGCCGTCTCTTTGCGCGTCACCCTTCCCGTATTGCGGCGCACAGGGCGCGATGCAGGCGCTTTCCCGCGGCAAGCAATCCGGGGCCAGCGCCTCGCCGCGGGATCAGCGGCGGTCAGCGGCGGCTTGCGCGCAGGCCGTGCAGCTGCTGTCCGGCGCGCCACCCCGCCCGTATTTTAGTATTACGGTGGAGCGCACAGGACGCGGCGGCCGAACCGAACGAGTACGCGCTCGATTGCACAAGCGACCGTTAGGCGTATGCATGGCCGCCTTTGCCCCGGACGCCGCATCCCCGGCTGACGCGATGGCAGCGGGCCTTTTATCACCCATTCCTTTGGCGGACATTGTGTTATGGGAAGCGATGGATTGTGCGGGCAGGGAAACGGAAAGATGCAGGCGCTTCAGCGCGGGCGGCGTGAACGATGCCAGTCAGGGCGTGCAGCACACAAAGGAGCGGCACGGAACCATGACGGTGCGCAACAGAAGCGGTTGCAAACCCGCCGGCCTGACGGCAAGGCCCGGCGATGGATTTGCCCGGACGGCCGCCGGGCGGAAAGGTTCAAGGCGTATGAACACATATCAGGAGGAAAAGGAAAAGGTCTATACCAGGAAGGTGCGCGACCTGCAAAAGGAGCTCCCCCTCTTTGCGGGCGCCTTCCTGCGCGGCATTGAAAATTACACCTCGGTGCTGACGCGGTATGCCTATGCCGTCGATCTGCGCGGGTTTTTCCGCTTTCTCGTCGCGGAGACGGATATCCTGCACGGCCGCGATGTGCGCACGCTCACGGCGCAGGATCTCGAACAGGTGCGGGCCTATCACATCGAGCTGTATCTTGCGCAGCAATCGCTCTACATGCGCGACGAGCGCGAGGTGACCAATCGCGAGCGCGCCAAAGCGCGCAAGCTCTCCACGCTGCGCGCCTTTTTCAAGTTCTGCTTCCAGCACGAGATGATCTCCTCCAACGTCGCCTCGCTCGTGGAGACGCCCAAGCTCCATGAGCAGGCCATCCTGCGCCTGGAGCCCAACGAGGTGGCAAACCTCCTCGACCGCGCGGAAAACGGCGACGGCCTGACCAGGCAGCAGCTCCGCTTCCACGAGGCCACGCGCGCGCGCGACGTCGCCATCCTGACGCTGTTCCTGGGCACGGGCATCCGCATCAGCGAGCTGGTGGGCATCGATCTGGACGATGTCAATTTTGAGGACAACACCTTCCTCGTCACGCGCAAGGGCGGGAAGCAGAGCATCCTCGCCTTTGGCGACGAGGTGCGCGACGCACTCGCCGCCTATCTGCGCCAGCGCAGCGAGATCGCGGCGCAGCCGGGGCATGAAAAGGCGTTCTTCCTGTCCTTGCAGCGGCGGCGGATCTCGCCGCGCGCCGTGGAGAACCTCGTGAAGAAATATGCGGCCGTGACGACGCCGCTCAAGAAGATCACGCCGCACAAGCTGCGCAGCACCTACGGCACCATGCTGTACCACGAAACGCAGGATATCTACCTGGTGGCCGACGTGCTGGGCCATAAGGATGTGAACACCACGCGCAAGCACTATGCGGCGCAGTCGGAAGAGCATGCGCGCATCGCGGCAAAGCGCATCCGGCTGCGGGAGGACGATTAGCCCCTCCCTCCCCCTCTGCGGCCGCGCACGCCGCGCAGCGTTGTGCAGAGCACGGCGTACGGCGGCGCCTCCTCCACCATGCTGTCCTCGTCCAGCGCCTCCGGCAGCGCGCTCTCGCCCATGATGACGCGGGAGATCGGGATGCGCGCGTATTCCATCTGCTCTGCCTGATCCAGACAGCGGAAGCAGTTGTCGCACAGTTTGGTGGGGTCGAGATCGCAGCGGTTGCACTGGTTGCAGCCGTCGCAGATCTTGTGCGGGTCCAGAACGCATCGTTTCATCGAATCCCCCGTCCTTTCCGAACATATGTTTGCATGCGGGCCGCCCTTGTGGTATACTCTTCGCAGGATACGAAAAAAAGGCGGTGCCCGCATGAAGAAACTGCACGATCCACAGCAGCAGATCTATGAGTTCATCCTGCACTACATGCAGGAATCCGGCGGCTCGCCCACCGTCCGGGAGATATGCCAGGGCGTCGGGCTGGCGTCCCCCTCCACGGTGCTCGTGCACCTGAACAACATGGAGACCGCCGGCCTGATCCGGCGCGATCACGCCGGGCGGCGCTCCGTCTCCAGTGTGCCGCGGGGAGCGCCGGATACAACGGGCCGCTGCGCGGAGCGCGCGCCGCTGATCGGCCGCGTGGCCGCCGGCACGCCCATCCTTGCAGCGGAAAACGTCGAGGGCGTGTTTGCCGTCCCGGAACTGCTGACGCACGGGCCGCACCACGGCGGGGTCTTCCTGCTCCGCGTGGAAGGGGACAGCATGGTGGACGCCGGCATCCGCGACGGCGACTATATCGTCGTGGATCAGGAGCTCGGCTACGTGAGCGGCGACATCGTCGTCGTGCGCACGGCGGAGGAAACGGCCACCGTCAAGCGCATCTATCCCGAGGGCGAGATGGTGCGCCTGCAGCCGGAAAACGAGCTGTACGAGCCCATCTATCTCAAAGCGTCGGAGGTCGAGGTCGTCGGCAGGGTCACGGGCCTCATGCGCCGCCTGTGACGCCCGGCCGCCTCAGTCCGGCAACAGCGCATCCGCGGCGAGCATGGCGGCAATGCGCCCGTGCGCATAGGTGAGCGCGCCCTGCAGGTAGGCCGTATAGGGCGGACAGATGGGGCCGTCAGCACTGAGCTCCGTCGTCGCGCCCTGCACGAAGGCGCCCGCCGCCATGACGACCTGATGCGCGTAGCCCGGCATATCCCACGGCTCAGGGTCCACAAAGCTGTCCACCGGCGCGGCGTGCTGGATGCTCTGGCAGAAACGCACGAGCGCGTCCGCATCCGGAAAACGGATGGACTGGATGATATCGGAGCGTTCCTCCGTGCTGGCGGGCAGCGTCGGCAGCTCCAGCAGCTCGAACACGCGCGCAAACAGCACCGCGCTTTTGACGCACTGCGCCGTCGTATGCGGCGCGAGGAACAGGCCCTGATAGTACGGGCGGTAGTCGCCCGCGTAGGAGCCGACCTCCCCGCCCATGCCCGGCACGGTCAGCCTCTGGGCGATGCGGTCGATCAAGACGGACCGACCGGCGACATAACCGCCCGACGGCGCGAGGCCGCCGCCCGGATTTTTGATGAGCGAGCCAGCCACGACGTGCGCGCCGGCCTGGGTCGGCTCCGTGGCGCAGGTGAATTCGCCGTAGCAGTTGTCCACGACGATCAGCACCTGCGGCGCGGCCTTGGCAAGCTCCGCAAACGCCTGCTGCATCTGCCGCGGGTGCAGCGAAGGCCGCCAGTTGTAGCCGCGCGAACGCTGAACAAACAGCACCTGCGCCGGCCGCGCGGCAAGCGCGCGGAGGATGGCCGGCAGGGCGAAGCCTCCGTCCGCCGCAAGGGGCACCTGCTCGAACGTAACGCCGAGGCTTTTGAGCGAGTGCGGCGCGTCGCCGCGGATGCCGATGGCCTGCTCCAGCGTATCGTACGGCCGCCCGGTGACCGACAGGATGTGGTCGCCGGGGCGGCATACGCCCGCAAGGGCGAGGAAAATCGCGTGCGTGCCGTTGACCATCTGCGGCCGGACGAGCGCAGCCTCCGCGCCCATGGCGTCTGCAAAGAGCCGGTCCAGCGTATCGCGCCCGATGTCGTCATAGCCGTAACCGGTGGTGGGCGCAAAATGGCGCGCGGCGACCCGGTTGCGCTGAAACGCCTCGAGCACGCGAAGCTGCACGGCCGCCTCCACCGCGTCGATCCGCTGAAACTGTTTTTGCAGCTCGCGCTCCGCGCGCCAGACCAGCTCCCTTGCGCGATCGCTGATGTTCATTCGTTCTCCCCTCTTTCCTTCCAGTTGATGATCTCTTTGGCAACGGCGTCCGCCAGCTCGGCCTCGGGCAGCGCGGACACATCGTACCAGCGGATGCGCCCGTCGCGCCGGAACCACGAGAGCTGACGCTTGGCAAAGCGCCGCGTCTCCTGCTTGATGGCCGCCACGGCCTGCGGCAGCGTGCACGCGCCGTCCAGATAATCGAGCAGCTGCCGGTAGCCGAGCGACTGCAGCGCAGGCAGGCGGCGCGACAGGCTGCGCTGCGCAAGCGCGTGCGCCTCTTCCAGCAGCCCCGCCTCCATCATCCGATCCACGCGCGCGTCGATCCGCTCATACAGCAGTGCGCGCTCCATCGTCAGGCCGATCATCAGCGCGTCGTAGCGCATCGGGCGGCCGGCCGTGCCGGAAAAATCGTTGCCGAACGAGGAAAGCGGCCTGCCGCTGAGCCGGTATACCTCCAGCGCGCGGATGATGCGCTTGCGGGCGTGTGGGTGCAGGCGGGCTGCGGTAGCCGGAGCGACCTGGCGCAGGCGCGTCCAGGCGCGCGCCGTATCCTCCGGCGGATAGTCCTGCTCCAGCGCCGCGCGCACCGCCCGGCCGGACGGGACAGCAAAATTGAGCGGATAGACGAGCGCGTTGACATACAGCCCGCTCCCGCCAACCACGAGCGGGAACCGGCCGCGGCCGGCGATATCCCCGATGGCCGCGTCCGCAAGGTCGCGGTATTGCGAAACGGAAAACGCTTCGTTCTCGGGCTCAACGCAGTCGATCAGGTGGTGGGGCGCCGCCCGGCGCTCCCGCTCGGTCGGCTTGGCGGAGCCGATGTCCAGGCCGCGATAGACCTGCACGGAATCCGCCGATACGATCTCCGCGCCGCAGCGCGCCGCAACGCGCAGCGCCAGCGCCGTTTTGCCGCAGGCGGTCGGCCCGACGATGCAGGCGATCCGCTGCTTTGACAACATCCGCTCCATGCGCTACAGCACCCGTTTGAACAGTTTTTCGATCTCGCGCTTTGTCAGCCGGATCATGACGGGCCGGCCGTGCGGGCAGGTCAGCGGGATGCCCTCGCGCGCATAGTCGTCCAGCAGCGCGGAGATCTCCTCCTCCGTGACGGGCTCGCCCGCCTTGATGGCGTGCTTGCAGGCGGATTGGATGATGCGCTCGCGCCGCAATTCGGCGGCCGACGTCCGGCCGCAGGCGGCGAGCTGCTCAAGCGCGTCGTGCAAAAAGCGTTCCGTCAGCGGCTCGCCCAGCACCTGCGGCACGCCGGTGAGCAGCAGCACGCCGTCCGCGCCAAAGTCGAACGAAAAGCCGAGCGCCTCGAGCGCTTCCCGGTTCTGCTCCAGCGTTTGCAGCTCCAGCGGGGACATGACCACCGGCAGCGGTGAGAGCAGCGGCTGCGCCACGGGCTGCACCGTGCGGCGCATGAGCTGCTCATAGAGGCGGCGCTCATGCGCCGCGTGCTGGTCGATGAGGAACAGCGCCTCGCCCTGCTGCACGATCCAGTAGGCCAAAAAGGCGACGCCGAGCACCCGGTTCGGCGCAGCCGCAAGGCGCAGCTGTTCTGCGCGCGGCGGCGCATCCGGAGGGGCGGAAACGGTTTGCGGCTCCTGCGCCCGCATGGGCCGAGCCTGCGGCACATCGGGCGGCTGCGGCAGACGGAAGGAAAACGAGCGCGGCGCGGGCGAATACGGGGCGGCCTCGCGGATGGGCCGCGCGGCGGGGGCCTGCGGCGCGCGCAGCTCCGGAAGCGGCGGCAGCACGGGCCGCGGCGCCGGGCGCTCCGGCTCCTCCTCCGCCTCTGCGGCGCCGGCAGCGGGCGCGTCCAGCAGCGCGCGGTGGCACGCCGCCGTGACGGAGCGCGCCACGCGCTGCGCGTCCACAAAGCGCACCTCGAGCTTTGTCGGGTGCACGTTCACGTCCACCTCGCCGCCGGCAATGCGCAGCGCCAGCACGGCAAACGGGAAGCGTCCCGTCATCAGCCGCGTATCATAGGCGCGCTGCAGCGCCGCCGAAAGCGCGTAGGAGCGGATGTAGCGGCCGTTGAGGAAGAAGGACTGCTGGAGGCGGTTGGGCCGCGCCAGCGCCTCCGTGCCCGCAAAGCCGGCGATGGAAAGGTACCCGTCGTCGAAGGCAACCTCGCGCAGGCTGGGCAGCACGGAGGCGCCGTAGACGCACAGCAGCGCGTTTTTGAGCTGTCCGTCCCCATAGCTCTGGTAGACCGTCCGTCCATTGTTCAGCAGATGGAAGGAGGCGGACGGCACCGCCATGATCATGCGCGAAACGTAGTCGCTGACGTAGCCGGTCTCGGTGCGGATGGATTTCAAAAACTTCAGCCGCGCGGGTACGTTTGCAAACAGGCCGCGCACCTCCAGCGTCGTGCCCTGCACGCAGGCGCAGGGTGTTTCCTCGAGCACCTCTCCGTGCGCAACGCGCAGCAGCGTCCCCTGCTCCTCTCCGGCGGTCCTGGTGCGCAGCGTGACCTCGGAAACGGAAGCGATGGAGGCGAGCGCCTCGCCGCGAAAGCCGAGCGTCGTGATGTGCGTCAGGTCGTCCGCAGCGGCGATCTTGCTCGTGGCATGGCGCAAAAATGCGGTGCGGCAGTCCTCCTGCGGGATTCCCTGCCCGTCGTCCGACACGCGGATGAGGTCAGTGCCGCCGTTTTCGATCTCGATGGTGATGTGCTGTGCGCCCGCGTCGAGCGCGTTCTCCACCAGCTCCTTGACCACGGAGGCGGGCCGCTCGACGACTTCGCCTGCGGCGATCTGGTTTGCAACATGCGGCGCGAGCACGCGAATCCTTGCCATGGCTCCCTCCTTCTTCAGCTCTGCTGCAGCATGGCGCGCAGCGCATACAGGCGGTTGAGCGCATCCAGCGGCGTCAGCTGGTCGATGTCAAGCTCGCGCAGCATGCGCAGCGCCGTCTCCTCGGCTGAGGCGTCGAACAGGGACGCCTGCACGGCGCTCTCCTGCGGCGGCTCCGGCCGGCCGCGCGCGATGGCGGCGCGCTCCTGGTCGGCAAGGATCTGGCGCGCCCGCGCGAGCACGGCCTCCGGCAGGCCGGCAAGCCGCGCCACCTGGATGCCGAAGCTGCGATCCGCGCCGCCGCGGACGATGCGCCGCAGGAACAGGATATCCTCCCCCATCTCCTTGACGGTGACGCGGTAGTTCTTGACGCCCGGGAGCTTGCCCTCAAGCTCCGTAAGCTCATGATAATGCGTGGCAAACAGCGTCTTTGCCCCGCACAGCGCCGGATCGGCGATGTGCTCGAGCACCGACCAGGCGATGCTCAGCCCGTCGAACGTGCTGGTGCCGCGGCCGATCTCATCCAGTATGAGCAGGCTTTGGGCCGTCGCGTTGTTCAGGATGTTGGCCACCTCGCTCATCTCCACCATGAAGGTGCTCTGCCCGGCGGAAAGGTCGTCGCTCGCGCCCACGCGCGTGAAGATGCGGTCCACCAGCGCGATGTCGGCCTCGCGCGCCGGCACGAAGGAGCCGATGTGCGCCATCAGCGTGATGAGCGCGACCTGGCGCATGTAGGTGCTCTTGCCGGCCATGTTGGGGCCGGTGATGATGAGCAGCCGGTTTTCCGCATTGTCGAGCTGAACGTCGTTTGGCACGAATTCCTCGCGCAGCGTCCGTTCGACCACGGGATGCCTGCCGTCCACGATGCGGATGACGCCGTCCTCGCGGATGTGCGGGCGGCAGTAACGGTTGGAGACGGCGACCTCGGCAAAGGACTGGTACACGTCCAGCCGGGCGATCAACGTGGCGTTGTGCTGCAACCGGTCGGTAACGGCCAGCAGCGCCTCGCGCACGGCCTGGAACAGCTCGTACTCGAGCGCGATCAGCCGTTCGCCCGCGCCGAGGATCTTCTCCTCCATCTGCTTGAGCTCCGGCGTGATGAACCGCTCCGCATTGGCCAGCGTCTGCTTGCGCTCATACTCGTAGGGCGCCTGCGAGAGGTTGGATTTGGTGATCTCGATATAATAGCCGAACACGCGGTTGTAGCCCACGCGCAGATTCCGGATGCCGGTGCGCTCGCGCTCGGCCGCCTCAAAGTCGGCCAGCCACTGCCGGCTGCCGTGCTGGATGGCGCGCAGCTGGTCCACCTCGCTGTTGTACCCGTCGCGGATGACGCCGCCGTCCTTGACGCCGGCGGGCGGCTCCTCGGCGATGGCCGCGGCGAGCAGCGCGGCGATATCCTCCATCGGGTCGAGCGCCGCCGCGTCTTCGCGCAGCGGATCGGCGGCAAGCGTCTGGAGAAGCTGCTGCACGGCGGGGATGGCGCGCAGAGAATTGCGCAGCGCGATACAGTCGCGCCCGTTGATGCTGCCGTATACGATGCGGCTGCACAGGCGCTCGATGTCGTACACGCCCGCAAGCTGCTCCTGGAGCGATCTGCGCGCCGGCATATCGGCCGCGAGCGCGGCCACCGCCTCCTGCCGCCGGACGATCGCGCCGGCGTTTTGCAGCGGGCGGTCGATCCAGTCGCGCAGCAGGCGGCTGCCCATGGCGGTCTTTGTCCGGTCGAGCAGGTAGAGCAGCGTGTTCTTCCTGCTGCCGCCATGCTGCAGCGGCTGCGTCAGCTCCAGGTTGCGGCGTGTCGCCGCGTCCAGGTTCATGTAGGACGAGCGGTTGAGCATGCGCAGCGCATGGATGTGCGAGAGCGCGTTCTTCTGCGTCTCCTCAAGGTACTGCATCAGCGCGCCGGCGGCGGAAATGGCGGCCGGGAGCCCCTCGCAGCCGCACCCCTGCAGCGATGCCACATGGAAATGGCGCAGCAGCCGCTCGCGCGCCGCCGCGGTCTGGAACGCGCGGTCCTGATACCGTTCCAGATAGTACTGGCTGGAAAGGCGCTTGCTAAGGAGCGGCTGAAGGAACAGCCCCTCGCCCGCGATGATCTGCGTCGGCTGAAGGCGCGCCAGCTCGTCCGTCAGCTGCGTGAGCGCCCGCTCCCCTTCGAGCTCACAGGCAAAGAAGCCGCCGGTCGATACGTCCGCATACGCAAAGCCGATCCGCCCGCCGTCCATGTGGATGGAGACGATGTAGTTGTTGCGGCCCTCGTCGAGCATCCGCTCCTCGATCACGGTGCCGGGCGTGATGATGCGGATGACGTCGCGCTCGACCAGCCCCTTGGCGAGCGCGGGGTCCTCCATCTGTTCGCAGATGGCGACCTTGTAGCCCTTTTCGATCAGGCGGTTGATGTAGACGTCCACCGAATGGTAGGGCACGCCGCACATGGGCGCGCGCTCCTCCAAGCCGCAGTCGCGCCCGGTCAGCACAAGCTCCAGCTCCCTGGCGGCGGTCTTGGCGTCGTCAAAGAACATTTCGTAAAAGTCGCCCAGGCGGAAAAACAGCAGGCAGTCGCTGTATTTCTCCTTGAGCTCCAAGTATTGCCGCATCATCGGCGTCAGGTTACGGGCCATATCCCTCCGTGCCGCTCAATGGGAGCAGCCGCTGCAGTTTTCGCAAGCACCGTTGCAGCTTGCCGTGACCACATCCTCCTCCGGTTCCACCACGCCGATACAGGCGTTGATCTCCCGGTTGACGGCGCCGAGCAGCTCGGAAAACGCCCGCTGCGATTCGATCAGCTCGGAGAACAGGTCGTTGGAGAGCAGCTGTGCCTTGATCCGCTCGATGTCGCCCGTGAGCATGACGGCCCCCTCGCGGTCCACGTCGTCCTGCTCCATCATGGTGACGATCTGCCGTTCCTTGTCCTGAAATTCCTGTATCAGGCCGGAGACGGCCCTGTTCTCATCCACGCGCTCGCGCGCCCTGGTCAGGCGGGTATACTCCGGCGAATTTGCCAGCGCGACGCCCAGCTCCCTCGCTTTGTCCATCGTTGTCATGCGCGCTCCTCCTCTCTTTCACCAAACAGGGAATTGCCTTTGACGCCCGTGACGCGCACGGGCAGGTAGCGGCCGATCAGCTCGTCGTTGCCCGGGAAATACACCATCTTGAAGTTGGGCAGTTTCCCGAAGGCGACCTGCGCGCCTGCGCGCTTGCCGGCGCCCTCCACGAGCACCTCGCCGCCGCGGCCGATATAGGCGCGGTTGTTGCGCTCCGTCATCTCCGCCTGCAGCGCGTTGAGGCGGTGCAGCCGCTCGCGCTTGACGGCGGACGGCACCTGCTCCGGCATGGCGGCCGCGCGCGTGCCCGCGCGGGGGGAATACTGGAAGGTGTAGGCGGCGGCAAAGCCGATGCGGCGCATCATGTCCATCGTATCGAGGAAATCCTCCTCCGTCTCGCCCGGGAAGCCCACGATGATATCCGTCGTCAGCTCCACCTCCGGCACCGCCGCGCGCAGCTTTGCCACCGTCGCGGCGTACTGCTCGCGCGTATAGCGGCGGTTCATTGCCTGCAAAACGGCGTCCGAGCCGGATTGCAGCGGCAGATGGATGTGCGGGCAGACCTTGTCAAGCGTGGCCATCGCCTCGATCAGTCCGTCGGAGAGATCCTTCGGGTGCGACGTCATGAAGCGGATGCGCCGGATGCCGTCCACGCCGTTGAGCCGGCGCAGCAGGGCCGGAAAGTCCGTCCCCTCCGGCAGGCCGCGGCCATAGGAATTCACGTTCTGCCCGAGCAGGGTGATCTCCGTATATCCCTCCTGCGCAAGCGCGCGCACCTCCTGCTCGACCGCCTCCGGCGTGCGCGAGCGCTCCCGCCCGCGCACATAGGGCACGATGCAGTACGTGCAGAAGTTGTTGCAGCCGAACATGATGTTCACAAAGGCCGACTGCCCCGGCGCGCGGCGCGCGGGAAGCCCCTCCACGATCGAGAGGTCGTCCTCGTCCGTGACGCACAGCCGCTCGCCGGCAAGCGCGCGGCGGATCATCTCCGGCAGGCGGTGCAGCACATGCGTGCCGAACACGAGGCTGACGAACGGAAACCGGTCGAACAGCCGCACCGCGACCTCGCGCTGCTGCATCATGCAGCCGCAGACGGTGATCACCGCATCCGGCCGCTCCTCCTTGATCAGCCGGGTAAAGCCGACGTTGCCGAACACGCGGCGCTCGGCATGGTCGCGCACGCAGCAGGTGTTGAACACGATCACGTCGGCCTCCTGCATCGACGCGGCGCGCCGCATCCCGAGCGATTCGAGCAGCCCGGCCATGGTCTCGCTGTCGCGCACGTTCATCTGACAGCCGTACGTCTCGATATGGTAGCCAAGCGGCTGTGCGCCGCCCATTCGTTCATCAGTCATAAGCATACTTCCCCATCTTCATCTGCTAATATTATAGAACATGCGGGCCAAAACGACAAACAGAAAAATTAGAAATTGCTGTTGACTTTTTGTGACCGCTATTGTATAGTTATAGGGTCGCGGAAAGCGAGTGACGCTATGTTCGGGGTGTAGCGCAGTCCGGTAGCGCACGTGCTTTGGGAGCATGGGGCCGGGGGTTCAAATCCCTTCACCCCGACCAGTGAGTGGCCCCGTGGTCAAGCGGTCAAGACACCGCCCTTTCACGGCGGTAACAGGAGTTCGATTCTCCTCGGGGTCACCATCCTGTGAGATATGGGCCTTTAGCTCAGCTGGTCAGAGCGGTCGGCTCATAACCGATTGGTCCGGGGTTCGAGTCCCTGAAGGCCCACCACGCTACCAAGCTGCGGCAGATGTGAATGGCCCGGTAGTTCAGTTGGTTAGAATGCCAGCCT
>URSN01000010.1 GCA_900550525.1 uncultured Eubacteriales bacterium
GCGGCCGGTGCGGGCAAAGTTGCTGGTGAGCTTGTCCCACTCGGCCGCATCGAAGGCCTGCTCATCCCCGAAGCAGGCGGCAACGGTCTCCTTGGTCAGGTCGTCGTCCGTCGGCCCAAGGCCGCCGGTGAAGATCACCACGTCCGCGCGCGCGAGCGCCTCGCGCACCGCGCCGGTGAGACGCGCCGGGTTGTCGCCCACGGTCACCTGATAGAAGGCCTGATAGCCCAGCGGCGCCAGATGCCGGGCGATGAACTGTGCGTCGGTGTTGACGACCTGCCCCATGAGCAGCTCCGTGCCGACGGAAACGATCTCCGCGATCATGCGCGATGCACCACCTTCCGGTTTTTATACACATAGTCGATGAGCGACCAGAGCGTCAGAACGAGCGCGGCGTAGAGCGCGATGCGGTCCATCGGCACGCCGATGGCGCAAAAGAGCGGGTTGCCGAGCAGGATCAGCACCACGGCCACGCATTGCAGCAGCGTCTTGCCCTTGCCGATGCGCCCGGCGGCGATCACCGTGCCCTTTTCCGCCGCGATCAGGCGGAACGCGCTGATGACCAGCTCCCGCCCCACAAAGACGAACGTCACGAGCGCCGGCACGTCGCCGCGCCCCGTGAGCATGATGAACGCCGCGCACACCAGAAGCTTGTCCGCCATCGGGTCGAGGAGCTTGCCAAAGTCCGTCACCATGCCGTGCTTGCGCGCGTACCAGCCGTCGATCAGGTCGGTCGCCGCCGCGAGCACGAACACCGACGCGGCCAGCACGTTCCACCACGGCAGCGCGCGCTCGAGGAAGAAGCAGGCCACGAACACGGGCACAAGGCACATGCGCAGCAGCGTCAGGCGGTTTGGCAGGTTCATAGCAGCTCTCCCATCATGTCGTAATCGCGCGCGCGCGTGAGGCGCACGCGCCGGTATTCGCCGGGCGCGGCGGCGGCGCCGGGCAGCAGGATGCGCCCGTCCACATCCGGGGCCTCGGCGTAGGAGCGGCCGTGCGCGCCGCGCGCGTCCGCCCCCTCGATCAGCACCTCGACCTCCTGACCGACGCGGCGCTGCCCGCGCCGGCGGGAGATGCCGCGCTGCTGCGCCATGAGCGCGTCAAGGCGCGCCTGCTTGTCCGCCTCCGGGATCTGTATCGGCATCGCCGCGGCGGGCGTGCCCTCCTCCGGCGAGAAGGCGAACGCGCCCACGCGGTCGAACGGATGGTCGCGCAAAAAGGTCAGCAGCTCGTCAAACTGCGCGTCCGTCTCGCCGGGGAAGCCCACCATGACCGTCGTGCGCAGGATGAAGTCCGGCGCGGCGCGCTCCACATGCTCGAGCACGCGGCGGATGTGCGCCTGGCTGCCGCGGCGGTGCATGGCCTTAAGGATGGCATCGTTCACATGCTGCAGCGGCATGTCGAGGTAGTTCACGAGCTTTTCATTTTCGCGGATCGCATCGATGAGCGCGGGCGTCACCGTGTCGGGATAGGTGTAGAGCAGGCGCACCCAGTGCAGCGCGTCGATGCGGCTCAGCCCGCCGAGCAGCTCGAGCAGGCGCGGCCTGCCGTACAGGTCCACGCCGTAGCCGGAGGTATCCTGCGCGATGACGGTCAGCTCCGTCACGCCCGCGCCGGCCAGCCGCCGCGCCTCCTCCAGGAGCGTTTCCATCGGCTCGCTTTTGAGCGGCCCGCGGATGAGCGGGATGGCGCAGTAGGCGCAGCGGTTGCTGCACCCGTCGCCGATGCGCAAAAACGCGCGGTACGGCGGCGTGGTCAGCACGCGCGGCGCGCCGCAGACGGGCGCGGGCTCCGGCTCCCCCAGCGCGGCCGCGAGCAGCGCGGGCAGGCGGCCGTATTCGTGCACGCCGAGCATCAGGTCGATCTCCGGCATCGCCTCGCGCAGCTGCTCGCGGTAACGCTCCGTCAGGCAGCCGGTCGCCACGAGCAGGCGGCAGCGGCCGGTCCGCTTCATGGCGGCCAGCTCCAGTATGGTGTTGATGGATTCCTGCTTGGCCGGCTCGATGAAGCCGCACGTGTTCACGATCAGCACCTCGGCCTGCGCCGGGTCGCCGACGAAGCGGTGCCCGGCCGCGCGCAGCAGGCCCAGCATCCGCTCGGTGTCCACGAGGTTCTTCATGCAGCCGAGCGATACGACCCCGACGGCGCTCATGCCTCGCCCTCCGGGACCGGCTCGTCCCCGCCCTCCGGCGCGCCGCCGTCCGGCAGAGGCGCGCCCTCGCCAAAGAGGGCCTCGAATTCGCTGCGCTTGATGAGCACGCGGCGCGGCTTGCTGCCGTCAAAACCGGAGACGTAGCCGTGCTGCTCCATGATGTCGATCAGCCGCGCGGCGCGCGCATAGCCCACGCGCAGGCGGCGCTGGATCATGGAGATGGAGGCCTGCCCGCTTTCGAGCACCACGCGCAGCGCCTCGCCGAGCAGGTCGTCCTCCTGCTTGCCCTCGCCGAACGCGCCGCCGGCGGGCCCGCCCTTTGCGGCGTTGGCAAGGTCGGAGACCACCTGCTCGTCAAACTGCGGCTGGAGCTGCTGCCCGGCAAAGTGGCGCACCACGCGCTCCACCTCCTCGTCGGAGACGAAGGCGCATTGCAGCCGGATGGGCTTGTTGGAGCCGTTCGGGTGGAAGAGCATGTCGCCCCGGCCGAGCAGCTTTTCCGCGCCGGTCGCGTCGAGGATGATGCGCGAGTCGATGCCCGAGCTCACCGCGAACGCGCAGCGGGAGGGGATGTTGGCCTTGATCAGGCCCGTGATGATATCGGCCGAGGGGCGCTGCGTCGCCACGATCAGGTGGATGCCCGACGCGCGGCCCAGCTGTGCGATGCGGCAGATGCTGTCCTCCACGTCGTCCGGCGCGACCATCATCAGGTCGGCCAGCTCGTCGATGATGACCACCAGGCGCGGCAGGCGCTTTGCCGGGTCCTGCTGCAGTTCGTTGTAGCGCGCAAGGTCGCGCGCGCCCGCTTCGGAGAATTTCTTGTAGCGCATCGTCATCTCGTTGACGGCCCAGCGCAGCGCGCCGGCGGCCTTCTTGGGCTCCGTCACCACCGGCACGAGCAGGTGCGGCAGCGTGCCGAACACGGACAGCTCCACCACCTTCGGGTCGATCAGGATCAGCCGCAGCTCGGCGGGGGAGGACTTGTACACCATCGAGATGATGAGGTCGTTGATGCACACGCTCTTGCCCGAGCCGGTCGAACCGGCGATGAGCATGTGCGGCATCTTGCCAAGGTCGGCCGTGATCACCTTGCCGCCGGTGTCCTTGCCCAGCGCCATGGTGATGGGGGAGGATGCGTTCTGGAACTCGCGGCTCTCGATGATCTCCCGCAGCACGACCGTAACGGCGTTCTTGTTCGGTATCTCCACGCCGACGGCGGCCTTGCCCGGGATGGGCGCTTCGATGCGCACGCGCGGCGCGGCCAGCGCCAACGCGATGTCGTTGGAGAGCACCGTGATGCGGTTGACGCGCACGCCGGGCGCGGGCTGCAATTCAAAGCGCGTGATCACGGGGCCGACGGTCACGTTGACCAGCTTTGCCGAGATGTTGAAGCTGGCCAGCGTGTCGATCAGGAGCTTGCCCGTCTCCGCCGGGTTTTCCAGCCCGCGGCCGTAGGAAACGGTCGGCGCGTTGAGCAGCGAGAACGACGGCGGCACATAGACCGGCGGCGGCTCCACGGCGATCTCCGGCACGTCCGGCTCCTCCGCCGGCGCGGCATGCTCGATGACGACGGCCTTGCGCGGGCCCGCCTGCGGCGCTTCTTGCGCTTCCGTCTCCTGCGCCGCTGCTGCGGCGGGGGGCGCGGGCGCGACCGGCTCCAGCGTGAAGGGATAGTCCTCCGCGCCCTCCAGCTCGTCCCAGATCGCGTCGCCCTCGGGCAGCGGCGGCTCCGGCTCCGGCGGCTGCGCGGCGGCCTCCGCCGGGGCGATCTTGCGCACGGGCCGCGCCTGCAGCTCCGCGTCGTTGAGGTAGGTCAGCTCGTCGGCGGATTGCGGGACGTTCTTCAGCTTCCGGTCCGCCGCGGATACGGGCAGGTCGGCCGTAAAGGCGTTGAAATCCGTCAGGTCGCCGTCGGCGCGGCGGCCGCGGCGCGTCCGCTTCGCCGGCTGCGCGGGCGCCTTCTCCTGCGCGCCGGCTTCGGATGTGCGGCCGCTTTGCAGGTCGTAGACCGGCATGCGCCGCTGCTCGGCGCGCACGCGCTCCACCGCCGTATGGACGCTGCGGTTGACGCGCGCGGACATCTCCCGCAGCGACAGGCGCGTGACCATCAGTATGACGATCAGCAGCGCCGCAATGGTCACCACATAGGCAAGCGCCGCCCCGCCGAGCTGCTGGAGCGGATAGCACAGCAGCGCGCCCATGGCGCCGCCGCCGCGGTGCGGAAAGGCCGCGCCCGCCTCGTAGGCGGCGGCCAGGTAGGAGAGGTAGGGGGAACCCTTGTAGGCCGCGCCGCGCGCCGCTTCCGCAAGCGTCAGCGCGGCGATCACGCCGGGGACGTTCCAGCCCGTGCCGCTGCGGCCGCTCGCGCGGCCCGCGATGGACAGCACGCCCGCGCCGATGCACACCAGCGGCAGCGCATAGGCAAACCAGCCGCACAGCCCGAACAGCAATCGGCTGAGGAACTCGCCCAGCACACCCGTGCCGGATACGAACAGGTAGACGCCGAGCAGTATCCCGGCGGCGATGTACAGCACGCCGCGCACCTCGCCCCGCCGGCGCGCCTCCTCCTGCCGCGCGCCGCGGGCGGGGGCGCTGCTTTTTTTATTATTTTTGGACGGCGCCTTTGACGCGCCGGAAGCGGATTTCTTCGCCATGCGCGATTTCCTTCCATACGTTTTCAGCCTATTATACCGCACTTTGGCGCGCGATGCAAACGCGCCCCTGCGCCGCGCGGGCGCGCTTTGGCTTGCCAGCGCCGGCCGCATGGGGTATACTGGTAAACGGAACGGGCGGCCTGGCCGCGGTGGAGGGGAAAGGATATGCAGATCGTCGTTCTGGACGGGCACGCGGTCAACCCCGGCGATCTGAGCTGGGACTGCCTCAGGGAGTTTGGCACGCTGTCCGTCTACGACCGCACGCCGCCGGAGTTTGCGGCGCAGCGGCTCATCGGCGCGGACGTCGCCTTCGTGTGCAAGACCGTCATCGACGAGGCGGCGCTTGCGCGCGCGCGAAACCTCCGGATGATCGGGCTGCTGTGCACCGGTACGGACGCGGTGGATCTCGCCGCCGCGGCGCGCCGCGGCATCGTGGTGTGCAACGTCCCGCCCTACAGCACCGACGCCGTGGTGCAGCACACGTTCGCGCTGCTGCTGGAGGTGTGCTCCCTCGTATCGCTGCACAACCGCGAGGTGCACCGCGGCCGCTGGACGCACAGCCCGGATTTCTGCTTCTGGGACGCGCCGCTCATCGAGCTCTCCGGCAAGACGTTCGGCGTGCTCGGCTGCGGCCAGATCGGCTGCCGCGCGGCGGGCGCGGCGATGGCGTTCGGCATGCGGGCCATCGGTTTCAGCCGCGGCGAGCATCCGGCGTTTCCCGGCGAGCGGGTGCCGTTTGAGACGCTGCTGGCAGAGAGCGACGTGCTCTCGCTTCACTGCCCGGCGACGGAGCAGACGCGCGGCGTCATCAACGCCGCGTCGCTTGCGCGGATGAAGGAGGGCGCGATCCTGCTCAACACCGCGCGCGGCGCGCTGTGCGTATCGCAGGACGTGGCCGACGCGCTCGAGAGCGGCCGCCTGCGCGCCTACGCCGCCGACGTGGCCGCGCGCGAGCCCATTTTGCGCAGCGACCCGCTGCTTGAGGCGAGCAACTGCATCCTCACGCCGCACATCGCCTGGGCCCCGCGCGAGACGCGGCAGCGGCTGCTCCGCCTTGCGGCGGAGAACCTGCGCGCGTTTTTGAACGGTACGCCCGTCAACCGCGTCAACTGACCCGGCCGGGCGCGGCATCTGATGAACAAGAGAGTGAACCGGAGGCACCGCATGAAGCCAAGCGCAAAGACCGCCCTGCTCCTGCTGCTCATCCCGGCCCTCCTTGCCGCCGGCTGCAAGGAGCAGGAGGAGATCCAGAACGTGCCGACCCCGCGGGGCGACACGCAGACCTATATCCTGCGCCAGACGTGGCCGGAGCCGGAGCACACCATCGAGGTGGCCGGCAGCGGCGAGGTCATCACCGATCCGGATTTTGCGACCATCCGCGTGGGCGTATCCGTCACGGGCGACACGGCCGAGAGCGCCTCCGCCCAGTGCCAGGAGCGGCTGCAGCTCATCTATGAGGCGGCGCTCGGCTTTCAGGTCGCCCGCGCGGACATCAGCTCCGCCGGCATCGAGATCGAGGCGCGGCGCAACGAGGAGGGCGGCGAGATCGTCGATTTCCTCGCCAGCGATACCGTCACCGTCATCGTGCGCGATGTGGACGACCTGAACACCGTGCTCACCACCGTCATCGACGCGGGCGCGTCGCAGATCTATGCGGTGACCTACGGCGTCACGGAGGCGTCCACGGCCTACCGCGAGGCGCTCGCCGCGGCTGTGGCGGACGCGCACGAGAAGGCCGCCGTGCTGGCGGAGGCGTCCGGCGCGTCGCTCGGGCGCGTGGCGGGCATCGTCGAGCAGCCGTACGACGAGAGCAAGCTCGTCGGCGTGGATTTTGAAAGCAGCTCCATCGTCGTGACCGCCGATGTGGTCGTGACATTCCTGATCGATTAATGGGCGCGCCCCGCCGGCGCGCCGCGTGCCGGGCGGGAGAGCAAAGCGGCCGGCCGCCTGGATGATTATGGCATTGTCAGCTGGCCGTGGAAATCCCGCTGACCGCACGCCCCGTCCGCCCGTGGTTCATTCGTTGTTTTGCGACTTCTCCGCCCTGGCTGCGGTTTCCGTATAATACTGCGCCTGCGCGGTCCAGAGCCGGCGATACTTGCCGCCCTCATCTGCAACCAGTTCATCGTGGGACCCCCTTTGGACAATATTGCCTGCATGAAATACGGCGATCTCGTCGCAGAACTTGCACGAGGAGAGGCGATGGGAGATATGGTGACATAGGGGGCGATGGAGCTGCAGAGGCAGTACAGCGTCAAAAGCGGAAAAAACTTGGGCGACACCCGGTGGAGTTCCCTGACGCCGCGCATCTGCGCGGAAACGGCATGACGCATCTTTCCCCTGCTTTTCATGTTCAGAACTCCTTTCCCTCCTGATAATACCGGCTTTGCACCGTGTAGAGATTGGCGTATTCGCCGCCCAGCGCCAAAAGGCCGTCATGGGTTCCCTCCTCCCGAATCCTGCCGCCGGCAATCAGGATAATCCTGTCGCAAAACCGGGTGGAGGCGAGACGGTGCGAAATAAACAGGGAGGTTCTTCCCTTTGTCATTTCGCTGTATTTCATGCAGATATCGTTTTCGGCAATGGGGTCAAGGGCCGCCGTCGGTTCGTCCAGCAGCAGGATCGGGCCGTCCTTATACAGGGCTCTGGCCAGCATCAGGCGCTGGATTTCCCCGCCGGAGAACAGCGCGCCGTCCAGATAGACCTCGCGGCCCACATGCGTGCCGAGCCCGTTTGGCAGCTTCTCGATCACGGAGGTCAGGCCCGCCTTATCCACGCAGTGCGCAATGCGCTCATTTCCCGCAGGATGCCCATGACCCAGTTGGTAAACGTAGTGACCGCCGTGAAGTACAGCAGGAATTCAGGAACGCTCAATCCCTCGTGCAGGGCCATGTTGATGAGCACCACATAGGCGGTGCCGTTGCGAGCGGCGGTCAGCGCCACCTCCGCAAAATCCGCCAGCACCTCCACCCGCTCGCAGCGGAGACTGAACGCAAGATACAGATTCTGAATCCGGTCATAGAGCTCGCTGAGCCAGTTCTGCAAACCGAAAATGCGGATGTCCTTTGCCAGCTCTGCGGATTCCGACTTTGAACGGAGATAGGACGCCTTCTGAAAGTATGTCTCCCCTCATCCCTGCGGGCATACCGCCAGTTGGCAGCGTATTGCGATACATAAAAACCGGCGGCGCACGTGGCGATGACCACAAGCAGAAGCAGTCCGTTGATGCGGGACAGAATGCCCAGATAGATCGCAAGCCCGCCGATATTGGTAAGGAGCCTGGTCAGCGTTTCCCAGACATGCTCCGTCGCCTGGGAATTGCCTTCGCAGGCGGTGTGCGCCTTTTCGCGCAGCTTCACGAAATGTTCATCCAGCGTATTGGGACAGGCGGTGGCGTTGCTCTATTTGGCAATCATTCCAATGATCGCGCTGCGCACATCTATCCGTGGGAACAGGGTGTTTTCACTTACATACTGTTTGACCCCCTGGACAAGGAAGAGCGCGGCGGTAAATGCGCCGATGGCTGCAAGCAGCTCCCGCAGGGGGACGCTCCGCTCCACGCGGGCGAGCACCTCGGGTGCAATGTACAGCTGCACCAGCTGGAACGCGGCTTCCAGCGAAGCGGTTGCGATGCAGCACACAAGGACGCGCCTGCCGTGTTTCCAGGCAAGTTTTACCATCCATTGAATATTTTGCAGGACGTTGTATTTTGATCTCGTCTCCGTTTTCATCTGCGCCCCCTCAAGCCTGTTGTATCACAAAAAGGGATGATTTCGGGGAAAATTGCGGATGAATCGTCTTTTTCGGGGGGCAGGGGGCTTTTCCCAAAGGCCAATCGGCGTTCTGAAACGACTGCCGGCGGCCCGGGCGCTCACGCCCCGCGGTATTCCTCCGATACGATGGCGGCGGCGCTGCGCGCGGCGCGCTGGCGCTCATACTCCTCCGCCGTGAGCGTCTCCACGCCGTCGCCGACGAGCCGCAGCACGGACTGCGCGGAGAAGCTGTACAGGTATCCGTCCCCCACGACGATGTGGTCGAGCAGGCCGATGTGCACGCTTTGCAGCGCGGCGCGCACCGTTTCGGTGGTCTCCGCGTCCGCCTGCGAGGGGAGCGGGTCGCCGGAGGGATGGTTGTGCGCCAGGACCACGCAGTGCGCGTGCTGCAAAAGCGCCAGTTCCACGATGGTGCGCGGGTAGACGGTCAGCTCGTTGAGCGAGCCGCTGCCCACCGGCCTTGCGCACAGGAGCGTGAGCTGCGTGCTCAGGCACAGCGCGTAGAGCCGCTCGCTGTGCTCGTGCCGCAGCAGGAGCTCCGCATAGCGCGCGGAGCGGACGGGCGTGTTCAATCGCGGCCTGCCGGTGCGCGTGCGCAGCCGCCGCAGCGCCGCGCGCCGCTCGAGCGCCGCCTGCAAATGGATCAGCTGCGCCGCCTGCGGGCCGATGCCGCTCACCGACTGCAGCTCGTCCAGCCCGGCCGCGAGCACGCCGGAGAGCGAGCCGAAGCGCTTGAGCAGCAGGTGCGCCGTCTCGTTCGTATCGCGCCGGGGGATGGCGTAGGTGAGCAGCAGCTCAAGCAGCTCATGGTCGGCAAAGGCGTCCGGGCCACGCGCCCCATAGCGCTGGCGGAGCCGTTCGCGGTGTCCGTCGTGCACGCCTGCCATATCCGTTCTCCCATGCCGCAATTTTTCAATATTATACCGCCGCCGGAGCGGATAAGTAAAGCCAAAACCGCAAATTTCGCCGGAATCCGCCGCTCCCCTGTCCGCGCCGCGGCCCGGCCGCCTGCCCGTGCGCCGCCGCTTGGGAAGAATGTGCGGCGAAGCGGCTGTTTTTTTGCGATGGCTCTTGTCAAATCCTGCGGTTGCGGGTAATATAGGGGTATCTATCATCATGGAGCTTTCTGTGCATGCGGCTGACGCTTGACGAATGTGGGATTCTGCCGCGGCATGCGGTGCTCGCGGCGCTCTCCGGCGGCGTCGATTCGGTCGTGCTGCTGCACCTGCTGTGCGCGGCGCGGCGGGAGGGGCGCATCGCCCGCGTGGCGGCGGCGCACCTGCACCATGGGCTCCGCGGTGCGGCGGCCGATGAGGATGCGGCGTTTTGCGCCGAGCTGTGCCGCCGGTGGGACGTGCCGTTTCTCATGGGCCGCGCGGATGTGCGCGCGGCCGCGGATGAGCGCGGGCTTTCGCTGGAGGCGGCGGCGCGCGAGGAGCGCTATGCGTTTTTGCGCGATGCGGCGCATCGCCTGGGCGCGGACTGCATCGCCACCGGCCACCACATGGACGACCAGGCGGAGACGGTGCTGCTGCACCTGCTGCGCGGCAGCGGCCTTGCCGGGCTGTGCGGCATGCGGCCGCGCACGGGCGATATCGCGCGCCCGCTGCTGGCCGAGCGCCGCGCCGGGATCGAGGCGTACGCCGTGGAGAGCGGCCTGACCTGGCGCACGGACCTGACGAACGATTCGCCGGATATGCTGCGCAACCGCGTGCGGCACGAGCTGCTGCCGCTGCTCGTCTCGCTCAACCCGGCCGCCGTGGAGCGGCTCGCGTCGACGGCACAGCTGCTAAGGCAGGACGAGGCGTTCCTCTCCTCGCTCGCCGCCGGCGCGCTCGGGGAGGCCGCGGCGGAAGGCGGCGGGTACGGCCGCGCTGCGCTGCTCGCGCTCGATGGCAGCGTGCGCAGCCGCGCGCTCAAGCGGCTCCTGCTTGCCGCGCAGCCCGACGGCGTGCAGCGGCGGGACGTAGAGCGGCTCGACGCGCTGCTCACGGCGCAGACGGGGACGAGGATCGAGCTGCGCGGCGGCCGGGCGGCGTGGGTGGACAGCCGGGCGCTGCATGTGGGCCTGCCGCCGCAGCGCGCTGCGTTTGAGGCGCCGCTGGCCGTGCCGGGCGTCACGCGCACGCCGGCGGGCGCGTTCCTTGCGCGCGAGGACGGCGTGACGCGCCCCCGCAGCGCGCGTGAGGCGTGCATCGACCTTGACGCGCTCCCGCCGGATGCGTTGGTGCGCATGCGGCGGCCGGGCGACCGGTTCCGCCCGCTCGGCGCGCCGGGCGCGCGCAGGCTTTCGGACGTGATGACGGACCGCAAGCTCCCGCGCTTTGAACGGGACATCCCGCTGCTGTGCAGCGGCGGCGAGGTGCTCTGGATGCCGGGATATACCATCGCCGAGCGGCTGCGGATCACGCCGCAGACGAAGCGGATACTGCATATTATTTACGAGGAGGACGGGAGCAATGGCTGAATGCAGGCCCATGGACCAGGACATCGCGGAGGTGCTGCTGGATGCGGAGACCATCCGCGCGCGCATTGCGGAGCTGGGCGCGCAGCTTGCGGCGGATTACCGCGGCAAGGAGGTCGTCATGATCGGCATCCTCAAGGGAGCGGTGGTGTTCTATGCGGATCTGGCGCGGGCGATGGACCTGCGGCTGAAGATGGACTTCATGGGCATCTCCAGCTATGGCGACGCGCAGAAGACCTCCGGCATCGTGCGCATCACCAAGGATGTGGACACGAGCATCACCGGCAAGCATGTGATCATCGCGGAGGACATCATGGACAGCGGCCTGACGCTTTCCTACCTGCTGCGCCTGCTCAGGGAGCGCAAGCCTGCCTCCGTGCGCATCTGCTGCCTGCTCGACAAGCCCGAGCGGCGCGAGTGCGACATCACGCCGGATTACTGCGGCTTCATCATCCCGAACCGGTTCGTGGTCGGCTACGGGCTCGACTATATGGGCCTGTACCGCAACCTGCCCTACGTCGGCGTGCTCAAGCCGGAGGTATACGGGGCCTGAGGGCGCGGACGGGGAAGGCTATGAAAAGTGGCGGCGCGGCGCGCGCCGCAGCAGGAGGACATACGATTGAACAGGAAACGGTTTGCAACGCTGCTCGTCTGGCTGGCCATCGCGGCCGCCGTGGTCTGGATGGCGAGCGGCTTCAACCTTGGCGGCGCGGCGCCGGACGAGCTGGACTATAATACGGAGTTTCTCGAGCTGGTGCGGCGCACGGAGACGGGGGCGTCCGGAGAGAAGATCAAGGCCGTGCTCATCGAATACCGCGATGTATACGGCCTGTACGAGGGCAGCTTTGCCGGGGCGGAGGATCTGCCGTCCGCCGCGGATTTCCACGTCGTCATCCCGTCGGAATCGACGTTCCGCGCGGACATGGCGGCCATCGTCTACGCGGCCCATCCCGACCAGTTTTCGAGCGTGGACGAGGTCTCCAGCCTCGATTACGCCTTCGCCTATGAATCGCGTCTTGTGGAGGAATCCATCTGGACGCTCATCCTGCCGTACCTGCTGATGTTTGCGGGCATCGGCGTGCTGTACTATTTCATGCTCCGCCAGCAGGGCGGCGGCAAGCAGGTGATGAACTTCGGCCGCTCGCGCGCCCGGCTGCACACGGCGGACGAGGGCAAGGTCACCTTCAAGGACGTGGCCGGCGCGGACGAGGAGAAGGAGGAGCTGCGCGAGATCGTGGAGTTCCTGCGCGACCCGGGCCGCTTCCAGTCCATCGGCGCGCGCATCCCCAAGGGCGTGCTGCTCGTCGGCCCGCCGGGCACGGGCAAAACGCTGCTGGCCAAGGCCGTGGCGGGGGAGGCGAAGGTGCCGTTCTTCTCCATCTCCGGTTCCGATTTTGTGGAGATGTTCGTGGGCGTGGGCGCCTCGCGCGTGCGCGACCTGTTCCTCACGGCCAAGCGCAGCACGCCGGCCATCGTGTTCATCGACGAGATCGACGCGGTGGGCCGCCACCGCGGCGCGGGCCTGGGCGGCGGGCATGACGAGCGCGAGCAGACGCTCAACCAGCTGCTCGTCGAAATGGACGGCTTTGCGCCGAACGAGGGCATCATCGTCATCGCGGCGACCAACCGCGCCGACATCCTCGACCCGGCGCTGCTGCGGCCCGGCCGGTTCGACCGGCAGATCACCGTCGGCTACCCGGACGTCAAGGGCCGCGAGGAGATATTGCGCGTGCATGCGCGCAACAAGCCGCTCGCAGCCGGCGTGAAGCTCAGCGTCCTGGCGCAGCGCACGCCCGGCTTCACCGGGGCGGATCTGGAGAACGTGCTCAACGAGGCCGCCATCCTTGCCGCGCGCGCCAAGCACAGGACCATCGACATGCCGGAGCTGGAGGAGGCCATCACGCGCGTGATCATGGGCCCGGAGAAGCGCAGCCGCATGATCACCGAGCTCGACAAGCGCCTGACCGCCTATCACGAGGCGGGGCATGCCATCGTTGCGCTCAAGCTGGAGAACTGCGACCCGGTGCACGAGGTCAGCATCATCCCGCGCGGCTATGCCGGCGGCTATACGATGTACCTGCCCAAGGAGGATAAGACCTACGTCACGCGCCGCAAGCTGGAGGATACCATCGCCGCGGCGCTGGGCGGCCGCGTGGCGGAGAAGCTGCGCCTGGGCGACATCAGCACCGGCGCGCACAGCGACCTGCAGCACGCCAGCGAGATCGCGCACCGCATGGTCACCGAATACGGCATGAGCGAGGAGATCGGCCCGATCTTCCTGGGCGGACAGACGGAGGTGTTCGTCGGCCTCGAGTGGGGGCACGGGCGCAACTATTCCGAGTCGCTCGCCGCGCGCGTGGACGAGGCGGTGCAGCGCATCCTTTCCGAGCAGTTCGAACGCGCCGAGCGCGTGATCGGGGCCGATATGGCGGCGCTCGACCGCGTGGCCGAGATGCTCATCCGCTATGAGCGCGTCAGCGGCGAGGAGTTCGCCGCCGTGTATGGCGGCGAGGATGCGGACGCCGTGATCGCGCGCCGCGAGCAGGAGGAAGCGAAGAAGGCCGAAAAGGAGCAGCCCGAAAAGGAGCAGCCCGCCGCGGAGGACGCCGCAGCGCAGGAGGCGGCACAGGAGCCGTCGGACGGCCCGGCGGCAAAGGACGCGCCCGCGGCGCCGGAGCAGCCGGCGGACGCGGCGCAGGAGGAACCGGCGCAGCCCGGCGGCGGGAGCGACGGCGAAGCATAAACCAAAGGGCGGGGCGGGCAACCGCCCCGCTTTCATGACGGGAGCGCCCGCCGCGGCGGGCAGAAGGGAAGGGACGGCAATGGAACGGCGGCAAGAGACGCGCGGCGCGGGACGGGCGGCGGGCGGCTCGATGGATCTGCACACGCACAGCGCCTGCTCCGACGGCGACCGCGCGCCCGCGGCGCTGGTGGAGAGCGCGGCGCAATCGGGCGTCGGACTGCTGGCGCTGACCGATCACGACTCGGTGCGCGGCGTGCCGGAGGCCGTGGCCGCCGGGCGCAGGCTCGGCCTCCCGGTCGTGCCGGGCGTGGAGATGAGCAACGAATTTCCGCAGGAGCTGCACATCCTGGGCCTCGGCGTGGATGTGGAAAACCCGGCCCTTTTGGCGGAGCTGGCGGCGGCGCAGGAGCGCCGGCGCGCGCGCGGCAGGCTGATCCTGGAGCGGCTCTGCGCGCTCGGCGCGGACGCGCGCCCCTATCTTGCCGCGCCGGAGGCCGCCGCCACGCGCGTGCACATCGCGCTCGCGCTCGTGAGCGGCGGCTTTGCCGCGGACGTGAAGGACGCGTTCGCCCGCTACATCGGCCGCGGCGCGCCGGCCTACGTCGCGCTGCCGCGCCCCGCGCCCGCGCGCGTGATCGCGCTCATCAGCGGCGCGGGCGGCATCCCCGTGCTGGCGCACCCGTGCCATCTAAAGGGCGACGTGCATGCGATCGTGCGCGAGCTGTGCGCGCTGGGCCTTCGCGGCATCGAGGCGTATTACCCCACGTCCACGCCCGGCCAGACGGAGCTGTTTTTGAGCCTTGCCGTGCAGCACGGCCTGCTGGTCACCTGCGGCAGCGACTTCCACGGCGACCACCGCCCGGCGGCGCGCCTGGGCTGCGCCTATCGGGACGATCCCGCGCTCGAGCGCACGCGAAAGGCGCTGCTCGAACGGCTCTGACCCTGCACGCGCCCCGCCCGAGTGGCATATACTGCTATCGGGAGGGTGAGCCATGTTGAAGCGCAGGAGGAAACGCCTGGCCGTTACGCTGTTGCTGCTGTTCGCGCTCGGCGTGGGCGCGCTCGTGTTCATCAACGCGAACCTGCGCCCGGTGCTCGCCGGGCTTTCGGCGGCGCGCGTGCAGTCCGTCGCCGCGCGCGCGATGAACGACGCCATCCTGGAGGTGCTGCGCGAGGAGGAGGCGGGCTACGGCGCGCTCGTCAACGTCTACGAGAACAACGGCAAGGTCTACCTGCTGCAGGCCAACAGCGCCAAGCTCAACACGCTCTCGGCGGACTGCGCCAACGCCGCGCAGGCGCGCATCGCGGCGCTGGGCGAGCAGGGCGTCTCCATCCCGCTGGGCACGCTCTCCGGCATCCCGCTGCTGGCGGGCACGGGCCCTCGCATCACGCTGCACTTCACGCCGGCCGGCGCGGTGCACGCGTCGTTTGAGAGCGAGTTCCGCTCCGCCGGCATCATCCAGACGCTGCACCGCGTCAATCTGCGCCTGACGGCCACGGTGCGCGTCGTCCTGCCGGGCGAATCGCTCTCGCTCACCGTCGCGGCGGAGGCGCCCGTGGCGGAGAACGTCATCGTGGGCGACGTGCCGGGCGCGTATACCAACGTCGCCAACGAGGAGGATCTGCTCAACCTCGTGCCCGGGGACGATTGAGCGCGGCGCAAACTTTTTGCGCGGAAATTCGACCGCCCGGTTGCCGTCCGCCGCCCCGTCTGGTATAATGGATTCATCTCCCGAAGCAGAAAGGACGCTCCATGTATACAGGCGCAGGCATCATCAAGATCTTTGCGGGCAGAACGGGCCAGCCCTTTGCAAGAAAGATGTGCGCGTATCTCGGCACGCAGCTGGGCGACGCGACCACCATCAAATTTTCCGAGGGGAACATCTTCGTCCGGGTCAACGAGTCCATCCGCGATAAGGATGTGTACATCGTCCAGCCCATCGGCCACGAGCCGAACGACGAGTTTACCGAGCTGCTGTTCTGGATCGATGCGTTCAAGCGCGCCAGCGCCAATTCCGTCACAGCCATCATCCCGTATTTTTCCTACGCCAAGGGCGATAAAAAGGACGAGCCCCGCGTGTCCATCCGCGCGCGCGTATGCGCGGACTGCATCGAGGCCGTGGGCGTGGACCGCGTCGTAACGATGGACCTGCATGCGCCGCAGGTGCAGGGCTTTTTCAAAAAGCCGGTCGACCATCTTTACGCAAAGCCGCTGCTGTGCGAGTATATCCGCCGCCAGGGCATCGTGGATGAAAACCTCGTCGTCGTCTCGCCTGACGCCGGGTCCGCCAAGCGCGCGCGGGAGTTTGCCACGGAGCTCGGCTGCCCCGTCGCCATTGGCGACAAGACCCGCTACGGCCATGACGAGAACGCCAAGGTGCTCGAGATCATCGGCGAGGTGAAGGGAAGGAACTGCCTCGTCGTGGACGATTTTTCCATCTCCGGCGGCACGCTCGTGGACGTCGCCTTCGGGCTCAAGAACAAGGGGGCGGGGCATATCTATGCCGCGCTGTCGCACAACGTGCTCAGCGCCAGGGGGCTGGAAAAGATCGAGCAGAGCCCCATCGAGATGCTCGTAGCGACCGATACGCTCGAATGTCCGGACGCGCACCTGTCCACCAAGCTGCGCACGATCTCCGCCGCGCCCATGTTCGCGCAGGCGGTCAAGATCATCCACGACCGCGCGCCCATCAGCAACATGTTCGAGCAGGGCGTGAGCAAGCGCCTGCTGGACATGAGCTTTATGGACCAGGAACAGCAGAGCCTGCTCTGATGCGCCGCCGCGCCGCCGGGCGCGGGCAGCGAAGCGGTACTCACCTAAAATAAGCAAGGACGGACGCCGCGGCTGCGGCGTCCGCCCGTTTGTCTGCCCTGCCCGGCGGGCCTTCGCGCGGCGCGCTTACGGCTGCGCTTCCAGCGCGCACAGGGCCTTTGCAATGCGCGCGGCGGCCTGCGCGTTGTTGAGCGCCAGCTGCACGTTCGCCTCAAACGATGCGCCGCCGGTGAGCGCCTTGACGCGCGCGAGCAGGAACGGCGTGATGGCCTTGCCGCGCACGCCCGCCCGTTCCGCCTCGGCGAGCGCCTCGCCGATGACGCGCTCCATATAGGCGTTGTCCATGCCGTATTCCTCCGGGATCGGGTTGCCGATGAGCACGCCCCCGCCAAGGCCGAGCGCCCGCTGCGCATGGATGATGGCGGCTGCCTCCGCCTCGTTCTTTGCCGCATAGTCGAGCGGGAAGCCGCTGCTGCGGCAGTAGAACGCGGGGAACTCCGCCGTGCGAAGGCCGATCACCGGCACGCCCATCGTCTCCAGGTATTCGAGCGTACGGCCGATGTCCAGGATCTGTTTGGCCCCGGCGCAGACGACCGCCACCGGCGTGCGCGAAAGCTCCTGCAGAGCGGCGGAGACGTCCATCGTCGTCTCGCCGCCGCGGTGCACGCCGCCGATGCCGCCGGTGGCGAACACGCGCACGCCTGCCATTGCCGCGCAGATCATCGTCGCCGCAACGGTGGTCGCGCCGGTGCGTCCGGATGCGACGCAGACGGCCATATCGCGCCGGCTGACCTTGGCGACGCCCTCGGCGCGGCACATCAGCTCCAGCTCATCCTCCGTCAGCCCGGCCTTGACGCGCCCGCGCACGATCGCCATCGTGGCCGGCACGGCGCCCTCGGCGCGGATGACGGCGTCCGCCCGGCGCGCAAACGCAAGGTTATCCGGATAGGGCATGCCATGGCTCAAGATGGTGCTCTCCAGCGCCACCACCGGCCGGTGCTCCGCAATCGCCTGCCGCACCTCCGGCAGGATGTCCAAACGGTTCGTTTCAGGCATGGTGCGCCTCCTTTCATCCGGCCCGCAGCCGGCAACGGGATGATTATAGCCGCTCATGCGCCGCTTTGCAAGCGGCCCTCCAAAGCGCGCGCAAAACGCGGCGCGCCGCGGAGGCTCGCGCTTGTCCGCGGCGCGTGGCGTGTGGTATACTGTATACAGGAAATTCTGCGGCTTGGCCGCCGGACGGAGGGGAAGGCTATGGAATATCGGCTCGGCGTGGATTTGGGCGGTACGGCGATCAAGGCCGGCGTGATCGATGGAGAAAAGCGCATCGTCAGCCGCGTCAGCGTGCCCACGGGCGCATCGCGGCCCTATACGGACGTGGCGGCGGATATGGCCGGCGCGGCCAAACAGGCCGCCGCGCAGGCGGGGCTCGCGATGGACGCCTTTGCCGCGGTGGGCTTTGGGATGCCGGGGTTTGTCGATTTCAAACGCGGCGTGCACGTGTTCGCGGGCAACCTCGGCTGGCGCAACGTGCCCATCGTATCCGAGCTGCAACAGTACTTCACCGTCCCCGTCCGCGTGGGGAACGACGCCAACTGCGCCGTCGTCGGCGAGACGGTCGCCGGCGCTGCGCAGGGCCTTGCCAACGTGCTCATGCTCACGCTCGGCACCGGCGTGGGCGGCGGGCTGATCCTGGACGGCAGGCTGTTCGCCGGCGGCGACGGCATGGGCGCGGAGCTGGGGCATGTGCCGCTGTGCTTTGGCGGCGCGCCGTGCAGCTGCGGCAGCACCGGGTGCCTCGAGGCGTATGCGTCCGACACGGCCCTCATCCGCGAGACGGAGGCGGCCATGGCGCGCAGCCCGGAATCGGCCATGCACGCCTATGCGCGCGCGCACGGCGGCGTGGACGGGCGCACGGCGTTTGAATGTGCAAAGCAGGGCGACGCGGCGGCCCGCACCGTTGAGGACGGGTATATCGAACATCTGGCGGCCGGCATCGGCGGGTTTGTCAACGTGTTCCGGCCGGACGTGGTGCTCATCGGCGGCGGGCTTTCCAACCAGGGGGACGCGCTGCTCGTGCCGCTGGCCGAGCGCGTGCGGCGGTATACGTACGCGGCCGATATCATCGGCCAGCCGCCCATCCGCCGCGCGGCGCTGGGCAACGACGCGGGCATCTACGGCGCGGCGTATCTGGGCGAGCTGTGAAGGCCGCCCCTGCGCGGCGCGAACGGAAAGGAGGCCGATGGCATGCGGCGCAATGACAGCGGCGAGCTGCTGGACAAAAACGGGCTGACGGAGCGGGAGTTTCTCGCCGCCTACCGCGCGGACCGCTATCCGCGCCCGTCGGTCACGGCGGATATCATGCTGCTTTCTGAAACGCCGGACGGCGTGGAGACGCTGCTCATCCGCCGCGGCGGGCACCCGTACCTGGGCTGCTGGGCGCTGCCGGGCGGCTTTGCGGGCCCGTCCGAGCGCGTGGAGCAGGCCGCCGCGCGCGAGCTGGAGGAGGAGACGCATGTGGCCGATCTTCCGCTCTATCCGCTCATGCTGTGCAGCGCACCGGGGCGCGACCCGCGCGGCTGGACGATCTCGCAGGCGTATCTGGCGCTCGTGCGCCGCGCGGAGCTGCCCGTGCAGGCGGGCGACGATGCGGCCGAAGCGCGCTGGTTCTCGCTTGCGCGCACGGGCGCGCTGCCGGATGTGACGCTCTCGCTCCTAAATGGCGCCGGGCTGAGCCTTACGGCGCGCCTGCATGCCGCGGCGCGGCGCACGCCCTTTGGCGACGACTGGGATATCTCCGTGACAAACCCGGGCGGCGTCGCGTTCGACCATGCCGCCATCCTGCTGCGCGGCCTGCTGGCCTATGAAGCGCGCATGCGCCGCCTGCCGCGGCGCGCGCTGCCCGGGCACAGGACGCGGCTGTAACGATCGATTTTTGCGAAAGGAACCCTGCTCATGCCGGAACTGCCGGAGGTGGAGACCGTCGCGCGCGTGCTCGCGCCGCAGCTGCGCGGCTGCGTGATCGACGGTGTCGGCGTGCGCCGGCCGGAGGTGATCGCGCATCCGGATGCGGCCGGTTTTTGCACGGGGCTGCCGGGGCTGACCATCGCCGACCTGACGCGCCGCGGCAAATACCTGCTCCTGCTGCTGACGCAGGGCAGGCGCGTCGCCGTGCATCTGCGCATGACCGGCTGCCTGCTGCTTGCGCCCGCGGACAGGGCGGAACTGCCGCATACGCACGTCGTGTTCCGCCTGCGCGACGGCCGGGAACTGCGCTTTTCGGATGCGCGCCGCTTCGGCCGCCTGTGGCTGCTGCAGGGGGACGGGGACGACGCCTGCGCCGGCATGCGGAAGCTGGGGCTGGAGCCGTTTGACCGGGCGCTCACGGCGGAGTATCTCCGCACGCGGCTGGGGAAGCGGCGGCGCACGATCAAGGCGTGCCTGCTCGGGCAGGATACGGTCGCCGGGATCGGCAACATCTATGCCGACGAGATCCTGTTTTCCGCCGGCATTTGCCCGCTGCGCCCGGCGGACAGCCTGCGCGCGGCGGAATGGGCGCGCCTTGCGGCGGCCATCCCCGAGCGGCTGGCCTTCTTTGTGCAGCGGAACATGCTCACGCCGGAGGAATATCTCAACGGGAACGGTCAGGCGTACCGCAGCGCGTCCTTCCTGCAGGTCTACGGGCGCGCGGGGACGCCGTGCCCCGTCTGCGGCGCGGCGCTGCGCCGCTCGGTGGACGGCGGGCGCAGCAGCGTCTGGTGCCCCAACTGCCAGAAGGAGCGGCCGTGATCGGCGCAGACGGGCTGTACCGGCGGCTGCTCGATGCGCACGGCGCGCCCCGCTGGTGGTCGGACGATCCGTTTACGGTCATGCTCCAGGCCGTGCTCGTGCAGCGCTCCACCTGGCGCACCGTGGAAACGACCTGCGCCGCCTTTCCCGCCCGGCTGACGGCGGAGGCCGCCGCGCGCCTGAGCGGGGAGCGCCTCGCGCAGATGATCCGCCCCTGCGGCTTTGCTAAGGCCAAAGCGCGCGCCATCCATGCGCTCGCCGCGTGGTTCTGCCGCTACGGCTGCGACGTCCGGCGCACGCAGGACGTCCCGCTCGAAGCGCTGCGCGCGCAGCTGCTCTCGCTCTTTGGCGTCGGCGAGGAGACGGCGGATGTGATCCTCGTCTACGCGCTCTACCGCCCCTCCTTCATCATCGACGCCTATACCCGCCGCCTGCTGGCCCGCCTTGGCGGCGATTTTTCCGGCGACGCCGCCCTCCGGCGCTACTTCACCTGCGCCCTGCCGCCGGATGCGCGCCTCTTTGGCCGGTATCACTGGCTGATCCTCGATCACTGTACGACCCTCTGCCGCAAAACCCCCGCCTGCGCCGCCTGCCCGCTGCGCGATGTGTGCCGGGAAGGCTCCCCTGGCCTGACGCCTGACAATGGGACGCCTTCTTGACGCGCCCGCCCATGCACCATGCGCAAAATGACAGCGCGCCAGACCCCGCCCGGCAAAGAAAAGCCGCGCCTTTGCTTTTATAACAATTTTATAGGGACAGGCATTATCTCAAAGGATGGCATATATCTGATCCGCAAGGGACTTCAACATTTCTGCGTGTTCCGCATGCACGGTGAGCTTTCCGTTTTGGACGGATAATGCGCCCTGTGCAATCAACTCATCCGTATAACGATACAGCGTCCTCAGATTGATACCCAGGAGCGCAGCCAGCTTGGGACGGCTCATGGTCAACCGGCAGGGGATGCTTCTCGTAGAAACATATTCATGCAAATAGAGGATCAATTGCTGTTTTCTTGTAAACAGAAGCCGGCGCGCATTAAGGTGAAGGCCATAATCAAGAGAGCTTGCCAGAGAGCGCAGCAAATACAGCAATGCGCGGGGGTCGTCGCCCACCAGATCCAGCAGACTGTTGTTTGGGAGCAGCAGCATCTTGCAGCTGGTATTGGCGATGACGGAGGCTGTATACTGGGCGCGGCCGTTGAGCAATTCCGTCAAACCGAAAATGGTTGGCGTGCTGTTTACATAAATCGTAGAATACTGGCCGTCCGATGAAGTGCTTATCACATGACAGCAGCCCTGAATCAGAATGAAAATGGAGGATACCTTGGCGGTCGCATGATAGATGGCCTCGCCGGCCTTATAGGTGCGCATTACGGCAGGACAGCCAGCTTGTTGCAGCGCGAACAAACACTGAGCACAGTCCGGGTCCCATTTTCCATCGAGGGCGGCGATTAGCAGATCTGAAAATGAGCTTTTCATTGAGATGCACTTCCTTTTTGTCAGTATACCAATGCGAAAGAACGATGTCAAATGTCATTGATTGCAAATGCTTGTCCCCGTATAGTAAATAAAAAAAGGGAGTACATTTCCGTGCAAAACGACATGGCAAGGATGATCAAAGAGGATATTTTAACAATCATCAAGGACGCAAGGCTATCGCACAAGCAAACAACATTTGCTCTTGCGGAATATGCCATGAATCTATGCGATTATCCTCTCGGCACACCGACAGAGGAGTTTCAAGAGCTGGAAGCAAAGCGCATTCTCTGCGATCACAACGACGGACATGCGCCCTACAGCCCAAGATATATCCTTCCTGATTACGATGTGTTTCTTGATCATGGCTGCGCGTATCTTCGCCTGCCGCCGCCGAACTCTTTTCAGGAACTGCTGAGCGGACTGCTGATCCTTTACATGAACGTCCCTTCTGTAACGCATTATCCGGTATACGGCGGACGTTTGGACCGCATGCTGGAAAGATTTATCGATCAGGTATCGCAAGAGGATGCGCGCCGTCAGGTGCGGCAGTTTCTGATTCAGATCGACCGGATGATTTCTGACAGCTTCTTCCATATCAATATCGGGCCGGAGGAGACAAAAAGCGGCAGGATCCTGATTGAGGAACTATCCAAACTCAACAATCCCACGCCAAACATGACTTTACGATATGATCCGAATAAAACCAGCGACGCCTTTGCAGAATTATGCGTTGGAGCAGCGCTCAGATGCGCCAATCCGGCGTTTGCCCTGGATGCCTATTTTAAGGAGAATGCGTTTGAAAACTACGGTATAGCGAGCTGCTACAACGGCTTGCCGGTTGGCGGCGGCGCTTATTCGCTTTCACGGATGCGCCTGGGGCCCGCCGCAGAGGACGCTGCGGATGAGGATGATTTTTTCAGCCGAGTTTTGCCGCATGCGGTTGATGTAGCCTGCAGATTTATGGAGGCAAAGATACGCTTTATTGCAGAAGAAACGCCCTTCTTTTCCTCCAATTTTCTTGTGCGCGAAGGAATGGTGCATAAGGATCGGTTTGTTGGGCTATTCGGACTGGTGGGCCTGAATGAATGTGTAAATATCTTGATGGACAGGAAAGGAGCCCCGGATCGTTATGGCCATTCGGATGCGGCCAATGCGCTTGGAAAGGAAATCATCCAGCGCATTGACGAGCAAGTATCGTCATTCAAAAGCAAATATAGCGCCTACAAGGGCGGCCGCTTTATGATGCATGCGCAGGTCGGCGCATGTGGAGACAATGGCGTGACACCGGGCGTGCGCATAGCAATCGGAAACGAACCGCCGCTCTATACGCATTTGAGACAGGCAGGGATGATGCATCCCTACTTCCCGTCAGGAATAGGCGACATCTTTCCATTTGAAACGACTGCACGCAATAATCCTTCCGCCGTGCTCGACGTCATAAAAGGCGCGTTCTCTGTAGGGATGCACTATATTTCCATCTATGCGGCCGATAGCGATGTGATCCGCGTAACGGGGTATTTGATCAAAAAGAGCGATATGGATAAGTATCTCTCCGGCCAGGCGGTGTTCAATAGCGCGGTCAACGCCTCGGCTGAAGCGGTAACCTGCCGCGGCATCTATGAAAGGAAGGTGGAGCATCTTTGACCAGCGCACCGGTCAATCGGGTGATTGATGCCAGCGTGGTGGATGGGCCGGGCAACAGGACGGTATTCTTTCTGCAAGGATGCAATTACCGCTGCTTGTATTGCCACAATCCGGAGACGCAGAATTTGTGCTGCGGCTGTGGAAGATGCGTTGCAGAATGTCCGCAGGGTGCGATCCGCATATCGGATGGAAGGACAATCTGGGATGCGGAGAGGTGCGTTACATGCGACCATTGCATCCGAATCTGCCCGCATCACAGTTCGCCAAGGGCTGTCTGGAAAACGGCGGCAGACTGCGCGCTGCTGGCGGAGGCCAACCGCCCGTTTATTCGTGGGATCACGGTTTCGGGAGGAGAGTGCACGCTATACCCTGAGTTCCTGATGGAACTGTTTGAGCGGACGCAGATGATTGGGCTGAGCAATCTCATTGACAGCAATGGCAGCTATCCATTCTATGACAGCGAATATCTGCTGGAGAATTGCCAAGGCGTCATGCTCGACATAAAAGCGTGGGGTGCATTGGAGTATCAACAGGTGACCGGTGCTGTGCGGCCCCATATTCCAAAGAATGTCATGTATTTATACGAAGCGGGAAAACTGGAGGAGCTGCGCATCGTTGTCGAAATGAACCGGGTGGATGCGGCCGCAATACTGGAAGGATTGAAGGATGTAATACCCTTTGGGGCGCGAAAGAGCATCCCCCTGCGGTTGATCGCGTATCGGCCATTCGGCGTGGATCGAGCGTATGTCCGGCAGCTGCAGGCTCCATCGGAGAGTGAACTTGATGCTTTGACGGCGATGGCGTTGCAGATGGGATGGGAAAAGTGTTTTCGGACATAATTGGCTGATTGGTGAAAAATGAATCAAGCGATCCAAACATGTATGTTTCGGATGCAGAAAGAGAGGAAACAATGAAAAACGATTCCAAGAGCATTGTAAGGGTTTCAGACGAAATTCGCGAGGCGGTGGAAAATGGGAAGCCGGTCGTTGCACTTGAATCAACGATCATTTCGCACGGGATGCCTTATCCGCAGAACGTCGAGATGGCTGCCACGGTACAGCGGGTGATACGGGAAAACGGCGCAATCCCCGCAACGATCTGCATTTTGGATGGCGAAGTTGTCGTTGGAGCCACGCCTGATGAGATCCGTTTTTTGGGATCGCAGGGACAGAAGATCAGAAAGGCCTCCAGACGCGATTTGGCGGTATTGTTATCGCGCAAGGAGCCGGGCGCGACAACCGTCACCACAACCATGATCGGCGCCGCGCTTGCGGGCATTCGCGTTTTTGCTACGGGCGGAATCGGAGGAGTGCATCGGGGCGCAGAGCGAACCATGGACATTTCAGCGGATTTGGAGGAACTTGCACAAACGGACGTGCTGGTGGTCTGTGCAGGCGCAAAGTCAATTCTGGATTTGGGGCTGACGCTTGAGTACCTGGAAACGCATGGCGTTCCGGTTATCGGCTATGGGACCGATGAACTCCCGGCCTTTTTTACAAGGAGCAGCGGATTTGCGGTCGATTATCGCATGGACACGCCGGAAGAGGTGGCGTCGGCATTTCTGATGAAAGAGCGGGCGGGACTACGCGGCGGCATGGTCGTGGCCAACCCCATTCCGGAAGAGTTTTCCATGGATCCAGAATTTATCAACGCGGGAATAGAGGCGGCGCTTGAGGAGTGCAGGGCGCGGGGGATCACCGGGAAAGCTACGACGCCTTTCCTGCTGAAAAAAGTCAATGAGCTGACAAAGGGCAAGAGTCTCGCTTCCAACCTGGAACTTGTTTACAACAACGCACGGGTAGCCGCGCAGATTGCATGCAGCATGGCATCCATGCAGAACGCAGGCTGATTTCATTTCACGACGAAGTTCGCGGAAAGGAATAGTTTTGAGATACAACATTCAAAAAATCAGAGACTTGTCCATACTCCCGCTGTCGGACGGACAGCAGCTGGTGATCGCCTGCGACTCCAATGCTTCCGTCGGGGAAAAGCCGGCGGATTATCACAAGTGCGCCTATGAAGAGGCTGCGGTGAGCGCCTTGAAGGTTCCGATGATGGAGGTTATCGCTACCGGAGCAGAGCCGATGATCGTCGTGAACAATCTGTGTGTGGAGATGGAGGGTACAGGAAAGCGCATCATTGAGATCATGCGCAAAGAGCTCGAGCGGCATGAATATACCTCAAGCGTCCAACTCACCGGCAGCACTGAGGACAATATGCCCACAACGCAAACCGGGATCGGCGTTACCGTTATCGGGATGCTTTCATCGGAACGCTCCCGCATCGGCCATACACAGCCGGATGACTGCATCGTCTGCGTTGGGAAACCACGCAGTGGGGTGGAAAAATATTACAGCGAATTCCAGACGGATGTTGCAAACATCGGAACGGTAAAACGGCTGGTGCGGGAGCAGTTTGTGCATGAGATTTTGCCTGTCGGCTCAAAAGGCGCGCGCTATGAGGCCGAGCAGCTCTGCATCACGTCCGGCCTGTGCTTTGCGCCTGTTGATAGCCCAATTGATCTGCAAACATCCGCAGGTTCATCCACCGCGGTCCTGTGCAGCATCAGGGAAAATGACTTTGAGAGACTTCGCGCTGCCATGACCTGTCCCTGCTGCATAATTGGTTTTGCACAAAGAAAGATTGATAAGGAGACGAAAGAATGCCAGTAAAGGATATTGAATTTCAAAGCGTTGAAGACGTGATCCAACAGATCAGGGATATGAACGTGAAGGGCGGGAGCCCCTTCGGACGAGCTGCCGCCTGGGCGTTTCGCCTGTGCTGCGAGCAGGAAAAATTCCCTGACCGCGAATCATTTTACGCGCGCCTTGAAGACATAGCGCAGCAGATGATCGCGCTCAAACCTACAATGGCTACGATAGAAAACGTCTGGCGCCTGGTCACTCTTGCGTTTGGCAGCATGCCGCAAGACGCCCGGCCGGAAGAGATCGCCGAAGCGGTGCGAAATGTCTGCCTGCGCATCATAGAACATTCCTTCGCTGCGGTGGACGCGCTTGGCCGTTTTGGTTCCCACCTGATTTTTGACGGCGCTACCGTTATGATGCACAGCTATTCGAGCGCGCTGATGAGCGTATTCGAGCACGCAGCGCGGGGTGGGAAAACATTTCAGGTCATTTGCACGGAATCGCGTCCGCTGCGCGAATCACGCCTTGCAGTCAAGATGCTGCGCGATATGGACGTTAAGGTTACGTATATTACTGACGCAGAGATATGGGAATTTCTCCCCCATGCGGATCTGGTCATAATGGGCGCTGATACGATCGGATGGGATGGAAGCGTTGCAAATAAAATGGGCACGGCCATGGTCAGCCAACTTGCCCTTGCGTGCAAAAAACCGGTTTATATCGCTTCTGAACTGTTCAAGCTAGATCAACGCACGGCGGAAGGTATGCCCATCATGCTTGAGCGTCGCAGCCGTGACGAGGTCGTGGGAAGCGATGATTTTGAAGGCCGCGATGGCGTCGAGGTCATCAATCAGTTTTTCGACCTGACGCCGGCAAGCCAGATCCGCGGCTTGATAACGGAGCTTGGAGTGATTGCGCCGGCAACGGTCTCCCTGTATTGGGACAGGGTGGAGAAAGAACTGCTTCAATAAATTCGGCCTGAGCGAGGGAAAAACAATGGAGCCAATCATCCAAATGCGGGGGATCACCATACGGTTTGGCGCGTTAACAGCGAACGACCACGTGGACTTTGATCTGTATCCTGGCGAAACGCATGCGCTCGTCGGAGAAAATGGCGCTGGGAAAACGACGCTCATGCGCATCTTGTATGGACAATATGAGATGGATGAGGGCGAAATCTTAATCGATGGAAAGCCCTGCGCGTATCGGGTTTCCGGTGCGATGAAGCATGGAATCGCAATGGTTCACCAGAATTTCATGCAGATCGAGCAAATGTCCATCCTGGAAAACATCATCTTGGCGAATCCACCCGGAAGATTTGGATTGATCGACTACCGCCAGGCCCGAACCAAAGTCGAAAAGCTTTTAAAGCGGTTTTCATTATCGGTTTCCCCCCATGCGATGATCGGTTCGCTGTGCGTCGGCGAGCGTCAGAAAGTTGAGATCATTAAGGCGCTGTATTTGGGCGCGCGCGTTTTGATTCTTGATGAACCGACGGCCGTTTTGACACCCCAGGAGACGGCGGAACTCTTCTTGATCATCGATGAGCTGAAAAGGGAAGGCAAGAGCATAGTATTCATTTCCCACAAACTCCGGGAAGTCATTGAGGTAGGAGACCGCATCACAGTGATTCGCTCCGGAATCGTTTCCGCAAAATTTCACCGCGGCGATGTGAACGAGAGCGATATCGCCCGCGCCATGATTGGCAAACAGGAGGTAGCGCTGCTTAAAAACACGCTCAAAACAAACATTGCCGACGTAGTCTGCAAAGCGAGGAACCTCTGGTATGTCGACGACCAGGGCGTGGCGCGCCTGAAGGATTTCTCGATGGACATCCATGCCGGAGAGATTTTGGGGATTGGCGGCGTGGAGGGGAACGGACAGGCTGAACTGATCAACATACTGGTTGGGATGCTTGCGCCTTCGGCCGGAACGGTCGTGCTGGACGGAAAAGATATTTCACAGGCCAGCATTGAAACCAGAAGACGCTCAGGCCTGGGGTACATTTCAGATGATCGAATGAACGTTGGTCTGTGCATGGATGCGGATTTGGGAGCAAATATCATTTGCGGGCGGGAGCAGGACGAGCCCTTCAGCCGGCATGGGGTGCTGAACGTAAAAAAGATCGATGAATATGCAAAGCAAATAGTGGATGGGTTTGATATTCGCGGCGTAGGAGAAAAGGGAAGAATCAAAGGGATGTCCGGCGGCAATCTCCAAAAGATTGTTCTTGGCCGCGAAATGTCGAGGCGGCCCATTTTGCTCATTGCAGCGCAACCGACCAGAGGCCTCGACATTGGGGCAATCAATTTTGTTCGGCAAAGGCTGCTGGAAGAAAAGAAACGCGGGACAGCCATTTTGCTGATCAGCGCAGATCTGGAGGAGCTTATGAGCCTCAGCGATCGAATACTGGTCATGTGCGGCGGCCGTTGTACCGGAGAAGTTGCAGATCCTGCGGCAGCCACCGAAGAAATGATTGGATTGATGATGGGGGGCATCACACACACAGGGAGAAAGGAGGCTATCGATGGAGAAAAAGGGATTGCAGCGCAAGCTTGACCGTAAAGCGTTTGGCGGCTTCTTAAACCCGGTGATCGCGGTTGCAATTGCGTTTATGGCGTCCGGTCTGGTCGTAGTGATCTCCGGCGGGAATCCAATAGAGGCTTACGGCGCAATTGCCGATGGTGCATTTGGCAGCCCCGTCAGCATTCGCAATACGCTCAGATACACATTTCCCATTCTTTTGCTTGCGCTTTCGTTCAGTCTTTGCGACCGTTGCGGTTATTTCAATATTGGGCAGGAAGGACAGATGTATGGGGCGGTGCTGGCCGTCTGCTGGCTGCAACGCCTGTGCGGAGGGCTTCCAGCGCCGATTCTTGCAATACTTATGATTCTCGGGGCCATGCTTGCAGCGGGAATAATGGCGTTGATTCCTGCCGCGTTGAAGTTTGTCCTGCACATCAACGAGGTCGTCATTGCGATTTTGCTCAACTACCTGATCCTGTCGCTGCTCAACTATATGTTATTGTATAGCGATATTGCCTCGTCCGGCACATCGGTGCCCATGTCGCTTGACATTGGCCCTACGCTATCGCTCGCGCTCATTTTGGCGATGACGGTCGCAATACTGGTACTATATGCTCTGATTCTCAGAAATACGGTTCCGGGATTTCGCCTGCGAATGGTCGGCAGCAATGTGTCGTTTGCAAAGATGTGCGGATTGCACGATATGCGGCTGATGCTTACCGTTTCGATGCTTGGCGGTGCGCTTGCCGGCCTTGCGGCGGCAGGCGAAGTGCTGGGCGTCTATCATAAGGTCTATAACGCATATGCGGACGGAATGGGTTTTATGGGCATGACGGCGGCGCTGATTGGAAAAGGGAATGCAATCGGTATGGCGCTCGGCTCACTGCTGCTGGGGGCGCTGCAGAGCGGGGCCGTAAATCTGTCGGTTATAACGGACACTCCGGCAGAGATGGTGCTTGTCGTTCGCGGATTTGTCATGCTGTTGGCCACGATCAATATCCTTCAATTCTTCTCTCGGTCAAGAAAACATAAATCGCATAGGGCAAGAAGGGGGATTGCGGGGCGTTCGTTGGATCATGGAGCAGGACGCGACAATATGGAAAAGGAGAGGGCGTCGTAATGGATATTACAACAATTCTTAGCACATCGGTCCGGCTCGCAGCGCCTGTTCTGTTGATTTCACTGGGAGGGCTGTTCGCGCTCAAGTGCAATATTTTCAATCTTGCGCTGGATGGGATCACGCTCTTTGGGGAGCCTGTGAAAAAATCTCTGTAAATACAGATCTTCTATGATAATTGCTGGGCTGAAGGCTAATCTGAGAGCTTTCA
>URSN01000011.1 GCA_900550525.1 uncultured Eubacteriales bacterium
TCTCTTGCCGATTTTGGTGTGCAGCTCGCTGCACACCAAAATCGCTCCAACGACTTGCCCATGCGCCCTCTTTCCTGGCTCTCTCCCAGAGAAAAACTTGCCGCTTCCCTCTTTCCTCTCACTGTCCAATATGTTTGACAAACCTACATTTTGGCACAACTGTGTCATCGCGTGTCGGTTGTGTGGCAGCCGCCGCACGGAAATGCGCCGCGCCGCTGGCGTGCGCGCATGGCCGCAGCCGGGCGCTGTTCGCAGCGGGGTTATGATCAAAAAGACATGCAAAGCCGCCGCCCTGTCGCATGCAGTGCGGCGAAAATCGATGGCGCGGGTTTCACTCCCGCAGCGTCAGCCGGAAGTCCGCAAGCCTATAATTCCTTAAACAGACCCTTGAGCGCAGGATACAGCTTCCGGAAGGTCTGATACCGCCGCTCATACCGCGCGGCGATCGCGGCGTCGGGAAGCACTCTGCCGGAGACGGTTGCAAGCCGATCGGCAATTTCCCTGACGGAGCCGTATTCGCCGCAGGCGACGGCGGCAAGCATGGCGCCGCCCATACCCGGGCCTTCTTCCACGGCGGGGATTTCAATGGGCAGGTTCAGGATGTTTGCGCAGATGCGCCGCCACAGCGGGCTTTTCGCCCCGCCGCCGCAGATCTTGCTGCTGCGCACGCACACGCCCTGCGCCCTGGCAGCCTCCAGCGAATCGCGGATGCCGAACGTCACGCCCTCGAGGATTGCCTGCACCATCGCCGAACGGGTCGTGTCCATCGACAGGCCGATGAAGCAGCCGCGCGCAGCAGGATCGTTATGCGGCGACCGCTCGCCCATCAGGTATGGGAGAAAGTACACCTGATTGCGGCCGAGCATATCGTCGGTGATGCACGCCTGTTCGGCCGCAAAGTCCGATGTGTTCAGGATCTTCTCCATCCACCACCTGTTGCATGCGGCGGCGGAAAGCATGCAGCCCATAAGGTGATAGGTTCCATCCGCATGCGCAAAGGCGTGAAGCGCGTTCCGCTCATCTGCGGCAAAGGTCTCGCTCGAGATGAAAATGGTGCCCGACGTGCCGAGCGAGATATTGCAGCGCCCGTTCCCGACCGTCCCTGTGCCTACGGCAGCGGCGGCATTATCGCCCGCGCCCGCGCAGACGCGGACGGCAGCCGGGAGGCCGAGGCGCTTTGCCGCATCGGCGGTCAGCGTGCCGACAACCTCAAAGCTTTCATACAGGTCGGGAAGCTGCTCGCGCGTTACATGGCAGATCTGCATCATCTCGTTTGACCAGCGCCTGTTCCGCACGTCCAGCAGGAGCGTGCCGGATGCATCGGAATAATCGCTGCTGTACTTCCCCGTCAACAGATGCACGATATAGTCCTTCGGCAGCAGGATGTGTCTGATGGCGGCAAAATTCCCGGGCTCGTTCTCGCGCATCCACAGCAGTTTCGGCGCCGTAAACCCAGCAAAAGCGATGTTCCCGGTCCACGCGGCAAGCCGTTCGCGGCCGATCTGTGCATTGAGCCGCTCCACCTGCTTTTCCGACCGTCCGTCGTTCCACAGGATGGCAGGCCGGATCACGCGGTCGTCCCCGTCAAGCGCGACAAGCCCGTGCATCTGTCCGCCTACCCCGATGCCCGCGACCTCGGATGCGCGGACGTCCCGCACCAGTTCGGGTATTACCGAAAAGACCGCCGCCTCCCAGTCCTCCGGGCGCTGCTGCGCCCAGCCGGGAAACGGGATCTCGAGCGGGTATTCCCGGGAAACGACATTGACGATGGTTCCGCCTGCGTCCATCAGCAGCGCTTTGACAGCGGAGGTGCCAAGATCAATACCAATGTAATACATGCGCTCCTCCTGCGGCCGCAAGGGCGGCAGAACCGCTCCCCGGCCGGCACATCGACGATTCAACGGTAGAGGATGCCGTTCACAATGCTTTGCAGGTATTCCTGCCGCCCGCTGCCGGGCAGTTCCGGGCGCTTAAGCGCCTGCGCATACGCCGCGCACTCCTCGAGCGAAACCTCGCCGGCGACGATCTTTTTGCCGATGCCCGTTCCATAGCTTGCGTACCGCTCCTGCACAAACGCATCGATGCGGCCATCCTCCATGATCTCCGCCGCCTTGATCAGCCCGAGCGCAAAGGTGTCCATGCCGAGGATGTAGCCATAGAACATATCCTCCACGGTATAGGAGGGACGGCGGTTCTTCGCATCGAAGTTGAAGCCGCCCGTCAGGCCGCCCGCCTTGAGCACTTCATACATGCACATGGTCGCCGCATACACGTCAAACGGGAATTCGTCGGTATCCCAGCCGAGCAGGCAATCGCCCTGGTTTGCATCAATGCTGCCGAGCATGCCGTTGATGCGGCTCACGCGCAGATCGTGCTGGAAGGTGTGCCCCGCAAGCGTTGCATGGTTGGCCTCGATGTTGAGCTTGAAGTCCCTGTCCAGCCCATACTTCCGGAGGAAGCCGATCGCCGTCGCGGCGTCAAAGTCATACTGATGCTTCATGGGCTCCTTGGGCTTTGGTTCGATATAGAAATTCCCGGCAAACCCGATCTTGCGGCCATACGCGACCGCCATGCGCATCAGGCGGGCGATGTTGTCCTGCTCGAGCTTCATATCGGTGTTGAGGAGCGTCTCATAGCCCTCACGGCCGCCCCAGAACACATACCCCCTGCCGCCGAGTTTGACGGTCAGTTCGATCGCCTTTTTGACCTGCGCCGCGGCAAAACAGAACACGTCCGCGGAATTGGAGGAGCCTGCGCCGTTCATAAAGCGCGGGTTCCCAAACATATTCGCCGTGCCCCACAGGCATCTGATGCCGGTTTGCTGCATCTTCCCGAGGATGTAATCGGTCACGGCATCCAGGCGGCGATTGGTTTCATTGATGTCATCCGCTTCCGGCACGAGGTCGACATCGTGGAAGCAGAAATACCCGATGCCGAGCTTGTACATGAACTCAAAGCCTGCATCGACCTTTGCAAACGCATGTTCCATCGTGCCCCGCTGCGCGCCAAAATCCTTATCGGCAGTACCGACGCCGAACATGTCGGCGCCGGCCGCGCAGAGGTTATGCCACCACGCCATTGCAAAGGGCAAATGCTCCTTCATGGGCTTGCCCAGGATGACGCGGTCCGCATCGTAGTACTTGAACGCAAGCGGGTTCGTGCTTGCGGCGCCCTCAAATGGGATTCTGTCAATCCCCTTGAAAACTTCAGCCATTGCTCTTCCTTTCCGAGATCCGCGCATGCGGAAATCCACTGTGTTGCGCCACTTGTGTCAGGCGCTTCCGAAGCGGCGTTATCCCTTGCGCGCAGCCGGTCGCACGCCTGCGCGCTTTCGTCCGGCCGGCGGCCTTCAATTGTTCGTCTGCAACGCCGTTCTCAGCACCTCCTCCAGAGGCTCCCGCTGGAGCATATGTTCAAACGAAAAGGCTTCCTTCACCATTGAAACGATCTCGTCCGCCGTCATGTCGCTAAAGGCGTTGGCATAAAGCGGCGCGAGGGTTTCCGTTATCCTGCAGCAGATGGACTGCTCCCCCATGCTCTTGATCAGGCTGTCATATTCGAGGCTGTAATCATGATAGTTCAGCGCAACGCTGCGCGCCGTCTTCTGGATGATGTTCTGCACATCGGCAAAGACGCCGCCGATCTTACGATCGAGGAACGGCTCCAGCGACAGTTCGCGCTTGATGGTTTGCAGCGGCGAAATGCGCCAGTAGTATTCGCTTGCCGGATCCGTGCAGACGAGCCCCTCGTGGCCGATATCCTTATAGGTCCAAATCGTCCAGTGCTGGTCATACCGGTTGAAGATCAAAAGCTGATCCCTGAGCGCCGACAGCCGGGCAAAATCCTGGACCGTCGGATTTAAGATCCCTCCATCAAAGAACGTTGAAAACTCACCGCACCAGGAGGGCAGATTCCGTTCCAGCATCCAGTGGTTCCTGCGCTTGAATATCTGCTCAAGCACATCGGCATTCACCTGCCGCCCGCAGCACTGGCCCGGGTACGACCGCGCCTGCAATGTTACATAGTTGTAATTGTGGGAGCTGTACGCAACGTTTTCGTCCGACAGTTCATCCAGTCCGTCGAAATCATTCCCGCGATTGTTCCCCTCGAGGAAGATGATGTGCCGATCGCCGGCGCTGCGAATGGCGGCGATCAGCTCCTCATAGAAATCGCGGAGCACATGCAAATCGGGCGCCTCGGGCTCGTTTATCAGGTCATAGCCTGCGATCACGGGCTCGTCCTTATAGTGCTGCGCAATGTGCTTCCAAAGCGCAATCGCCCTTTTTTGGAAGTCGCGATGCTCCCAGAGCAAAGCGGAGCCCGAGTTGTTGTCGCTGTGCCAGCGGTAATTCTGCCCGCCCGGAAGCGCATGCAGGTCGAGGATGATGTAGATGCCATGCTCACGTCCAAACGCAACCGCCTTATCCAGGTAATGAAATCCTTCCGGCCTATATTGGAACGGGTTCATATCGTCTTCGAAAAAACGATAGTTCACGGCGATGCGCACCACATTCATGCCGATGCTCGAAAGATAGCGGAAATCAGCATCCGTGATAAACACGTCATGGTATGTCTTAAAAAAAGCATCCGCCCTTTCCTTCCCGAGCTCCTGATACATCGTCCTTGTCATGACGAGATCGGTGCCCAGAAAGCCGGTCAGGAAGTTTTCCTTGTTCAACCATGACCCTATACAGGTCCCGCGCAAATAGACGGGATTTCCGGCTGAATCGACTATCTTTTTGTTGTCCACATGTAATGGCTGCATACGTTCAAACCCCTTTCAGCACTACTTGAGCTCCCAACCCGCTCCATCGGGCGCTTGTAATGCCATTTTCCGATACACGTTGAGGATGCCGGGAGGCGTTACCTCCGCCTTCTCCTTTGGGATGGTCCAGTTCTTCTTCCTCTGTTCCCACTCCTTTTCATCGATCATCAGATCGAGAACGCCGTTCGGAATATCGATATGGATCGTATCGTTCTCCCTGACATACGCAAGCGGGCCGCCGACATACGCCTCGGGCGCAACGTGTCCAATCGCAACCATGCGGGATGTAAAGCCGGAGAACCTTCCATCCGTTATGACGGCAATCTTCTTATTGTGCAGGCGCATCTTCTTGATGGCCGTCACGATATAATACAATTCCGTCATGGCCGGGCCGCCGCGCGGGCCCTCGTAGCGCAGGACGATGGCGTCGCCGTCATCGATATGCCCCTCGAGGATATCGACCATCGCATCCTGGTGATTGTCATATACGCGCGCCTTAAAATCATGCACCAGCAAATCCCTGTCCGTAATGACGGATTGCCTGCAAACCGCGCCGTCCGGCGCCAAATTCCCATACAGGATGCGAATGGCGCCCATGTCGGAGACCGGATTCGACCGCTCATGGATCACATCCCGATCGAGCACCCTCGCATCGGCGATGTTTTCCCCCACAGTCCTTCCGTTCACGGTCAGGCAGTCCAGATTGAGGTCGTCCGCAATCTCCTTCATGACGGCGGGGATACCGCCCGCATAGTGCAGGTCGCAAACGGTATGGTCACCCGTCGGCGCGGTCGTACAGATCGCCTTGACGCGGTTGCTCGCCTCCTGCCAGTCCGCGTAACTCTGGTCGATCCCCGCCTCATGCGCGATGGCCTGAAAATGTACGATCGTATTTGCCGAGCCGCACACCGCCATGTCGACCATCAGTGCGTTCTGGAGCGATTTCTTCGTAATGATGTCGGACGGGCGGATATGCTTTTGTGCGATTTCTACGATCTTTCCGCCGGCTTCCTGCGCTCTGTGCCGGATCTCGGCGATGACGGCAGGGGTGGTGCTCGCGTAGGGCAGCGCCATGCCGAGCGCCTCCGTGAGGACCTGCATGGTGCTCCCGGTGGTCATTTCCGAGCAGGTTCCCGCGCAATAACCGCAGGCGGATGTGAGCTTTTCAAAATCGTTCTCATCGCTGCAGCCATGGGGATACTTTTCAAAATACTTGTTTACGCCGCTGCCGACCGTCAGCCATTCCCCTCTGTAATGGCCGGGCAGCATGGAGCCGCCGGGAATGATGATGCACGGCCGGTTCAAGCGAACCGCCGCCATCAGCATGGCGGGAACGATTTTATCGCAGGATGCAAAACCGATCCAGCCGTCACAGTAGCTTTGGCGCAAGGCGGTCTCTATCGATGCCAGGATGACATCCCGCGTTGGAAAATCAAAATGCACGTTTTCATACGTCGAGTTGCTAAACGCCGCGCAGGGCGCGATCACGTTCGTTTCGTAGGGCATGCCCCCCGCATACCGAATGCCGGCCTTTGCCGCTTCCGAGAGTTCGCGCAGGTGCACATGTCCCGGCGTCTGTTCGCTCCACGAGTTTACGATGCAGATTCTGGGACGCTTCACCTCATCGCCGGAAAAGCCCATGGACTTAAACAGCGTCGTCTGCTGAAAGCGCAGCACCTCGCTGTCAAATTCTTTCAGAAGCTGTTCTTTCCTGGAATCAGAGCTCATTTATTCAAACCTCCATGCTCAATTGCCGTTATGCTAAACCCGCCCGGCGCGCCGTCCGTTAAACCAGGATCCGGCCGCCGTCAACGGGAAGATTAACGCCCGTACAGTATGTATCCGCGTCGGCAAGGAACAGGATCGCCTTCACGATATCCTGCGGCTGCCCAAGCCGTTTGAGCGGAATGCTCCTGCTGTTTTCCATCCTGTTTTTCTCAGGTGAGAAATCTGCCCTTCGCGCGTTCCACCTCGTATTCTCGACCGCGCCAGGCGACACGCAGTTGACACGGATATCGGGTGCAAGCGTGACGGCAAGGCACTCCGTCAAATGGAGCACCCCCGCCTTGGAAACGGAATAGGGGATCGCGCTGCCAAACGGCCGTATGCCGGCCTGGGAGGACAGATTGATGATCGACGCTCCCGCCCGCCCTTTCATCAGTTTGGCCGCCTCCCTCGCGCAGAAAAAAGCGCCCTCGACATTGACCCTGTAAAGGCGATCCCAGATATCGGCGGTCGCATCGTCCAGATCTGCAAAGGGAATGAACTCCGTAATGCCCGCGTTGTTGACCAGAATATCGAGTCCGGCGCACCGTTCGAAGATAGCGGAAAACATCTCCCGGACGCTGGCCTCGTCCGCCACATCTGCGCGAATCGGGTAAGCGCTGCCGCCGAGCTGCCGGATCTCTTCGCAGGTCTGAGCCGCGTCATCCGCAGAATTGCTGTAATTGACGAATACGGCCGCCCCCTCTCTGGCAAACGCAATCGCCGTTTCCCTTCCAATGCCTACCGCCGCTCCGGTGACCAGCGCGACCTTGTTTTCAAACCTCATATTGTCCGATCCTTTCTTACAGAGAATCCATGGGAACGCTGCAAACGCCTCATACGGCGGGCGCGCGCCCGGCTGTTCCATCCGACGTCGGAATCATTTCCCAACGCCTGCCGTCAATCCTGCGACAAGCTGCCTGCGCATAAAGGCGTATACGACGATCAGCGGTATGGCCGACATGATTACGGCGGCCACTATCCCGGGCACGTTCGTTTCGAACTCGCTGTTGAAGTTCCACAGCGACAGCGGGACCACCCGCATATCCGTGGATTGCGTCAAAACAAGCGGCAGCAGGAAGCCGTTCCATGTGTTTACCGCATTATAAATGCCCACCGTTACCAATGCGGGCTTTGAAAGCGGCATGACCAAATTCCCAAAGATGCGCCAGTTGCTCGCTCCGTCCAGCCGCATGGACTCCAGCAGTTCCTTTGGAATATCCCGCATGGAGTTGGAAATGATCAGGATGGAGATCGGCAGAGCGACCGCAATGTAGGGGAAAATCAGGGCGAGCAGCGTGTCGTAGATGCCGAGTTCGATCACGATCAGGTACAGCGGAACGACAAGCGCCTGAAGCGGGACCGCAAGCCCCTGTAAAAAAAGCAGTCTGACGGCGTTGGCCTTCCTTGATTTGGAAAACGTGATGGGAAAGGCAGCCATCGCGGCAAAGAGCACCGCGGGGATCACCGCGCCGAAGGAGACAATAATGGAATTCCGCAGGTAATTGAAAAAGCCCGAATCAACGACAAGCTTGAAGTTCCCAAAGTATGGGCCATCCTCGCTGAACCAGAGCGGATGCGTGAAGAAAATATCATTCTGCGGCTTGAGCGCAGTGACCAGCACATAATAGAGCGGAAGCGCCACAACGATCAGCCACAAAACGCCGAACAGACCGGCGGCGTAATTCGCCTTGCGGAACGCATGCTTTGTCCGTACTCGTCTTTCCATCTTCATAGCGCTCCCTCCATTTGCGATGCGGAACGGTCCTTGCCGCCCAGCCGCTGCGTGATAATGGCAAGGATGAAGCCGACTATCAGAAGAATGACGCCCAGCGCCGCTGCTATACCCATTTGATTTGCCGAAAAACCGGTAATGTACATGTGCAGCGGCAGCATGCGCGTCGCAACGCCCGGCCCGCCCTTTGTCATTACAAAGACCAGGTCAAAATAGGTCAGGGAGCCCACGATCATGAGCGTTGACGACGTGATTGCCGTATGCTTGAGCTGCGGCAGCGTGATGTACCAGAATTCCTGTATCCTGTTCGCCCCATCCAGCTTTGCCGCTTCAAAGATCGAGGCCGGGATCTGGCGAACGCCGCCCTGATAGATCAGTGTATGGAGCGGGATAAACTGCCAGGCGATCACAAACGTGACAGTGTATAATGCATACTCGCTGCCAAGGAAATTTGTCTTAAATATCGCAAGATCGGAAAACGCGCTGATGCCAAAGTTTGGATCAAAGAACGCTCTGAACAAAACGGCGATTGCCGCCGACGACAGGAGCATTGGCACAAAATAGATGATGCCGAAAATCTCGCGATACTTCTGCCGCCCGGCGAGGAACACGCCAAGAAGCAAGCTCAGCGGCGCCTGGATCGCGAAGCTCAGCACCATAATTTTTATGGTGATCAGGATCGCGTTTTTCGTCAGAGGGTCGGAGAGCGCCGCCTCCCAGGATGTGAGTCCGGTGAATTCGATAGCGCCCAGTCCCTGCCATGACGTAAAGCTCAGCACGATAACGCCGATCACCGGCACTACCGAGAAGCACGTGAAGAAGAGCAGCGACGGCAGCGCGAATAAAACGGACGGTTCATTCTGCGCCCCAACGGCGTGCCGAAGCTTCTTTTGATTTTTGGTTTTGCGTTCAATCATTGAGGGGGCTCCTCCCGGATGGCCTCTGCGCAATCGACCATGCGATTGCGCAGAGGTGCCATATCTTATTCTTTCCTTCCCGCAAGCATCTCGCGCAGCGCAAGGGGCTCCTGCCCGCAGGAGAGCTGCGCGTGCTTTCGCACAGCGGTTTTATTCAATCGTTGCGTTCATTGCATCGACGAATTCCTGCGGCGTCATCTGCTGCATGATCACCTGGCTGAGACTTGTCAGCAGCGCAGTCGATTGATTCGGCGACAGGGCGTTGTCCCAGGACATCTGGAAATGGGGCGCTTGCTGCGTAATCTCGGATACAAACGTCATCCAATCCGCCTCCCGGCCCGTCGCCTGAGCGATCTTCTCTTCCACGCCTTTGATCGCAGGCACGGTCCCGGCGTCGATGAAGCTCTGGACGTAGTCATCGTTGGTCCACATGCCCTCGGTCAGATACCGGATGCTGGCGTCGATCTCCTCCTCGCTTGCATACGCAGAGATCGACCAGTAGTTCGCGGTATTCCCGTACAGGTTGTCGGGGTCGCCCTTTCCGCCCGTGACCGCCGGGAACTCGATATATCCGAGCCTGCCTTCCTCAAACCATTCGGGGTTGATCTTCATGATAGCGCCCATCTTGCCGCCGTGCTGGAGCACCATGCCCGCCTTGCCGTTGACAACCAGCGCAGAATCGGCGTTTGCATCGGCATTGATGGACTCGAACCCCGTCTGGAAGCCGCCCGCTTCGACAAGATCGACGATCATTTCCAGCGCCGTTGTAACGGCAGGATCCGACCAGGCTCCGGGCTCGTTCGCCGCAATCCGTTCGAACACTTCCGGCCCGCCCACGCGGTCTACCAGATAGCCAATGTAGAACAGATACGTCCACTGGGATTGCCCCGCAACCGAAATGAGCGGAATACCGGCTTCATTGAAAACGGGGATCAGCGCCATCAGCTCGTCCCAGGGCGTGGGCGGCTCGGCGCCAACCTGTTCAAACACATCCTTGTTGTAGAAAAAGACGGCGGGCTGCACATAGTTGATCGGGATGCCGTATACCTTGCCGTCGAACGTCACGTTCTCCAGAATCGCGGGGATTTGCACATCGGCAAGTTCGGGATGCTCTTCAAGAACCGGGGTGAGATCAACCAAAGCGCCGACGTCAGCGTACGATTTGCACACGCCGCCGCCCCAGCTGAATATGAAATTGGGCGCAGACTCCGCCCCGATCGCCGTACGGATCTTTACCTTGAATTCATCGCTCGGAAGCGCAAGATGCTCAACCGTAGCATCCGGATTTTTCTCATTCCACTCAGCGAGCGTTGCGTCAAGGATCGTCGCCAAGGGCTCCGTGGTGATATGCCACATCGAGAGATGCACGCCGCCGTCGCCGGCGGTATCGCCATTGTCCGCCGAAGGGTTGGAGCCATTCGCCGCATCGTCCCCCGGAGTGCACGCAAGCAGCGACAGGGTCATGAGCATCGCCATGGCGCAGGCAAAAAGCTTTTTTACTTTACTTCCCATTTACACGACCTCCTTTTAATCTTTGATTAGATTTGTCTAGTATGTGTGCTCGAGCAAATATTATGATTCCATGATAATCACGAAACTCCCGGTTGTCAATAGTTTTATTTCGACATATGTGATTCCTGTTTTTAGTATAGAATCTATCCTATTCGGTATAATATATTAAGTATCTTACGAATTCAGCTAAATGATAGCAACATATGTGCCCGTGCACATATTGTTTTTGCATCGTGCGAAAACGGAGCATGCGGCGCGCGGAGTGCAGGCTCACTCCCGCCCTGCTTAGCTTTCCCCATCCGCAATAACGAAGCGCACAAAAAAACAGCCAGGCAGGGCCGGCTGTTATGGTAAAAGGTCGAATCGCTGATTTGGATTTCGGATGTCACAGGTTTTCGCGGATGACGATCCCCAGCTCCGCATAATAATATTCGCAGCTTGGTCCAACGCCCATCCCCACAAAATCCAGCAGAATGTCGAGCGGCTTTTTCCCCTGATAAACGGGCTCCTGAGTGATCGCAACCTCGATCATCCCGGATCGCATCAGTTCCTTGGAGACGGTCGTCGTTTCGTAGCTTTCAATTTTGATTTTTCCCTTCAGCCCGAGCTCCGATACGGCCCGGCAGGCGCCCATAACGCCCGTTGAAACGAGAAACAGCGCATTTACTTCCGGATGATCTTTCAGCAGCTCCCGCGTAACGACATAGCTGACGATATCGTCGTCGTCATTCTCCGTCGTCGTGACGATATGAATCCCGCCATATGCCTCATCGATCCGGTTTTGAAAGCCATGCACGCGCTCGGTTTGACATAGAACGAGCTGGGAGCCCATAACTATGCCCACATTCGCCGCGCCGGATGTGATCAGATTCATGATGCCGGCTGCGATTTCGCCGCTCTTGTAGTAGTTGCTGCCAACATAGGCCAGCCGCCCGCTGTTTGGCAAATCCGAGTTGACAGTCACAACAGGAAATCCCTCTTCAGAGAGCCGCCTGATCCGTTCAACTACCAGTTCGTGGTTGATCGGCGTGATGGCCAGGCCGGAGACGCCGCTTTCGATCAATTCATCAATCTGCTGCACCTGCAGCTTCGGATCTTTCGAGCCCAGATAGCGAATGTCCACGCTCACATTGTATTCCTGAAGCTGCGCGGCGCGTTCCTCAATGCCATTTACAACGTCCTCAAAGAACGGATTGCCGGAGGTGCTGTTGAACAGAATATATCCAAATCGAAGATTTTTCTTCTTGATCGCAAGGGTTTTTCCGGCGATGCTCGGAGAATAGTTGACCGCCCTTGCAATATCGAGGACCTTCTTGCGCTTTTCCTCGCTCACATACCCGCGATTATTAAGCACCCTGTCCACCGTCCCGCGGGACACGTTCGCCAATTCTGCTATTTTCTTAATCGTGGGCATACCGCACCTTCCCGGTTGTATTGTTCACTGCAACGTCCCCCATATGTGCAAAGGTTGCCGGGCGCATATGGCCGTTCAGATTTTTATGGTGGCGCAACTGCGCTGTAAAAATCGTCCGGATGAAGGATCGATTGCAATCTGCTTTTTTTGATTTTAACATCGATTTGCGAATTGTGTCAACGACATATGCCGCCCCCATCGGCCTTGCCGGGAAACGGTGAAATTGGCGTTCGCCGCCGCAGCGCAGGAACGCGGTCGGGACGGCAAAGATGCGATATAGGCAACATCAGCAATCCGTCTAAAAGCGCGGCGCGCAATCATCGAGCCGGCGTGCCTTTTGCAGGGAAGAGCGCGAGCGGCGGGGTACGGCTGGATCATGAAAAAAGCCGGAGCGGCGACGTGCGCCCGCTCCGGCGTGGCAGGGGCAGAAGGACTCGAACCCTCAAGAACGGTTTTGGAGACCGCTATGTTACCATTACATCATGCCCCTGCGCAACGGATATAGTATATCATCCCGGAAAGGGCTTGTCAAACAAATTGCAGGATATACCGGCGCAGGTTTTCATACAGGACGGCGCGCACGTCCGCTTCGGCAAAGCCGGCGCGCAGCAGCGCATCGGCCAGCAGCGGGAAGCCGCGGCTGTCGGACAGGCCCTGCGGATAGACGGGCATGCCGTCAAAATCGGACCCGACGGCACAGCAGGCGGCGCCGCCGACGGCGCAGATGTGCTCGATCTGGCGGACGACGTCGTCCACGCAGGCGACGGGCCTGCGCGTGAGCTGCTTGTTGTAGAAATTCACGCCGATGGTGCCGCCGGCCGCGGCAATGGCGCGGATGTGCTCATCGCGCAGCGAGCGGGGCGAATCGAACACGGCGCGCGCATTGGAATGGGAGGCGAACGGCGGGCGCGGCGACAGGCGCAGCACGTCGTCGATGCCGGCGTCGCTCAGGTGCGATACGTCCACCGCCATGCCGATGCGGCCCATCTCCGCCACGACCTCGCAGCCGAGCGGCGTCAGCCCGCGGTTGCCGCGGCCAAGCGCCGCGCCGGAGAGCTCGTTGTTGGCGTTCCACGTCAGCGCCATGGCGCGCACGCCCAGGCGGTACAGCATGCGCAGCACGGCAAGGCTCCCCTCGATCGCCTCGCCGCCCTCGATGGCGAGCACTGTCTGCACGCACCCCTCCCCCGCCTCCTCGCCGCGGCGCAGCGGGCGCAACCAGGGATGGCGTTCGAGCATGGTATGGTAGGCGTCGATCATGGCAAGGCACTGCTGCAGCGGCGGGATGCGCAGCGACGTATCCGTCCAGGCGGCAAAGAATTGCAGCGCAACGCCGCCCTCGCGCAAACCGGCGGCGCTGATGCTCTGGCGAGCGGCCGGCGCGTCCAGATCATACCCGCCGTTGACCGCGCCATAGAGAAAATCACAATGCCCGTCCGCTACGGGAAACATCGCTCCACCACTCCTTTCGGGCCGCACGCAGCGCCCCCATCACTCCTATGCGGCGCGGCGGCGGATGGTTCCGCCTCCGTGCCGGACAGACGCGGGGATATGCGGCGCGACGCCGCATATCCCCGCTACATCTGTTCAAAGCGCGTGCTGCGCAGCGCGTTTTATTTGGCGTAATCGACGGTGCGCGTCTCGCGGATGACGTTGACCTTGATCTGGCCGGGATACTCCAGCTCATTTTCGATGCGCTTGGCGATATCCTTGGCCATGATGGCGGTGTCGCTGTCGGACACCTTCTCCGGCTTGACGATGATGCGCACCTCGCGGCCGGCCTGGATGGCGAAGGAGGTATCCACGCCATCGAACGAATTGGCGATCTCCTCGAGCTTTTCAAGGCGCTTGATGTACGTTTCGAGCGTCTCGCGGCGCGCGCCGGGGCGTGCGGCCGAGATGGCGTCCGCCGCCTGCACGAGCACCGCCTCGATGGTCGTCGGCTCCACGTCGCCATGGTGCGCCATGATCGCGTGCACGATCTGGTTGTTCTCGCGGTACTTCTTGGCAAGGTCCGCGCCGATCTGCGCGTGCGAGCCCTCAACCTCGTGGTCGATGGATTTGCCGATGTCGTGCAGCAGGCCCGCGCGCTTGGCCAGCGCGACGTTCGCGCCGATCTCCGCGGCCATGATGCCCGCCAGGTGCGCCACCTCGATGGAGTGGTTGAGCACGTTCTGCCCGTAGCTCGTGCGGTAGCGCATGCGGCCCAGATAGCGCACCAGCTCGTGGTGCAGGCCGTTCACGCCCGTGCTGAGCACCGCCTGCTCGCCCGCCTCGCGGATCTGCGCGTCCACCTCGCGGCGCGCTTTCTCCACCGTCTCCTCGATGCGCGCCGGATGGATGCGCCCGTCGAGGATGAGTTTTTCCAGCGCGATGCGCGCGATCTCGCGCCGCACCGGATCGAACCCGGAGAGGATGACGGCCTCCGGCGTATCGTCGATGATGAGGTCAACGCCCGTCGCCGTCTCCAGCGCGCGGATGTTGCGCCCCTCGCGGCCGATGATGCGGCCCTTCATCTCGTCGTTGGGAAGCGGCACGACGGAGACGGTCGTCTCCGCCACCTGATCGGCGGCGCAGCGCTGGATGGCCAGCGCGACGATGTTGCGCGCGCGCCGGTCCGCCTCCTCGCGGGCCTTGGCCTCGATGTCGCGCACGAGCAGCGCCGCGTCATGGCGCGCCTCGCGTTCGGCGTTCTCCATCAGGATGTCGCGCGCGTCCTCCATCGACAGGCCGGAGATGCGCTCGAGCTCCGCCAGCTGCTGCTCGTGCAGCGCGGCGATATCCGCCTCAGCCTGCTCGACGCCGCTCTCGCGCCTGGCCAGCGCCTTCTCGCGCTGCTCAAGCCCCTCCATCTTTTTGTCGAGCGATTCCTCGCGCTGGAACAGCCGGCGCTCCGTGCGCTGCAGTTCCGCACGCCGCTCGCGGTTTTCCCGCTCGGCCTCGGAGCGGGTCTTGAACGCCTCCTCCTTTGCCTCGAGCACCATTTCCTTCTTGATGTCCGCCGCCTTGAGCTTGGCCTCTTCAAACAGCTGCTTGACGGCGTCCTCCGCCTTTGCCACCTTCGCCTCGGCAACGTTTTTGCGGTACGCGTAGCCGATGAGCAGGCCGAGCGCCAGGATCACGACGCCGCCTGCCAGATACATCCACCATTCCATGCTCCACAATCTCTCCAGTCCTCAGTATAAAACAGCCGCGCAGCACTGCGCGGCAAATGATTCCTGCGATTGATATCTGAATAGCGCCGCCGCGGGGCAGCCGCGGCGGGCTAATGGCTCATCGATTTATCGGATCACCGCACAGGTGCAGTTTGTTTTCAGCTTACATTCTATAGCAATTCCCCGGTCACGTCAAGGTTAAAACAGGGAAATCTGGTTGGACTTCGGCAGGCCGTCAAAGCAGCCGCAGCGCTCCATCGCCGCGATGACGCCGCTGTTTGCGCCGGTGCGCGCCTGGAAGTCCTCCACGGAGAGGAACGGCTCCGTCCCGCGCTTTTGCGCCATGGAAATGGCCGCGGTGTCCCCCACGCCGGCGATGGCGTTGAAGGGCGGGCGGATGCCCTCCGGCTCGATCAGAAAATGCGTCGCGTCCGAGCGATAGATGTCCACCGGCAGCAGGCGGATGCCGCGCAGGTTCATCTCGTAGACGACCTCGAGGATGGTGATGAGCTCCTTGTCGCGCTTGCGCTCGGCGGCGTCCTTGAACTGGGCGTTCTTTTCCAGCTCGCGGATGGCGCGCAGCAGCGCCGCCGCGTCGCCGGAGGCCACGGCCACGTCAAACGCGTCGGCGCGGACGGTATAGTACACCGCGTAGAACGCCTCCGGATGGTGCACCTTGAAATAGGCGATGCGGAACGCCATCATCACATACGCCACGGCATGGCCGCGCGGGAACATGTATTTGATCTTTTTGCACGAGTCGATGAACCACGGCGGGATGCCGCCCTCGCGCATGGCGGTCTCCATCTCGTCGGTCAGGCCGCGGCCCTTGCGCACGCGCTCCATGATGGTGAAGGAGAGGCGCGCCTCCATGCCGTGCGAGATGAGATAGTTCATGATGTCGTCGCGCGTGCAGATGACCTCGGAGAGCTTGGCCACCTTGTTCATCACGAGCGGCTCCGCATTGTTGAGCCACACGTCCGTGCCGTGCGTCAGCCCGGCGATGCGCACGAGCTCCTCCATCGTGTGCGGCTGCGTGTTCTCAAGCACCGTGCGCACAAAATCCGTCCCAAACTCCGGGATGCCGAGCGAGCCGACGGAGCAGCCCAGCTCGGAGAGGTCCACGCCCAGCGGCTCGGGCGAGGTGAAGATGCGCATGGTCTCGGCGTCGTCGAGCGGAATCTCGCGCGGGTTGAGCCCTGTGATGTCCTGCAGCATGCGCAGCGCGGTCGGGTCGTCGTGGCCGAGGATGTCGAGCTTGACGAGCCGGTCGTCCATGGCGTGGAAGTCGAAGTGCGTGGTGATGGTGTTCTTGTCCTTCTTGTCCGCCGGGTACTGGATGGGCGTGTAGTCAAGGATGTCGTCCCCCTTGGGCACGATGACGATGCCGCCCGGGTGCTGCCCGGTGGTGACCTTGACGTTCAGGCAGCCCTGGCAGAGCCGCTCCATCTCCGCCTTGCGCAGCTGCGTGCCGGTGGTCTCCATGTAATTGTAAATGCACTCGTAGGCCTTGCGCTCGGCAAGGCCGGAGATCGTCCCCGCGCGAAACGCATGGCCCTGGCCGAACATCTCCTCCACGAACTTGTGCGCGACGGGCTGGTATTCACCGGAGAAGTTGAGGTCGATATCCGGCGTCTTATCGCCCTCAAAGCCCAGGAACACCTCGAACGGGATCAGGAAGCCCTGCTTGCGGTACTTTGTCCCGCAGACGGGGCAGACCTTGTCCGGCATGTCCACGCCGCAGGCGTAGGCCGCGCGGTCCACGTCGAAATCGCTGTGGCGGCAGTTGGGGCAAACGTAGTGCGGCTGGAGCGGGTTGACCTCCGTGATGCCCGCCATCGTGGCGACGAACGAGGAGCCGACCGAACCGCGCGAGCCGACGAGATAGCCGTCGCTGTTGGACTTGTGCACCAGGCGCTGCGCCATGAGATAGAGCGAGGCAAACCCGTTGCCGATGATGGACTTGAGCTCACGGTCCAGGCGCGCCTGCACGATCTCGGGCAGGTCGTCGCCGTAGATCGCGTGCGCCTCGCGCACGGCCATATCGCGCAGCTCGTTTTCGGCGTTTGGGATTTCCGGCGCGTGCGTGCCGTCCGGAAACGGCTTGAGCGAGCCGCAGCGCGCGGCGATGGCGTTGGGCGCCTCGACGACGACCTCGCGCGCCGCCGCCTCGCCCAGATAGGAAAACTCCTCGAGCATCTGCTGCGTGGGTTTGAAGTAGAGCGGCGCCTGCTCGGCCGCGTCGGCAAAGCCGAGCTTCATCATCAGGATCTTGCGGTAGACGGCGTCCTCCGGTTCGAGGAAGTGGACGTCCCCCGTCGCCACGACCGGGCGGCCGAGCTTTTTCCCGAGGGCGTAGATGCGCCGGTTGATCTCATGCAGCGCCTCCACATCCGGCACGACGCCCTCGCGCACCATGAAGGCGTTGTTGCCGTCCGGCTGGATCTCCAGATAATCGTACCAGCCCGCCAGGCGCTCGAGCTCCTCCTCGGGCGCGCCGCGGAGCACGGCCTGGTACAGCTCGCCCTGCTCGCAGGCGGAGCCGAGGAGCAGGCCGCCGCGATACAGCGAAAGGAGGCTGCGCGGGATGGTCGGCCGGCTGCGGAAATGATCCAGGTGCGCATAGCTGACCAGGCGGTACAGGTTCTTCATCCCGTCCTGCGTGGCGGCCAGCAGGATGATGTGGTGCGTTTTGGGGCGCCCCTTCTCGCGCTCGGCATGCGCATCGGGGCGGTAGACCGGCAGCGTCGCCACGCCCATGCGCCGCATCCGCTCGAGCAGGCGCAAAAAGACCTCCGCCGTGGCCGCCGCATCGTCGATGGCGCGGTGGTGGTTGGTCAGGTCCACGCCAAAGTGCGCGCAGACGGTGTCGAGCTTGTGGTTTGGCAGGTCGTGCGCAAGGTAGCGCGAGAGCATCAGCGTATCGGCGTACGGGCCGTCGAACGCGACGCCGCAGCGCCCGCCGTGATAACGGATGAAGCCCACGTCAAAGCCGGCGTTATGCGCCACCAGGCAGCAGCCCTCCGCAAAGGCGGCAAAATCCCGCAGCACGTCGCGCGAGGACGGCGCGCCGGCGATCATGTCGTTCGTGATGCCGGTGAGCTTTGTGATGTCCGACGGAATGAGCACGCCGTCGTTGACGAACGTCTGGAAGCGCCCGGCGATCTCGCCGCGGCAGATCTTGACGGCGCCGATCTCGATGATGTCCGCGCGCTCAGGCTTGAGGCCCGTGGTCTCGATGTCGAACACGACGTAGGTCTCGCCGATGTCGATGAGGTCGCAGTCCGGCGCAAGATACCCCTCCACGCCGAAGATCGCCTTCACCCCCGCCTTCTTGGCCGCCTTGGCCGCCTCCGGGAACGCCTGCACGACGCCGTGGTCCGTGACGGCCAGCGCGCTGTGCCCCCAGCGCTTTGCCAGCTGGAACGCCTGCGTCACATCGGTCAGCCCGTCCATGGTGGACATGCGGGAATGGAGGTGCAGCTCCACGCGCTTTTGCTGAGCCGTATCCTCGCGGTACTTGGCGGGGGCGGCGTTGATGTCGTTGACGAACAGGTAGGGCTCCTTTGCATACTTGGGGACGCGGCAGACGCCGCGCACGATCACCTGTTCCCGTGTGCCCGGCAGGCCGCGCAGGCGCGCGTAGAGCCGCTGCGCGCGCTTTTCCTCCGGGAAGGTGCAGACGCAGTAGATCGAATCCGTATGATCCGTCACGTTGAGCTGCACGCGGTAGGAGACGCGGCCGTCGCGCCCCTTCCAGCCCTCCTTCATCTCGACGGAGACGAGCACGCCCTGGATGACGGCGGTCGCCTCCCCCTCGCTGAGCTCGTGCACGGGGGTGCGCTGCGAGGTGCGGATGGTGCTGCCAAAGAGCACGGTATCGCTGCCGGCGGCAGGCCGCGCAGGCTGCGCCGCCATCTGACGGGCGGCGGGCGCGGGCGAGGCCGGCGCGCTCGGCTGCGGCTGCGAACCGGCGGGCGGCTGCTCCGCTCTATCGGACGGCGGCGCGTCCAGCAGGATCGACAGGCCGGGCAGCCGCTCCGAGAGCGCGCGCACAAGCGCCTCCCGCTCGCCGTCGCCAAGCGCGGCATCGTCGCGCAGCGAGACGGTCAGCCGGCGGCTGCCGCGCGAGAGCCGGACGCCTGCGACCGCGCCGAGCAGCGCGTGCAGATCCCCGTATTCTTCCCTGTTGACCGCGCTTACGGATTCCATGGAACGATCAGCGGGCCTCCTCTTCCCGGCGCTGCCTGAGCATGGCGGTCGCCTCGCGCACGAGCAGGGCGATCATATCCTCCGCAGCGCCGTGCGCAAAGCGCTCCCCGCGCCTGAACAGCACGCCGCTGCCGCTGCCAAAGGCGATGCCGATATCCGCATCCGCCGCCTCGCCGGGACCGTTGACGGCGCAGCCCATGACGGCCACGCGCAGGTAGCCCTGCCCGTGCGGCAGCGCCGCATCCACGCGCTTGACGGCCTGCATCAGATCGACGCGCGTGCGCCCGCAGGTGGGGCAGCTGATGATCTCGATGTCGTCGCGCCTGAGGCGCAGCGCGCGCAGCAGCTCCACCCCTGCGCGCACCTCCTCGACCGGCGCGTCCGTGAGCGAGATGCGCAGCGTATCGCCGATGCCGTCGAGCAGCAGCGCGCCGAGGCCCGCGGCCGATTTGATGAGCCCGCGCGCCGGCGTGCCCGTCTCCGTGATGCCGATGTGCAGCGGATACTCCACGAGCTTTGCCATCTGACGGTACGCCTCCACGGTTGTGGAAACGGTGGACGACTTGAGTGAGATGACGATATCGGAAAAATGCGCGGCCTCCAGCAGGCGCACATGGCGCATGGCGCTTTCCACCATCGCCTGTGGAGAGTCGGGCCCGTATTCCCGCCTGAGATCCGCCTCGAGCGACCCGCCGTTGACGCCGATGCGGATGGGCGTATGGTGCATACGCGCACAATCCACGACCTTTTCCACATGCTGCCGGCCGCCGATGTTGCCCGGATTCAGGCGCAGCTTGTCCACGCCGTTCTCCGCCGCGGCGATGGCCAGGCGGTGGTCAAAGTGGATATCCGCCACAAGCGGGATGTGGATGGCGCTGTGGATGGCGGGGATCGCCCTTGCGCACGCCTCGTCGAACACGGAAACGCGCACGATCTCGCACCCGGCGCGCTCAAGCTCCAGGATCTGGGCGATGGTCGCCGCCGTATCGCGCGTGTCCGTATTCGTCATGGACTGGACGCTGACGGGCGCGCCGCCGCCGATGCGAACGCCGCCGGCGGATACGCCGCGTGTGATGTGCCTCTGCATGCCGCCCTGCCTCCGCCTAACTTCGCACAAGATTTGCAATATCGTTGAACACCAGGAACGCCATCAGCAGCAGCAGCACGACAAGGCCCACAAAGTGCACCATGCCCTCCTTGCGCGGGTCCACCGGCCTGCCGCGCACGAGCTCGATGGCGATGAACAGCAGCCGCCCGCCGTCGAGCGCGGGGATGGGCAGCAGGTTGAAGATCACAAGGCTCATGCTCAGCACGATCAGGATGCGCAGCGTCGTCTCCATGCCGTAGCGCACGGCCTCGCTGATGTACACGATGGAGCCGACCGCGCCGGCCACGTCGGTCGACTGCACCTGCCCCCGGAACAGCGAACCGAAGAAGGTGAACGTTTCGCGCACCATGCTCCAGAGATAGAAGAACGATTCGCCGATGGATTCGAACAGGCCGTACGTTTTGCGCGTCGCGCCGATCGTCACGCCGAGCACGTTGTAGCCGGCCTCCTCGTCGTAGAGGTCCTCCGCCGTCAGGTCGATCCGCCGTCCGTCGCGCTCGATGGGGAGCACGGCGCACGCGCCGTCCGCCGCGCGGATCATGCTGACCGCGTCGGACGTGCTGGAATAGTAGGTCACGCGCCTGCCGTCCACCGCATAGAGGATATCGCCCTCCTCGACGCCGGCGGCGGCCGCTGGCGTATCCGCGCCGGACACCTCCAAAACGGTGGGCACATAGTTGCCGTATGCCGCCAGCGTGACGATCGAGAGCAGCACGGCAAGCAGCAGGTTCATGATGGGCCCCGCGGCGATGACGAGGAAGCGCTTCCACGCCTTCTGCGAATTGAAGCAGCGCGCGTCCGCCGCGTCGTCATCCTCGCCGTAAAAGCGGCACATGCCGCCGATGGGCAGCGCGCGCAGGCTATACTGGATGCCGTTTTTCGTCTTTTTCAGCAGCACCGGCCCCATGCCGACGGCAAACTCCAGGATCGTGAAGCCCAGCCGGCGGCCGACAAAATAGTGCCCGAATTCATGGACGGTGACCAGCACCCCCAGCAGCACCAGCGCGGCCAGCAAAGAGAGAATCATCGTCGTCGTATCCAACCAAACGCCCGCTTTCCTTAAAAATGAGTATGGAGATACCGGTCGACGCTGTGGCGCGCCTGTTCGTCGGCCTCCAGGATATCCTGCATCAGTCTGGCCGGGCGGACGTCGTGGCGCAGCATGGCGTCCTCCACAAAGTGCGGGATATCCGTAAACGCGATCCGCTCCTCCATGAACAGCTCGACCGCCGCCTCGTTGGCCGCGTTGTAGACGGCCGGCATGGTGCCGCCGGAGAACAGCGCCTCATAGGCAAGGCGCAGCCCGGCAAAGCGCGCGCGGTCCACCGCGTGGAACGTGAGCTGCCCCACCTCCGCAAGCGACAGCCGCTCGCACGGCGAGGGCACGCGCTCGGGGTAGGTCATGGCGTACTGGATGGGCAGGCGCATGTCCGGGCAGCTCAGGTTCGCCATGACGGAACGGTCGGCAAACTCCACCATCGAATGAACGATCGACTGCGGGTGGATCAGCACGTCGATGCACTCCGCCGGCACATGGAACAGATAGCTCGCCTCGATGACCTCCAGGCCCTTGTTGAACAGCGTCGCAGAGTCGATGGTGATCTTGGCGCCCATGTTCCAGGTGGGGTGGCGCAGCGCGTCGCGCACGGTCACGTGCGAGAGCTCCTCGTCGCTCAGCTGCCAGAAGGGGCCGCCGGAGGCCGTCAGCCACAGGCGGGCGATCTCGCCGCCCCGGCCGCAGCAGAGGCACTGGAAGATGGCCGACTGCTCGCTGTCCACCGGGATGAGCTCGCCTCCGAAATCGCGCAGCGCCTCCTCCACCAGCAGGTGGCCGCAGACGATGCTCTCCTTGTTGGCAAGCGCCACGCGCTTGCCCGCCTTGAGCGCGCACAGCAGCGGCTCGAGCGCGGCAAGCCCGCTGATGCCGTTGACCACGAGCGAAGGCTCGTCAAGCGAAGCGAGCTCGGCAAGCGCGCTCTCCCCGCTCAAGACGACGGTCCCCTCCGGAAAGTCCGCCGGCGAGAGCGGATGGCGGCAGGCGACATACCGGGGCTTCCAGCGGTGCGCCTGCTCGATCAGCAGGCCGATGTTCTCGTTGGCCGAAATGCCGAACAGCAGGAACCGGTCTGATCGGGCCCGCACGACGTCAAGCGCCTGCCGGCCGATGGAGCCGGTGCTGCCGAGCACTGTGACTAACTGCCTTCTCATACAAGTCCCGCCTTTAGTATATTCCAAAGATCTGGAGAATAGTAAACGTGCACAGCACGATGGGCGCGCACAGCAGGATGCTGTCGATGCGGTCCATCATGCCTCCGTGCCCGGGAAATACGCTGGAAAAATCCTTCACGCCGGCCCAGCGCTTGATGATCGAGGCGAACAGGTCGCCGATCTGCCCGAACGTGCCGCACAGCACGCCGAGCGTGAGCAGCACGCCGCTGGAAATGGACGATTCCCACACCCGCTGAAGCGGGATGAGCACCAGCGCGAACGCCACGCCCCCCAGCAGCCCGAACACCGCGCCCTCCACCGTCTTTTTGGGGCTGATGTGCTCGCACAGCTTGTGCCTGCCAAAGAACGTGCCGCCGAAGTAGGCGAACATGTCCGCGCACGACGGCCCGGCAAAGGCCATGAAGGCCGCCGTCAGGCCGATGTGCCGGTCGAACTGCATGTAGACCAGCAGCATGCACATCAGCAGCGCGAGCGGGTAGACGTACAGCAGCAGCGTCCCCACGGCGATGGAAGCGTCCAGCGAGCCGTTGAACACGCTGCAGCAGATGGAGGTGATGATGGCGAACAGGTAGAAGATCACCAGCACCGTCAGCCCGAAAAAATGGTAGACGAACGGATACGCCAGCGAAAACACATAGACGGGGAATACCAGCGGCCGGAACCCCTTGCGCGTGATGACGTGCGCGACCTCATACGTCGCCGCAAACGAGACGAGCGCGATGGCGGAGAGGTAGTAGAAGCCGCCGAAATACAGCATGGAAATGAGGAACAGCGCGAGCAGGATGCCCACCAGGATGCGTGTTTTCATGTGTCGCCGCGCTCCAATCCGCCAAACCGCCGGGCGCGCCCCTCATACGCCCTGAGCAGCGAAACGTACAGCTCGTCCGTAAAGTCCGGCCAGCACTCGTCGGTGAACATCAGCTCCGCATAGGCGCTCTGATACAGCAGGAAGTTGGACAGCCGGCGGTCGCCCCCCGTGCGGATGAGCAGATCCACCGGCGCCTGGCCGTGCGTGTACAGCAGGCCGTCGAACGCGGCCTCGTCCCAGTCCGTCCGGCCGGACGCGGCGGCCAGGTTGACCGCGCGCAGCAGCTCGCTGCGGCTGCCGTAATTGAGCGCAACGTTGAGCTGCAGGCCGTCGTTGTCCGCCGTGCGGCGCTCGGCCTTCTCCACAAGCGCATACACGCGCTCCGGGAAGGCGCGCACGTCACCCAGCGCGCGGATGGCCACGCCGTTTGCATGCAGCGCGTCAAATTCCCGGGAAAAGTACTCCACAAACAGCGCGCACAGCGCGGAGATCTCCTCGCTTGGGCGCTTCCAGTTCTCCGTGGAAAACGCGTACAGCGTCAGCGTTTCAATGCCGATGTCCGACGACAGGCGGATGATGCCGCGCAGCCGCTCCACGCCGGCGCGGTGCCCGAGCGCGCGCGGCAGGTGCCGCCGGGTCGCCCAGCGGCCGTTGCCGTCCATGATGATCGCAACGTGCCGGGGCAGGCGCTCCGCGTTGAGCCCCAGCGACGCGGCGCAACCGCGGACCAGTCTCCCGTTCATGTATCCTCGTCCTCCGCCGCGCGGCCTCCCGCCCCCGCCTCCGTACAGAAGCGGGCATAGGTCAGCAGCGCGGAGCCGTCCGCCAGCGCCAGTTGGCGCACCACGCGCAGCGAGCCGCCCTGCTGCGGCTTGCGGCAGGAGAGCTCCTGCGTGTGAACGGCGATCCCCTCGCCCGTGAGCCGGGAGACCGCCGTATCCAGCGGAAGGCCAAGCAAACAGTTCAAACCGACAGGATCTCCTTTTCCTTTTCGGCTATGATCCGGTCGATGTCGCGGATCAGCTCGTCCGTCAGCTTCTGGATCTTCTCCTCCAGGTGCTTCTGGTCGTCCTCGGTCAGCTCGTTGTTCTTTTTCTGCGCCTTGATCTGCTCGTTGGCGACGCGGCTGATGGCGCGGATGGCGACCTTGCTCTCCTCGCCCTTTTTGCGCACGACCTTGACCAGGTCCTTGCGCCGCTCCTCCGTCAGCTCCGGGAACACGAGGCGGATCACCTTGCCGTCGTTGGCGGGGTTGATGCCCAGCTCGGACTTTTGCAGCGCCTTCTCGATCGCCGGGATGAGCTTGCCGTCCCACGGGGCGATGACCAGCATGCGCGGCTCCGGCACGCTGATGTTGCCGAGCTGGTTGATCGGCGTGGGCGAGCCGTAGTAATCCACCAGGATGCGGTCGAGCACCTGCGGGTTGGCGCGGCCTGCGCGCAGGCCGCCCAGCTCCTGCTGGAGGACGGAGATCGTTTTGTTCATTCGTTCCTTAGCATTATCCATCACATCGGTGGCCATGGCGCTTCCTCCTCTGCTTTCTCGATTCTCTTATTCTACAATAAACACGGGTCAAGATTCAACCCCTGCGCCGTCGTCGATGACGGTGCCGGCCTCGCCGCCGTCGCACACGGCCGCGAGCTCGTCCAGCCGGAACACATGGATGGGGATGTGCTGCTCCCGGCACAGCGTGATGGCGGTCAGGTCGGTGGCCTGGAGATTCTCCTCGATGACGCGCGCGTAGGTCAGGCGGCTGTAGCGCACGGCCAGCGGGTCGATGCGCGGATCGGCCGAGTAGACGCCGTCCACGTTCTTTGCAAGCAGCAGCACGTCCGCGCCGATCTCCGCCGCGCGCAGCGCCGCGCCCGTATCCGTCGAAAAGAACGGCGAGCCGGTGCCGCAGGCAAACAGCACCACATGGCCGGAGGCGAGCAGGCTGTGCGCGTCGCGCGCGGTGTATTCGCCGCAGATGCGGTGCATGGCGATGGCCGATAGCGTCGCGCACGGCACGCCGCGCTTCTCCAGCGCGTCCTGCAGCGCCAGCGAATTGATGGCCGTCGCCAGCATGCCCATGTGGTCCGCACGGTTGCGCTCCATGTTCCCGGCGCTGCGGCCGCGCAGGATATTGCCGCCGCCGGTCACGATGCCGATCTGCACCCCGCGCGCATACAGCGCCGCGATCCGCCAGGCCGTATCCTCAATGGTTTTCTGACAAAGCGGGGCGCTTTCGGATGAGAGCGCCTCGCCGCTGATCTTGAGCAGCACTCTTTTGTACATGTCCCTGTCCTTCCTCCTTCAATACAGATTCTCCGTAAACCTTTGAAAAAAGGAACACGCCAGCGTGTTCCTCAAGTTCAGAGCGGACGATGCGCACAGCAGGCGGCGTGCGCCCTGCTGTTGCCGTAGATCCGCATGGGAAGCCTCATATCCGCCCGCCTTTCCGGCTCACCGGCCGGCAGCGCGCCGTGCGCCCGCCTCCCGCGGCCGGGTTCATTATATCAGAGCGGCGGAGGAAAAGCAACAGGCGCAGCCGTGCGCGGCACCGCTGCGGCGGACGTTGCGCCGCAGTGCGCCGCCATCCCGTCCCACGTCCGATTATTGAAATTGTAGCTGGTGGAAAGGTCGTTTTTTCTTTTCTTTTGACGATTTCGCCGGAATTTTCCTTGACAGCCTCGCCGGTCTCTGGTATGATGAGTTTGGAGGGTGCAGAACTTCTGTTGCAAGACTCATTTTGAGTAGCGGAATAGGAAGTTGGACTGCCCGTTTAAATCCAGTTTATCGATGAGCACATCCATGCTGTTTGGTGTAAACTCTGCACCCGCCTTTTTTCTCTGTATTTCTCTGTAAGGATATTGGCGTAAGGTTTACGGTTGTCGCCGTTCTCCACGGCGGCGCGCACCTGGGCCACCATCTCGTCCGTCGCCTTGTCGCTCTCGACGAAGCTGCGGAGGAAGTCGCTCACGCGCTGCTCGTCCCCCGCCCGCTCCGGCACCGCCTCGTCCCGCGTGCGCGGCTCCGCTCCGGCGGGCTTTGCGCCGTACCGTGCAACCATCTCATCCCACGTCAGGCCGTTTAGGCTATATCGGATATCAGCGTTGCGCCGGTCGAATGTGCCGATATTGTCCGTCGCGCTTTTGAGTTGTGTCCCGTCCAGCACCGCGTAGTGCGTGCCGCCATTTCCGTCCTGGTAGACCGCGCCGTCGTAGCCGCCGGCCTCCAGCGCCGCGCGCCCCGGTGCCTCTGCCGCCGTGCCGGCCGGATACGGGTTTTCCAGCTTCACATACACGGCCTCTCCGTCCTGCAAGGCCGTTTTGCCGTCCAGCACCTCCACCGTCGCGTCCACGCCCTGCCGCACCGCCCGCGGCGTCCCGTCCGCCTGCACGACGCCGCTTCTGCCGAACCAGCGCTTGAATTGCTGCGTCTCCGTCTGTTCCAGATAGTTCCTGTTGACAGGAGAGGCCGCGTCGAATATACTATGAATGAGGCCGTCGTTGATACGTCCACCGGGGAATTGCACCCCGGCGCGCACTGTCAACGGGAGAGCCTCGTTTTTATTCCAGTAGTAAACCCCCACCTCGCCGCGCAGTTCCTTTTGCAGCGCATCGTTCAGCAGCTTGGTGACGGCGTTGCCGCGCCCCTGCGCCGACACGATGTGGTTGCTGTCGATCTGCGCTCCGTTTTGTACTCCGTTCCCGCCAATGCGCACCGCCGCTACCAGCTGCTTGCCGTTGACCTTTCCCCTGACGATCGCCATCACGCTGTCGCCCGGCCGCGTGGCCGACTCGATGACCGCCACCGGATGTTCCAGCAGCTCCGGCAGCTGCTTGACCAGCGCCACGCCCAGGTGATGGTCCTCGTTTTTCGTTCCGTTGACCATGTAGTCCAGGTGCGTCTGGTCGATCGTCATCGGCACGTCGCTCAGGCCGATCTGCCGGTACAGCAGCGGCGACAGCCCGATGAGCAGTGTTACATATTGAGGTATCCGCCCCGCCATCCAGTCGTCCACCTGCTCGGCAAACGGCTTGCTGCAATCGTAAATCCTCCCCGGCGCGCTTTCGGTCCCCTCGTCCGCCTTCTGGGAAAATCGGATGATCGGGTTGCTCTGGTCGAACGTGCCGGCGCGTGCGAAGGCCTTGGCGTACAGCCGCTCCGCCTCCAGCAGCGCCCGCGCCTCCGCGCTGTTCTGCCCGCGCAGCTTCAGCCGCGCTATGCGGTACTCGCTCCAGTTCAGCACCCGCCCGGCCACGCCGCTGCGCTCGCGCACCAGCCGGTCGATCGCCGTCTCGTCCCGGAGCAGCTTGTCCTGCACGAACCGCGCCACGAACTCCCGCCGCGCCCCGTCGGGCGACAGCTCCACGCCGCGCGTGGCATACTCCTCCGCCAGCCCCTCCAGCACCCGGTTGACGTTCAGCTGCGGGTTGAGCCGCTGCGCCAGCTGCACCACATAGTCCGACAGCGCGCCATACTCCGCGCTCCCCTCCAGATAGTGCGTCAGCTCGTGCCGCAGCACGGTCAGCTCCGGCGCCTCCCCGGCCGGCAGGCGCGTGGCGATATGGATCACGCCGTCCTCATACCGGCCCGTGAACCCCTCCGGCATCTGCTCGAACACCACCGGCACGCCCAGCCGTTCGCCCAGCGAGACGGCGCGCGCCTGCGCTCCGGCGTCCACGTCCGCCCAGGACGGCCTCTGCGCCTCTGTGGCGGCCGTTTGGGCTGTGGATGCATCATTGTCCTGCCCTTTATCCGCAGCGGCTCCTGCGGCCTCCTGCGCGGCCTCAGCGCCACCCGCGCGCGCCGCCCGCATCTTCGCGTCCACCGCCGCGCGGTCAACGTCCTCCGCGCCCGCCGCGTCCTCCTGCTGCGCCGCCTCGCCCAGCTCCTGCACAGCGCCGGCGTATTCCCCCTGCCGCCGCTCCTGCTCCAGCAGGCTGTCCCGGTAGGCCTCCGCCTCGTCATAGCTCATCAGCGGCAGCGCGTCCAGCTCCGCCTGCGTATAGTGGTGGTATCTGCCGTTTACGTAATCATCAACCAGGTCCTCATAGCGCGCCCCGGCGCGGAGCTTCATGAAGTAGATATCCGGATCGGTAGCAAAGTCTGGATTCCCTTGCCTGCGCTTAAAATCAATAAAAGCGTCCATCTCCGGGTTGATCCCCCGCGCGTAGGCCACGCGGGCGACCGGCACCATGCCGCCCCGGGCATAGGTGTTGACCAGGAAGCGCCCATAGCAGTCCAGCCGGTCCCCGCCGAGCGCAATCGCGTGGAACAGGATATCCAGCCCTGCCTTTTTCCTGCTATCCGCTCTGCCATTCTTAAAGACTGCGACAATGTTCCCGCTCGGCTGCACCGCCCCGCCGGCCGTCCACTCCGGGTTCGAGATAGTTGTGGCGCCCACGAGATCGTCCACGCTCTGCGGGTCCACCGAAGCGCCGTTCGGGTTCTCCGCGCGCATCCGGTTGAGCGCGTCGCTGAACGCCTGGTGATCCTCGGTAACAGAAAGGCCGAAGTCTGTAACTCCGGCCTGCGTCAATCTCTCTCGCGATTCGGTTAATACATATAGACCATCTCGGCGTACTGTTCGTCCGTCCACCCCTCCTGGCGATAAAGCTCCGCCTCGCGGGGATCCGCTTCCACTGCCTCCCGAATCTGCTCTTCCGTCA
>URSN01000012.1 GCA_900550525.1 uncultured Eubacteriales bacterium
GTGCCCGCCTCGCCCCCTGTTTCTTGGGCCGGGGGGCGCGTGTTTCCCCGGGGCGGGGGGTGGCGCTCCCCCCGCCCCGCCCGGCCATCAGACGGCGAAATAGTCGGGATAGCGCTGCATCAGCTCCGGCAGCGCGCCGCGGTACCCGGCCGTCAGGTGCTCGTGGAGGAAGGCGTCCATGTCCTGTTCGCTGCGCGTGACGAGCGCGCGCAGCAGCTCGCAGTGCTCCTCGTGCGCGGGCCAGAGCTGCTCGGTGCCCAGGCGCACCTGCAGGCGGCGCACCCGGTCGTGGTGGGTGACGATGCGCATGACGGTCGTCCAGGTCCAGGGCTTGCGCGCGGCGAAGTAGAGGAGCTTGTGGAAGGCGTTGTCCAGCTCCATATAGCCGTCCAGATCGCCCGTTTGCAGGCACAGCTTCTGCTGCTCGATGTTGGCGCGCAGGCGGGCGATGTCCTGCCCGTCGGCCTTTTTGACGGCCTCGCGGAAGATGGCGCACTCGGCGTGGTAGCGCAAAAACACGCCCTCCTCCACCGCGTCCAGATCGATGCGCGACACCATGCTCGAGCGCTGCGGCTGCACGGTGACGAGCTTGGATTCCACCAGCGACACGATCGCCTCGCGGATGGGCGTGCGGCTCACGCGCAGCGCCTGCGACAGCTCCGCGTCCACCAGCAGCATGCCCGGCGGGAAGTCGAGCGTCATGATGCGGTTGTAGAGCACGCGGTAGGCGTACTCGCGCGCGTTTTCGCCCGGCGCTTTGGCCGGGAACGGGGCCTGGTCCATGCGGCCACCTCCTCGGGGGAAACGGTGCGGCCACGCCCGGCCGGACAGGCCGGACGGGGCCAGAAGCGGCGCTCAGGCCGCTCTCATGCGGGTGGTTACGCCTCCGATACGCGGCGGTGCAGCGCGGCGCGCACCGCGCCGGGGCCCGTGATGAGCTCGGCAAAGCACGCCTCGACCTGCTCGCCAAGGCCGGCCTTATAGAGGTCCACGCCCATGATCCGCTCGTCGCTGAGCACGGGGCTGAGCAGCGCGTGCACGTCGCACGGCGCGCCGAGCTTCACGCCGGCAAAGCGCGGCGCGAGCATGGGCATGAGCGGGTCGTCGCTCGGCTGGAACGGCTTGCCGTCGTCGCCCACGGCCATCAGGTAGCGGCACCAGGCGGCCAGCACGAACGGGATGAGCTTGAGGTCCTTCACGCAGAGCGTAGCCGACGCGGCGTACTTTTTGATCGTGCTGCCGAAGCGGATGGCGATCTTCTGCGACGTATCGGTGGCGATGCGCTGCGGCGTATCCTGAAGGAACGGGTTCGGGAAGCGCTTGCCGATGACCTCGTCGATGAACGCGCGCGGGCTGATGACGCCCGGGTCCACCACGACGGGCAGGCCCTCGCGGTAGCCGACGATCTCCACGAGCTTTTTCAGGTCCGCGTCCTGCATCTCGGCCGAGATGCGGGTGAAGCCCAGCAGGCAGCCGAGCACGGCCAGGCACGTGTGCAGCGGGTTGAGGCAGGTGCACACCTTCATCGTCTCCACCATATCGACGACCTCGCGCGTGGCGAAGATGACCCCGGCGCGCTCGAGCGGCGGCCGGCCGTTGGGGAACGCATCCTCGATGACCAGGTACTGCGCCTCCTCCGCGTTGACAAACGGCGCGACGAACGAGCGGCGGCCCGTCACGCGCACGCCCATGTCCGCAAGGCCGTCCGCCTCCAGCATCTCGCGCACGGAATCGTCCGGCCGCGGGGTGATCTTGTCGATCATGCTCCACGGGAAGGACACGCGCGCGCGGTCGTGCACATAGGCGGCAAAGTCCGCGCCGCACAGCCCGCGCTCGGCCCACGCGTCGGCAAAGGCGCACACGGCCGCCTCAAGGCGCGAGCCGTTGTGCGAGCAGTTGTCCATGCTCACCAGCGCGATGGGCGCGCCGCCGGCGGCGAAGCGCTCGTGGCACAGCGCGGCGATCTTGCCGATGTAGCTCTCGGCGCGCTCCGGCCCGTTCTCCATGTCGGCGAGCACGGCGGGGAAGTATTCGCCGTGGCCGTCGCGGATGTTGTAGCCCTTTTCGGTGATGGTCAGGCTCGCCATCTTGAGCGTGGGCGAGCGGAACGCGCGCACCAGGCGCGCCCAGTCGTCCGAGCCGCGGTCCATGGAGAGGCTGTCCACCACGCTGGCGATGACGGTCTTGTGGATGCGGCCGTCGGCGCAGAGCGTGGCCAGCACCGAGAGGTTGTCGAACGGGCGGTACGCCACGTCCAGGATCTCCGTGTCGAAGCCCTCGGCCACGGCGATGCCCGTGTCCATCAGGCCCGCGTTGAGCAGCTCCTGGCAGAGGTTGGCGACGAACGCGCGGAAGATGTTGCCCGCGCCAAAGTGCACCCATTCGGGACGCTCGGCGGTGTTCTTCGCCACGGCGGCGCGGTCGAACGCGGGCAGCGCGTAGCCCTTTTCGCTCAGCGCGGCGCGCTCGGTCAGGATGGTCTGCTGGTTCAGTTTCATGGCTGTGCTCCTCCTTGTCAGCGTTACTGCCGGGCTGCCAGATAGCGCAGGTGGCGGCCGATGTGGCGCACCAGGCCGGCATAGTATTCCTCCTCGTGCGCGGCCATGAACGGGAAGAACGCGTCGGCGAACCATTTCTCGTTCAGCAGCAGGCCGTAGGCGATGTGCAGCGTCTGGCGCGAGGCGGGCAGGTCGAGGTATTCGGGCAGGTAGGCGTCGCTTTGCAGCTCGATGTTCGGGATGTCCTGCGGGTTGGTGGAGACGTGGTAGTACTTCTCCGCCTCGCTGCGGCGCTCGATGGCGAACTTGTGCGCCCGGCGGTAGAGCGCCGGGTCGTGCGCCGCCACCACGCGCATGGCCTCGAGCCAGTTGGTGCCCGCGGTCTTGACGTGCACGCGCCCGCCGGTCACGCGGCCGACGGTCGAGAACACGGAGAACTTGTCCGAGCCGGAGTGGACGGACAGCTTGTAGCCGAAATGGTCCGCGATCTGCTGGTGCGCGACGAAATCGCGGTAGAAGGCGTTCAGGTCGCCATGGTATTCCACGCCCTTTTCAAACTCGCCCGAGAAGTGCGGCGCGACGCTGACGGGCTTGACGCCCTGCCGGGCCAGCTCCTGGGCGACGATGAAGTGCTCCGCCGGGGTGGTGATGGTGCGCGTCTCGTCGATGGACAGCTCAAAGTCCACGTCCGCGGTGCGGATCTCGTCGATATAGCGGTAGCAGCTCTCCGCGTGGCGCACGGCGCGGTAGAACACGAGCACGATGCGGCGCAGCTGCGCGGCCGTCAGCTCGCCCACGATGGGCAGCGCGCGGCCGAGGTATTCCGCCTCGTAGTGCGCGCGCACGTCCGCCGGCAGCGCGGCGTAGGCCGCCTCGCCCTGCGCGTCGGACAGGGCGGCGGCGTGGATGTCGATGTGCTCGGAACAGTCGAGCGTGATCATCGTGCAGCCGCTCTCGAGGGCGTACTTGATCTCCTCCTTCGTCTTGAGGTGGTCGCCGTCGGCGCCGTAACCGTCCCGGTAGCCCTCCTGGAACACGCCGAAGTCCGCGTCGGCGTTCTCGTCCGCTTTGGTGCGGTTTGTGAGCGTCAGCTCGCGGATGGACTGCTGCGCCAGCACCGGGTAGACGTCCTGACCCGCGATGGCGCGCACATGGCCGGGCGTGGCCAGGCCGAGCCGGTCGCCCAGGCCCATGGTGAAGGCGTGCCCGGCGTGGCTGCGGGGCCGGGTGAACGGGAAGAGCGCCTGCAGCGCCTGCGCGATCTCCACCGAGCGCGGGCAGAGCCTGACGCTGCCCGCCTGCTCGCCGCAAAAGTCTGCGGCCCTGTCGCCCGCGACGGCGAGGCGCTTGTCGAGCCCCGTGCGCACGATGGCGCAGGCGGTGCCCTCCGCGGCGGCGGCGGAGCGCTCGTACACCTTCGCGCCGTCCAGGCCGCCGAGCAGGCCGAGGAGTGAATCGATCGTGATGGACATGGGAAAAACCTCCTGTAAGAATGTGTTGAAAGCGTGGACCGTTTGCAGCTTTAAGTATAGCACCATCGCAGGGAAAGTCAAACAAATATATCACGGCCGGGGGGCATAAAATATCTGCGCCGCCTTGATTTTTGAAAAAACATACCGGGCTTGTTGCTTTTCTGATATATTAGTGCTATACTGGCCTCGTCAACGCCGCCCGGGCACGCCCCGGCGCGCGCGACACCCCACCGCGGACAAGAAGAAAAGAGGGAAGCTATGAAGCCGTTTCTGGACAAGGATTTCCTGCTCGGCAGCGATACGGCCCGCGCGCTGTACCACGACCATGCCGAAAAAATGCCCATCGTCGATTACCACTGCCACATCGACCCGAACGAGATCGCGGACGACCGCCGCTACGAGTCGATCACGCAGGTGTGGCTCGGCGGCGACCACTACAAGTGGCGCGCCATGCGCTCGGCCGGCGTGCCGGAGCGCCTCATCACCGGCGACGCGGACCCGGAGGAGAAGTTCCTCGCCTGGGCGGAGACGGTGCCCAAGCTCATCGGCAACCCGCTCTACCACTGGACGCACCTGGAACTGCAGCGCTATTTCGGCATCGACGAGCCGCTCTCGGGCAGGAATGCAAAGGCGGTCTACCGCGCGTGCAACGAGGCGCTGGCAAAGCCGGAGCTGTCCGTGCGCGGCATCATCAAAAAGAGCAACGTGAAGCTCATCTGCACCACCGACGACCCGGCGGACGGGCTGAGCGCGCACGCGCGCATCGCGGCCGACCCGACGTGCGAGGTCGCCGTGCTGCCCGCCTTCCGGCCGGACAAGGCCATGCGCGCGGACAAGCCGGACTTTGCCGCGTACATCGGCCGCCTTTCGGCCGCGTGGGGCCAGCCCATCGCGCACATGGACGACCTGCGCGCGGCGCTGTGCGCGCGCATCGCGTACTTTGACGCGCGCGGCTGCCGCGTGCGCGCCCACGGCATCGATACGGCGCTGTGCGTGCTCGCCGGCGAGGAGGAGCTCGAGGCCATCCTGCAAAAGGGCCTTGCCGGCGAGCCGGTGGACCAGCGCGAGTCGGAGGCGTTCCAGACGGCGCTGCTGCTCACCTGCGCGCGGGAATACCAGGCGCGCGGCTGGGTCATGCAGCTGCACTTTGGCTGCATCCGCAACAACTCCACGCGCATGTTCGAGCGCCTCGGGCCGGACACGGGCTGCGACGCGATGAACGACGAGGGGCGCAACGCGCCGCGCCTGGCGCGCTTCCTCGACCTGCTCGAGCGCGAGGACGCGCTGCCGCGCACCATCCTCTACTCGCTCAACCCCGCCGACAACGGCGTCATCGGTACGGTGATGGGGTGCTTCCAGACCGATTCGGACATCGCCGGCCGCATCCAGATGGGCAGCGCCTGGTGGTTCAACGACCACAAGGCGGGCATGGAAAAGCAGCTGACCGACCTGATGGACCTCGGCGTGGTCAGCACGTTTGTGGGCATGCTCACCGACAGCCGCAGCTTTTTGAGCTATACCCGGCACGAGTACTTCCGCCGCATCCTGTGCAGCGTGTTCGGCACGCTCGTGGAGAACGGCGAATACCCGGACGACCGGGAGGCGCTCGGGCGGATCGTGCGCGACATCAGCTACAACAACGCCCTGCGCTATTTCCGTTTTGACGAGATCCTCAAACCATAACCATTCATCTTCAGGAGGGACAGCCATGAAACGCTATGCACTCGTCGTGCCCACCAGCATGGGCGTCCGCATCACCCCGGCGGACCGCCAGCCCGTGCACATCAGCCACAACTATTACATGCAGGCCACCAGCGCGGAGACGAACGTGGCCAGCGTGCCGGCGGCGCTCGGCCTGCCGGTCAAGGTGCTCACCACGTTCGTGGAGGGCTCGCCCATCGCCGCCTTCATCAAGGCGGACCTGCGCAGCCGCGGCATGGAGTTCGAGGGGCCGGAGGTGCCCCAGGGCGGGCCGTGGGGCTACCGCCACCAGTTCAACATCGCCGACAGCGGCTTTGGCATGCGCGGCCCGCGCGTGCAGAACGACCGCGCCGGCGAGGTCGGCCGCACGCTGAACGTGAAGGATTTCGACCTGGACCGCATCTTCGGCCAGGAGGGCGTGGAGGTGCTGCACCTGTCCGGCCTCATCGCGGCGCTCTCGCATGAGACGAGCGTGTTCTGCCTCGAGCTTGCGCGCGCGGCCAGGCGCTACGGCACGCGCGTCTCGTTCGACCTCAACTACCGCGCCTCGTTCTGGAAGGGCCGCGAGCAGGAGCTCGCCGACACCTTCCGCGAGATCGCTTCCGTGGCGGACATCCTCATCGGCAACGAGGAGGACTTCCAGCTCTGCCTCGGCGTGCAGGGCCCGGAGGCGGGCGGCAAGGATCTCGGCTCCAAGATCGACAGCTTCAAGGAGATGATCCTGCGCGTGCGCCAGCAGTACCCCAACGCGACGACGTTCGCCACCACGCTGCGCCAGGTCGTCAGCGCCAACGAGCATCTGTGGGGCGCGATCCTGCTGCGCGAGGGCGAGTGGTACGTGGCCGAGCCGCGGCCGATCCAGGTGCTCGACCGCATCGGCGGCGGCGACGGGTTCGTCGGCGGCCTGCTCTACGGCGTGCTCCGCGGCTGGGGCGGCGAGGACTGCCTGCACTTTGGCTGGGCCACCGGCGCGCTCGCGGCGACCATGCTCAACGACTATGCGCAGCCGGCCGACGAGGAGCAGGTGTGGGCCGTGTGGAGCGGCAACGCCCGCGTCAAGCGCTGAAACCGACCCCCCGTGCGGGACAACGAGTACAGAATATAAAAGGAGAGAGACAATGAAAGCGGATATCGGTCTGATCGGCCTTGCGGTCATGGGCGAGAACCTCGTGATGAACATGGAGTCCAAGGGCTTCACGGTCGCGGTGTACAACCGCACCACCTCCAAGGTGAAAAACTTCGTGGAGGGGCGCGCCAAGGGGCTCAACATCATCGGCACCTACTCCCTTGAGGAGCTGGTGGCCGCGCTGAAAAAGCCCCGCCGCGTGATGATGATGGTCAAGGCCGGCGCGGCGGTGGACGAGCTGATCGACACGCTCATCCCGCTGCTCGAGCCGGGCGACATCCTCATCGACGGCGGCAACAGCCACTTCCCGGATACCATCCGCCGCACGCAGTACGTCGAGTCCAAGGGCCTGCTGTACATCGGCACCGGCGTGTCCGGCGGCGAGGAGGGCGCGCTCAAGGGCCCGTCCATGATGCCGGGCGGCTCCCCGGCCGCGTGGCCGCACGTCAAGGACGTGTTCCAGGCCATCTGCGCCAAGGTGGAGGACGGCTCCCCCTGCTGCGAGTGGGTGGGCGAGAACGGCGCCGGCCACTTCGTCAAGATGGTGCACAACGGCATCGAGTACGGCGACATGCAGCTCATCTGCGAGGCGTATCAGCTCATGCGCGACGGCCTCGGCATGACGTGCGACGAGATGCACGAGGTGTTCAAGGCGTGGAACGAGACGGAGCTGGACAGCTACCTCATCGAGATCACGCGCGACATCCTCGCCTTCAAGGATACCGACGGCAAGCCGATCGTTGAGAAGATCCTCGACACCGCGGGCCAGAAGGGCACCGGCAAGTGGACGGGCATCGCGGCGCTGGACGAGGGCGTGCCGCTCACGCTCATCGGCGAGGCGGTGTTCGCGCGCTGCCTCTCGGCCATGAAGGAGGAGCGCGTCGAGGCGGCCGCGCACTTCCCCAAGGCGGATATGCGCATCGCCTGCGCCGACCGCGCCGCCTTCATCGAGAAGATCCGCCAGGCGCTCTACGCCTCGAAGATCATCTCCTACGCGCAGGGCTACACGCTCATGCGCGCCGCGGCCAAGACCTACGGCTGGAACCTGAACTACGGCGGCATCGCGCTCATGTGGCGCGGCGGCTGCATCATCCGCTCGGTGTTCCTGGGCAAGATCAAGGAAGCGTACGACAAGGACCCGCAGCTGCAAAACCTGCTGCTGGACGAGTACTTTGGCAATACCATCCGCAGCCTCGTGCCGGCCTGGCGCGACGTGGTGGCGGAGGCGGTGCGCCACGGCATCCCGATGCCCGCGTTCTCGTCCGCGCTTGCGTATTTTGACGGCTACACGTCCGCAAAGCTCCCGGCCAACCTGCTGCAGGCGCAGCGCGACTATTTCGGCGCGCACACCTACGAGCGGCTGGACGCGCCGCGCGGCGAGTTCTTCCACACCAACTGGACCGGCCACGGCGGCAGCACGTCCGCCTCGACCTACACGGCCTGACCGCGTGCGGCGCGCGCCCCCGTCCGGGACCGGATGGGGGCGGCGCCGCTTTTCCCGCATCACAGGCGCAGCGGCGCGCGCAGCAGGCGCGGCGGCGCTGCGGAAAGGAGCTTCATCATGGAACTGTTTTACCGCGCGGCCACGGACGAGGGCCTCAGCCGCGAGCAGATCCGCGCCGCGCTCGTGCGCTCGCTCGAGGGGCGCAGCCCGAAAAAGGCGCTGCTGATCCCGCCGGATTACACGCGCTACCATTCCAACGCCGGCTACATCACCAACGTCTACTACCACCTGCTCACGGACGCGGGCTGCGCGGTGGACGTGCTGCCGGCGCTGGGCACGCACGTGCCCGTGACGCAGGCGGAGGCGGCCGACATGTTCGGCGACATCCCGTTCGACAGGTTCATCACGCACAACTGGCGCACGGATGTGGTGCGCCTGGGCGAGGTGCCGGCCGATTACCTCAGGGAGATCACCGACGGCCTGTGGACCGACCCGGTCAGCGTGGAGATCAACCGCCGCGTCATGGACCCGTCCTACGAGCTGATCCTCTCCGTCGGCCAGGTCGTGCCGCACGAGGTCATCGGCATGGCCAACCACGCCAAGAACCTGTTCGTCGGCGTGGGCGGCAGCGACATGATCAACAAGAGCCACATGGTCGGCGCGGTCTACGGCATGGAGCGCATGATGGGGCGCGACCACACGCCCGTGCGCAAGATCCTCGACTATGCGCTCGAAAAGTACCTGGCCGGCCGGCCGATCGTCTTTGCGCTGACGGTGACGACCGCGCCCGGCGGCAACATCCACACGCACGGCCTGTTCATCGGCGACACGCGCCGCGTGCTGGAGGAGGCCGTGGCGCTCGCGCAGCAGAAGAACATCGACTTTGTGGAGACGGGCATCAAAAAGTGCGTCGTCTACCTCGACCCGAAGGAGTTCCACACCACGTGGCTGGGCAACAAGGCCGTGTACCGCACGCGCATGGCCATCGCCGACGGCGGCGAGCTGATCGTGCTCGCGCCCGGGGTGGATCATTTCGGCGAGGACCCGGCCATCGACCGGCTCATCCGCAAGTACGGCTACTGCGGCCGGCTGAAGGTGCTCGAGCAGTTCCGCGCGCCGGAGAACCAGGTCCTGCGGGACAACATGGGCGCCGCGGCGCCCCTGATCCACGGCTCGACCGACGGGCGCTTCTCCATCACCTACGCCGTGCGGCCGCACATCACGCGCGAGGAGATCGAGGGCGTGCACTTCAAGTGGGCGGATTACGACGAGATGGCCGCCCGCTACGACCCGCGCAGGCTCAGCTACGGCTACAACATCCTGCCCGGCGGCGAGGAGGTCTACTTCATCCCCAACCCCGCGCTCGGCCTGTGGATCGACCGCTCCCGCTTCCAGGACTGAAGCGGCGGCGCGCCCGCGCGGCGAACCGGTATTCGCGCGGCGAACCCCGCACGTGTGCGCCCGGCGCGGCGGCCCCATACAAAGCGCCGGGGGATTGCAGGCAAGCAATACCTTCTTCTGCGGGAACGGCATGGCCTTTGCCATGCCGTTCCCCGTTTTATCGGGCTTTCGCTTTGCACGGAGCCGGCGGCCCCGGAAAATAAGCGCCCCCGTCCCAAAGGACGGGGGTCATGGGAAAGCAATGTTGCCCATGCACGAACGGCATGGCGTTTGCCGCGCCGCGGCCCGGGCGGCGCGGGGAAGCGCCCGCGCGCCCTTAGGCGAAGGCGTTGTAGATGGCGCGCACGGCGGCCTCGAAATCGCCGCTCTCCACGCCGACGATGATGTTCATCTCGGACGAGCCCTGGTCGATCATGCGCACGTTGACGCCCGCCTCGTAGAGCGCGTTGAACAGCTTTGCGGCGGTGCCGATGTTGCGCACCATGCCCTTGCCCACGGTGGCGATGAGCGCCATGTTCGACTGCAATTCGACGGTCTTGGGGTTGCAGTCGCGCCGGATCTCGCGCAGCACGGCCTCCAGGTGCTCGCGCAGCTTCGTGTCGGCCACGACCAGCGACATCGTGTCGATGCCGGAGGGCACGTGCTCAAACGAGATGTTGTAGCGGTCGAGCACGCGCAGCAGGCGGTAGCCAAAGCCTACCTCGTTGTGCATGTTGTCCTTGAACACGGTGATGACCGTGAAGCCCGTGCGCCCGGCCACGCCGGTGAGCACGCCCTCGCGGCGGTAGTATTGCAGGTAGCTGTCCGGCACGACCATGGTGCCCGGCTCGTCGGGCGCGTTGGTGTTGCGCACGTTGATGGGGATGTGCGCCTTGCGCACGGGGAAGATGGAATCCTCGTGCAGCACGGTCGCGCCCATGTAGGAGAGCTCGCGCAGTTCCGAATACGTGACCGTGCGGATGACCTTCGGGTCCTTGACGATGCGCGGGTCCGCCATGAGGAAGCCCGACACGTCCGTCCAGTTCTCGTACACGTCGGCGTGCACGGCGCGCGCGACGATGGCGCCGGTGATGTCCGACCCGCCGCGCGAGAACGTTTTGATGCTGCCGTCGCGCCTGCGGCCGTAGAAGCCGGGGATGACCAGCCGGCTGCGCCCCTCCAGCCGCGGCGTCCATTTCTGCGTGGTCTCGCCGTCGTAGGTGCCGTCGGAATGGAAGCAGATCAGCTCCGCCGCGTCCACGAACGTAAAGCCCAGATAGTCGGCCAGCAGCAGGGCGTTGAGGTATTCGCCGCGGCTGGCGATGTAGTCCTCGCTCGCGCCGTTTTCCAGGTTCTTGCGCACGGCGTTGAGCTCCGCCTCGATGTGCGTGGACAGGCCCAGCGCCCGCTCGATCTCCACATAGCGCTCGGCGATGGTGTCGAACGTATCGTAAAAGGACACGCCCTCGGCGTGCTGCGCATGGCACAGGTACAGCAGGTCCGTGACCTTGTCGTCGCCCGGGAAACGCTTGCCCGGCGCGCTCGGCACGGCGAACTGGCGCGCCCCGTCCGCCTCGATGATCGCGCGGACCTTGGCAAACTGCGCGGCGTCGGCCATGGAGCTGCCGCCGAATTTGGTCGTTTTGATGGCCATTGTGTTCCGTATCTCCCCTTCACCCCGGATGCGCCGCGCTCATCTTGCGATCTGGCGGCACTCCATGTAATAACGCTTTTCGTTCGCCTCGCCCATGGAGAAGGTCTTGCGCGGCAGCGCCCCGTCGTACACGACGGTGGGGAACAGCTGCGATTTCTCCATGGCCGGCAGCAGGAAGCCCGTGGCGTTCTCGCGCGCGGCGAGCTCGCGCACCACGTCCTCGCCGTGGATGTAGTCCACGCTCGCCTGCGGCGCCGCGGCAAGCACCGCGTCGATGGCGTTTTGCAGCGTGCCGACGGCCAGCTGCTGCGCCGGCTCGTGCACGAGGAGCGCGCCCTGCCCCTCCCGGCAGCAGAACGGCAGCGCGTGCCCCTGCCGCAGCAGGACGCCGATGGACCCGTCGTTTTCAAACCAGCGCGTCTCCACGCCGCCGTTTTGCGCCTCGAGCGCCGCGCCGATGCGCCGGATGGCCTCGCGCCCGTCCAGGCCGAACACGACGCGGTGGATGGGCTCGAACTCGATGCCCTCGTCGTGGACGTTCTCCACCTCCACGAGCGCGTAGCGCGCCGGATGCGTGCGCCTGAGCCCCGGCTTGAGCGTGGCCTTGATGCGCTCCCAGTTGGCCTTGGCCGTGGCGAAGCTGTGGTTGCCGTCGCCCATGGCGAACAGCAGCGGCGCATGGTCGCCGTACTTGGCGCGGAACGCCTCCGCGTCGGTCAGCGCGGCGAGCGCGCCGAGCACACCGCGGATCATGCCCTCGTCGGAGACGAGGCGGCCCTCGATGTGCCCGCCGCCGAGCATGAGGTCGGTGTCGTAGAGCAGCTCCATCTCGTCCGCGCGCGCGGCGAGCGGCTCGATGACCGTGCGGCCCGGGTCGTCGATGAGCACGATGATGTGCGGCAGCTCGAGCTTGGCGCCCTCGCGGATGCGCAGGCGCGGCGGGATGCGCGATTCGATCGTCCCCTCCGTGGCGCGGATGAGCGTCGTCGCGCCCTTGTGATAATCATACTGTTCAAGGTCGAGCGCCATGACCAGCCCGAGGCGCGTGCGCCCGGCCGCGGTGCGGCGCACCAGCGCAAAGCCCTGGTCGTATTTTTTGAGCACGCCGTGGCGCAGGTAGCCAGCCATGTTCGTGCGGATGGCGTCGATGCGCTGCGCCTCGTCGCGCGCGCCCAGGTATGCCTCCGGCAGGATGAGGTCGAGCGTGGTGGGCGCGCCCGCGGTCAGCTCGCGCACCTTCTCCCAGTATTCGGGCTGCGAGGTGAACTGGTCGCACGCCACGACGGCCCATTTTTCAAAATTCGTCCCCCGCGGCGGGAGCATGATGTTTGGTACGAGTACGCCGACGTTGTTCCGATACCGATCCATGTGTCCGATCCTCCCGAAAGAAAGATGCCCGGGGCTGCGCCGCCCCCTGTGGTTCCTTCTATTATAGCCGCGCGGCGGCCCGCCTGCAAGAAAAAAACGCGGCCGCGCCCCATTTTGCGCCGCCGCGGGCGGCCCCGGGAAGAAACCGCAGCCCGGCGCGCGGGGGGATTCTTGCAATCGGTGCAGGCCGTGGGTATAATGGAGAAAAAGCGGGAAACGGCCGGGGAAAGCGACCGTGCGCCGCCTGCGCGCAGCGGATCGCGCCGGGCGGATGGGACGGAAGGAGGACGCATGCGGATTTTTATCGTCGGCTGCGGCAAGATCGGGCAGACGCTTGCGCGGCAGCTGGTGGACGAGGCGCACGACGTGACCGTGGTGGATACCGACGGCCAGGTGCTCGAAAAGATCGGGAACATGCTCGACGTCATCTGCTATGAGGGCAACGGCGCGTCCTACCTGGCGCTGCGCGACGCGGGCGCGGGGGTGGCGGAGCTGGACATCGCCGTGACAGAGAGCGACGAGGTCTTCATGCTCTGCTGCCGCACGGCGCTCTAGCTCGGCGCGAAGAACACCGTCGCGCGCGTGCGCAACCCGGAGTATTTCGACCAGCTCTACTTCCTCAAGGAGGATCTGGGCCTGTCCATGGTCATCAACCCGGAGCTCACCGCCGCGCAGGAGATCGCGCGCATCCTGCGCATCCCGTCGGCGGCGCGGGTGGAGCTGTTCGCCAAGGGGCGCGCGGAGCTGGTCAGCTTCCGCCTGCCGGCGGACAGCCCGGTCATCGGCGCGCCGCTGTCGCAGCTGCCGCAAAAGCTCGGCGCGCGCGTGCTGTTCTGCGCGGTGGACCGCGGCGGCGACGTCTCCATCCCCGACGGCGCGTTCGAGCTGCGCGCGGGCGACCGGGTGTACCTCACCGGCGCGGCGGCGGAGATCGCGGAGGCGTTTCGGCGCATGGGCATGGTCTCCTCGCGCGTGCGCGACGTGATCATCGCCGGCGGCGGGCGCATCACCTATTACCTTGCCAACAGCCTCGTGCGCGCGGGCATGCGCGTAAAGATCATCGAGCGCGACGCGGAGCGGGCCGCGGAGCTGGGCGCGCTGCTGCCCAAGTGCACCGTGCTGCGCGGCAGCATGGCCGACCATGAGCTGCTGCTGGAGGAGGGGCTCGCCGGCGCGGACGCGTTCGTGGCGCTCACGGGGCTGGACGAGGGCAACATCCTCGCGGCCATGTACGCCGCCTCGAGCGGCGCGCGCAAGGTCATCGCCAAGGTGAACAACGAGAACCTCACCCGCCTCATCCGCGACAGCAGCCTGGAGAGCGCCATCTCCCCGCGCGACCTGACGGCCAACCGCATCGTGGCCTATGTGCGCTCGGTCAATGCGTCGCTGGAGAGCAGCAACATCGAGTCGCTGTTCCAGATCGTGGGCGGCAAGGTGGAGGTGCTGGAGTTTCGGGCCGGGCGCGAGGGCGCCTATCTGCGCGTGCCGCTCAAGGACCTGGCGCTGCGCCCCGGCGTGCTGATCGCCTGCCTCGTGCGCAGCGGCAGGGCGCACATCCCCGGCGGCATGGACAGCATCGAGCCGGGGGACGGCGTGCTGGTGGGCACCAAGGACCATCACCTGACGGAGCTTTCCGATATCCTTGCAGAGCAGTAGCGCCGGTCGGGAGGAACAGAGACCGTGAACAGACGGATGATCCTATACCTGCTCGGCAGGATACTGACGGTGGAGGCGGCGCTGATGGCCCCCTCCGCGGCGCTGGCCGCCATCTACGGCGAGGGCGACCTCTCCGCCTTCCTCATCTCGATGGCGCTGCTGCTGGCCGTGGGGCTGCCGCTTTCGGTGAACAAGCCGGAAAACAGCGCCATCTACGCGCGCGAGGGGCTCGTGACCGTGGCGCTTGCCTGGGTGCTCATGAGTGCGTTCGGCGCGCTGCCGATGGTGATCAGCGGCGCGATCCCGTCGTATGTGGACGCGCTGTTTGAGATCGTCTCCGGCTTTACGACCACCGGCGCGTCGATCCTCTCCGAGGTGGAGTCGCTGCCGCGCGGGGTGCTGTTCTGGCGCAGCTTTTCGCACTGGGTCGGCGGCATGGGCGTGCTGGTGTTCGTCATGGCCGTGCTGCCCATGTCGGACGACCGCTCGATGGTGCTCATGCGCGCGGAGGTGCCGGGGCCGACGGCCAGCAAGCTCGTGCCGCGCATGCGCCAGACGGCCAAGATCCTCTACGGCACCTATTCGGTCATGACGCTCGTGCTGATCGTGCTGCTGCTGCTGGGCGGCATGCCCGCCTTCGACGCGGTGTGCAACGCCATGGGCGCGGCCGGCACGGGCGGCTTCAGCGTGCGCAACATCGGCATCGCGTATTACGACAGCGCGTATGCGGACGTGGTGCTCTCGGTGTTCAAGCTGCTGTTCTCCATCAACTTCAACCTGTACTACCTCATCCTCATCCGCCGCGTGCGCGAGGCGCTGCGCAGCGAGGAGCTGCGCTGGTTCGTGGCGATCGTGGCCGGCGCGACGGTCATCATCACGCTGTGCGTGCTGCCGCAGTACGGCACGCTCGGCCTGTCACTGCGGCATGCGTTTTTCCAGGTGTCCTCCATCATCTCCACCACCGGCTATGCCACGACGGACTTTGCGCTCTGGCCGGTGCTGGCGCAGGAGGTGCTGCTGGTGCTCATGTTCATCGGCGCGTGCGCCGGCTCCACCGGCGGCGGCTACAAGGTGTCGCGCCTGGCGATTGCGTGCAAGTCGTTCGGCGCGGAGCTGCGCCATGTGCTGCATCCGCGCGCGGTGACGACCATCCGCTTCGACGGCCGGGCCGTGGAACAGGAGACGGTCACCGGCACGCGCAACTACCTCATCGGCAGCATGCTCATCCTGACGGTGGTGACGCTGCTCATCGCGCTGGACGGGTTCGACTTTACGACGAACTTCTCCGCCACGCTCTCGTGCTTTAGCAACATCGGGCCCGGGCTTGCCCAGGTGGGGCCGATGAGCAACTTCGGCGCCTATTCGCCGTTTTCCAAGCTCCTGCTCACGGCCACCATGCTGGCCGGGCGGCTGGAGGTATTCCCCATCGTGCTGCTGCTCTCGCCGCGCACCTGGCGGCGCAGCGCCGCCTGACGGCGCGCGGCACGGACCCGTAAGGAGGCGTTTATCATGAACAAGACCATCGTCAGCACCAGCGCCGCGCCGGCGGCCATCGGCCCCTACTCGCAGGGCGTGCGCGTCGGGGACCTGTTTTTCTTCTCCGGCATGATCCCCATCGACCCGGCCACGGGCGCGCTCGTGGGCGAGGACGCGCCCGCGCAGGCCGAGCAGGTGTGCCGCAACATCCGCGCGCGGCTCGCCGCCGCGTCGCTCACGCCGGCGCACATCGTCAAGACGACGGTGTTCCTGACCGATCTTTCCGCCTTTGCCGCGGTGAACGAGGTGTACGCGCGGCTGTTTGATAGCGTGCCGCCCGCGCGCTCGTGCGTGGAGGTCGCCGCGCTGCCAAAGGGGGCGCTGGTGGAGATCGAGTGCGTCGCCGCGCTGTGCCGGCCGCCTGAGAGGGCCCGGCCCCGCCGGGCGCGCCGCATTATGGCGGCCGCACACAAAAATGTCGCGGAAAAGACGAACTGCCGTAATGCCCGTTTAACATTTTCCGGGTAAGATAAGGACAACCGGAGCGGGCGCCGTACCATCGGCGTGCAGAACGCCGCGGCGCTGCGGGCGACCCGGCCGCAGGCATCATCTTCCTTTTTCCTGTATGGCGGCCCGTTCCGGGGATCGAATCGACCGGGCCGCGCCCTCTTGCAAAGGCGCGTCCGGCGCGCGGCATCCGCTGCGGCGCGGCCGGACGCCTCTCGATACAGCCAAAAAAGAATAAGCGAGGTGCCCATCATGAAACGGCTGTTCATCATCACCGGCGTGGGCGGCCATGTCGGCAACAATATCGCAAGGCTCCTGCTCTCGCGCGGCGAGCAGGTGCGCGGCCTGGCGCGCGAAAACGAGGACGTGACCATGCTCTACGGCACGGACATCTCCATCGTGCGCGGCGACGTGCGCCGCATCGAGACGCTCGAGCCCCTGTTCTACGGCGTGGACCCGGATTGCGGCGTGATCTTCATCCACACGGCGGGGCTGATCAACATCGGCTCGCGCAACCTCGACCAGGTGGAGCAGGTCAACGTGGGCGGCACGAGGAACGTGCTCGAGCTGTGCCGCCGCCATCATGTGCTGAAGATCGTCTACATCAGCTCCGTGCACGCCATCCCGGAGCAGCCGCAGGGCGTGACCATGACGGAGGTCAGCTCCTTCTCGCCTGAGCGCGTGGTGGGCGCGTACGCCAAGTCCACGGCCGCGGCCACGCAGCTCGTGCTCGACGCGGCGCGCGACGGGCTGGACGCGACGGTCGTGCACCCCTCCGGCATCATCGGCCCGGACGATTACGGCAAGGGCCACATGACGCAGATGATCGAGAGCTATTTGAACGGCAGCCTGACCGCCTGCGTCGAGGGCGGGTACGACTTTGTGGACGTGCGCGACGTGGCAGAGGGCGTGATCGAAGCGGCCGAGCACGGCCGCCGCGGCGAGTGCTACATCCTCTCGGGCGGGTATGTGCGCGTGCGCGACCTGCTCGACCGCCTGCACGAGATCACGGGCCGCCGCCGCGTCTCCACGGTGCTGCCGATGTGGTTTGCGCGGCTGACCGCGCCGCTGGCGGAGCTGTTCTACCGCATCCGGGGCGAGGCGCCGCTGTACACGCGCTATTCGCTCTTCACCCTCACGTCCAACGCGAAATTCTCCTGCGCCAAGGCGCGGCGGGACCTGGGCTACCACGCGCGCGACCTCAACGCCACGCTGCGCGACACCGTGCTCTCGCTCATGCGGCAGGGGCGCGTCAAGCGCAAGAAGGTCCCGGCCATGCTGCTGGTCAAGTGAGCGCGCCGCGCCGGGCGGGGATTCCCGCCCGGCGCGCTCCGCGTTGCGCCCGCCGCCCCCATCTCCCGCTTGCGGCATGCCGCGCATTTTCGCCGCGCGCCGTTTCCGCGCCCGTTTCGCCGCGCGCCGTTTCCGCGCCGTCTCCCGTGTTCCGCCCGCCGCCTGCGCGCCCGCCCGGTCAACGCCGGGGCGGGCTATCTCGCGCCCGCGCACGGGGCCGGGCGTTTTTTGCTGTGACCGCGCCCATCCCGCCCGCCGCTGCGCATCGGCCGTGCGCCGGGCGGCCCCGCCGCTGCGGCGCGTTTTTGCCGGGATAATGACAGACGGCGGCGCTTGTGGTATACTGTTGAAAAACCGACGGCAGGGGAGGCGCGGCCATGGCGGACCTGACGGCGATCATCCTTACGCGCAACGAGGAGGCGAACATCGCCCGCTGCATCGATTCGCTCCGGGGCTTTGCCCGGCGCGTGGTGGTCGTGGATTCGGGCAGCACGGACGATACGGCGGCCATCGCCCGCGCCCACGGCGCGGAGGTGGTCGAGCATCCGTTCACCTATTATGCGGCGCAGTTCAACTGGGCCATTGAGCACACCGGCGCCGCGACGGAGTGGCTGCTGCGCCTCGACGCGGACGAGCGCTTCCCCCCCGCGCTGTGCGCCGAATGCGAGGCGCTGCTCTCGGGCGCGGCGGCGGACGTGACGGGCGTGTCGATGGAGGCGGATTTCTACTTCCTCGGCCGCCTGCTGCGCCACGGCGGCAGCAAGCGGCGCAAGATCATGATCTTCCGCCGCGGCCACGGCGCGCTGGAGGACCGCAAGCGCGATGCGCACACCATCCTGCTGGACGGGCGCTATGTGCGCGCAAAGCACCGCTTCGAGCACCATGACGTGAAGGACCTTGGCGACTACATCGCCCGCTGCAACTGGTACGCCATCCGGGAAAAGCAGGATTATCTGGCCTATCTGGCCGGGGCGGACGAGTCGGTCAATACGGACGCGGCGCTGCAGCGCACGCGCAAAAGGAAATTCGGCCTGTATTACCGCGCGCCCATGTTCCTGCGCGCGTGGCTCTGGTTCATCTACAAATACATCTTCTGCGGCGGGTTCCTCGACGGCGTGCCGGGCCTGGTGTACCACTTTTTCGAGTGCTACTGGTACCGCTTCCTCGTGGACGCGCGGATCTATGAGCAGCGCGTGTGCGGCGGCGGCGAGGAACCGCTGACGGCCTTTGGCCAGGAGGCGCGCCGGTGAGCGGGCGCATCCTCATGGTGGTCACGGTGCGGCTCTCCGGCGGCGGCGTGGCCGGCTATGCGCTGCGCAGCTGCGAGGCGATGGGCCTGCCGGTGGACGTCGCGGCCATCGAGGAGCCGGGGCCGGCCGTGCGCGCGCGCGTGGCGGGCTTTGGCGGCGCGCTGCACGTGCTCCGGCGCAACCGCGATCCGCTGGGCTATGTGCTGGCGCTGCGGGACGTCGTGCGCGCGGGCGGCTACCGGACCGTCTGGTGCCACGGCAACAGCGCCACGCTCGCGGCGGACCTGCTGGGCGCGCGGCTGGGCGGGGCCGCGGCGCGCATCGCGCACGCGCACAACACCGCCTGCAGCCATATGGCGCTGCACCGCCTGCTGCGGCCGCTGATGAACGGGCTGGCCACGCACCGCTTCGCCTGCGGCGAGGCGGCGGGGCGCTTCCTGTACGGGGACAGGCCGTTCACCGTGTGCAAAAACGGCGTGGATACGGAGGCGTTCGCCTTCTCGGCGGCGGCGCGGCGCGCCGCGCGCGCCGCGCGGGGCTTTGACGGGGAGGCGTTCGTGGCCGGCACGGTGGGGCGGCTGGACGAGGCGAAGGACCCGCTGCTGCTGGCGGAGGCGTTCGCGCTGCTGCGCCGCGCCCGGCCGCAGGCGCGCCTGCTCGTGGTGGGCGACGGGCCGCTTGGCAAGGCGCTGGGCGATCGCCTTGCCGCGCTGGGCTTAGCGGAGGCGGCCGTGTGCGTGGGCGCGCGGCCGGACGTGCCGGAACTGCTCTCGGCCATGGACGCGTTCGTGCTGCCGTCGCGGCACGAGGGATTCCCGCTCGCGCTGGTGGAGGCGCTCTGCTCCGGGCTGCCGTGCCTGGTGGCGGATACCGTCGCGCGCGAGACGGACGTGACGGGGCGGGCCGGCGTTTTGCCGCGCGAGGCGGCGCGTTTTGGGGAGGCGCTCGCCGGGCTGTCTCCCGCGCCCGACGCGCTGCGCGCGGCGGCGCATGCGGCCGTGCGCGCGGCGGGATACGATATCCGCGATACGTCGGCGGCGCTCAGGCGCCTGCTGCTCGCCGCGCAGGAGGGGCGCGCATGAAGCGGCTGCTCATCATGACGCACAACATGGCCGGCGGCGGCTGCGAGCGCGTGATCGCGCAGCTTGCCAACCGGTTTGCGGACTGGGGGATCGCCTGCACGATCGTTACGGAATACGCCTGCGAATCGTTTTACCCGCTCGACGCGCGCGTGCGCCTTATGCCGCTGCTGCCGGGCGGCGCGTGCCCGAGCCGCAGCATCCCGCGCGCGTACCTTGCGCTCAGGCGGCTGGTGCGGCGCGAGCGGCCGGACGTGGTCTTGGCCATGCCGGAGAAGGTGAACGTGTGGACGGTGCTGTTCCTGCTCGGCAGCGGCGTGCCCGTCGTCGTGTCGGAGCGCAACGACCCGCGCCGCCACCCGGAGAGCCGCGTCAAGCGCCTGCTGCGCGCGCTGCTGTACCCGTTTGCGCGCGGCTTCATCTTCCAGACGCAGGGGGCGGCGGCCTGCTTTTCCCGCCGCATCCGCGCGCGCGCGGCCATCCTGAAAAACCCGCTGGACGCGGCGCGCCTGGGATCGCCCTGGGAGGGGGAGCGGGAAAAGCGCGTCGTGTTCGTCGGCCGGCTGGAGGCGCAAAAGAACGTGCCGCTGCTAATCAGGGCGTTCGCCCGCTTCCATGCCGCGCATGAGGAGTGGACGCTCTCGCTCTACGGGGACGGCTCGGAGCGCGCGCCGCTGGAGGCGCTCGCCCGCGCGCTGCTGCCGGCGGGGGCGGCCGTGTTCGAGGGCGCGCGGCCGGACGTGGCGGACTGCATCCGCCGCGCGGGCGCCTTTGCGCTCAGCTCCGATTTTGAGGGCATGCCCAACGCGCTGATCGAGGCGATGGCGCTCGGCCTGCCCTGCGTGGCGACCGACTGCCCGAGCGGCGGGTGCGCCGCGCTGCTCCGCGACGGGGAGAACGGCCTGCTCACGCCCGCAGGGGACGAGGCGGCGCTGTGCCGGGCGCTCTGCCGCCTGGCGGACGAGCCCGCGCTGGCCGCGTCGCTCGGCCGGGCGGCGCGCCGCGTGGCGGACGAGCTCGACGACCGGCGCGTGGCCGGGGAATGGAGGGAATATCTTGCAGACTGCTGCCGGTAGGGAGAGATGGAACCGCGCGCTGGACGCCGCGAGCGACGCCGCGCTGGCCATCTGCCTGTTTACGACGTTTTCATTCCAGCATACGCTCGTGTCCACCACGGGCATGGGGCTGATGCTGCTGGTGGCGCTCGTGCGCTTTGCCGTGCGGCCGCGCTTCTACGGCTCGGTATGGTACCTCGGGTACGCGCTGGTCATCGCCTGGGGCGCGGTGGGCGTGCTGGCCGGCTGGGCGATCGAACAGGCGACGGCGCTGGCCATGTGCAAAACGATGTGCGTGGGGCTCGGGTTCATGCTCGTGGTCCATCAGCTCGTCGTGCAGCGGCGCAACGCGGAGATGAGCCTGCTGATGTGCCTGCTGGCGTGCCTTGCGACGATGGCCTACGCGCTCATCGGCGAGCGGGAGAACCTGTTCGAGACGCGCGTCGGCAGCGCGGTGAACATCTACCCCAACGACCTGGCCATGATCCTGTCCATCGGCTACGGCGTCGCCATCCACCGCGCGTGCGAGCGGCGGCGCTGGAACGAGCTGATCCCGGCGCTGCTGCTGGCGGGGACGGTCCTGCTGACCGGCTCGCGCAAGGGCATGGCCATGCTCGTGCTCATCCCGGCGGCCTACCTGCTCTGGCGCGACCGGCGGCATTTGAGGCGCAACCTGCTCGTGCTCGCGGCGCTGCTCATCGCGCTGGCCGCGGCGGTGCTGTGCATCCCGCCGCTCTATCAGGTCATCGGCGTGCGCTTTGTGGAGCTGTTCCGCACGGTGTTCGGCGGCGCGGAGACGGAGGGCTCCTATCTGGAGCGCATGAGCCTGCTGCGCCAGGCGTGGGCGATGTTCCTCGAGCGGCCGCTGACCGGCTGGGGGCTGGACTGCTACCGCTTCAACGGCGTGACGCGCGTGACGTATTCGCACAACAACCCGCTGGAGCTGCTCGTCTCCGGCGGCCTGCCCGCGCTGCTGCTGTACAACGGGCCGCAGCTCTATGCGCTCGTGCAGGCGGAGCGCCGCGCCGGACGGCACTTCGCTCTTTAGATCGTGGTCGCGCTCACGGCGTGGTTCTTGATTGCGGACGTGCTGACCATCAGCTATTACCTGCGCCAGCAGCTGCTGCCCATCGCGCTGATGCTGGGCGTTTCGCGCCTGATCGCCGCCGGCGGGGACGAGCAGGACGGGACGCGGCTGCCGCGCCGGCTGGGGCTGCTGCGCCGCGGGCCGGGCGGCGGGGCGTAGGCCGTGGAGCGCAGCCTGCAGGGCCGCGTCGCCGGCGCGGCGCGCTGGTCCGTCGCAGCGGAGGTGGCGGCCAAACTGGTCAGCCTCGGCGTCAACATGCTGCTGGCGCGCCTGGTCGCGCCCGCGGCGTACGGCGTGCTGGCCACGGCCATGATGGTCACGAGCTTTGCCGACCTGTTTACGGACGCGGGATTCCAGAAATACCTCGTGCAGCACGAGTTTTCGTCCGATGCGGAGCGCTCCGACGCGGCGAGCGTCGCGTTCTGGACGAACCTTGCGTTCTCGCTCGCGCTCTGGGCGCTGGTGTGCCTGCTGCGCGAACCCATCGCCGCGCTGGCCGGCAGCCCCGGCTACGGCGCGGTGGTCGCGGTCGCCTGCGCGCAGCTGCCGCTCACGGCGTTCACCTCCGTGGCGATGGCGCTGCTGCGGCGCGCGCTGGACTTTCGGCGGCTGTTTTTCCTGCGCATGGCGCAGAGCGCCGTGCCGCTCGTGGTCACGGTGCCGCTGGCGCTGCTGGGCCTGTCGCACTGGGCGCTGGTGCTCGGGACGCTGGCCGGGCACGCGGTCAACGCCGCGGCGCTGCTGCTGACCGGCATCTGGCGGCCGCGCCTGTTCTACCGGCTGCGGGTGCTGCGCGGGATGTTCTCCTTCTCGTTCTGGACGATGCTGGAGTCCGTCTCCATCTGGGCGTGCAGCTGGTTCGACCTGTTCCTCATCGGGCATGCGTTTTCGGAATACTATCTCGGCCTGTACCGCAACGCGGTCAACAACGCCGGCGCGCTCATCGCGCTGGTGACCACGCCGGTGTACACGGTGCTCTTCTCCGGCCTGTCGCGCCTGCAGGAGGACGCGGCGGGCTTTTCCGGCCTGTTCTACGCGACGCTGCGCTCGCTCGCGTTCCTCGTGTTCCCGATGGGGGCCGGTCTGTTTCTCTACCGCGATCTGGCAACGAGCGTGCTGCTGGGCAGCCAGTGGATGGAGGCCGTGCCGGTCGTCGGGCTCTGGGCGCTCTCCTCGGCGCTGATGGCGGTCGTCTCCTCGCCGTGCAGCGAGGTGCTGCGCGCAAGGGGCCTGCCGCGCGCGTCGCTGCTGTGCCAGATGATCAAGCTCGCCCTGTCGGTCGCGGCGGGCGTGTGGGCCATTCCGCACGGGTTCCTCGCGGTGGTCTGCGCGTGCGTGGCCATGCGCTTTACGCTGCCGGTCGCGCTGTGGGCCGTGCTGCGCCTGCGCTGCGGGTTCCGCATCGCCGAGCTGCTGCGCACGCTCTGGAAGCCCGCGCTGTGCACGGGGCTGATGGCGCTGCTGGCGCTGCTGCTGCAGCGCCTGGGCGGCGGCGCGCTGTGGAGCTGGTGCTCGATGGGGCTGTGCGCGCTGTTCTATGCGCTGCTGCTGTTTCTCTTTGCACGGGATGAGGTGCGCTCGCTTGCGGCCTGGCTGCTGCCGGCGCGCCGGGGCGCGCAGGAGCCGCCCAAAAACGCGGACGCCGCTTCCAATCGGGAAGGGGGGGCTTCCGATTGAAGCGGCATACCAAAGGTCCGCGCTCTGCGACGCACATGGGGGGATGTCCGCCGCATATCTCTCTCCGCGCCGTCGCCGGGGCCTGCCCGGGCGGGATGCGGAGCTGATGTCGTTATGTCGTTGCTGCGCGCCGTGCGGGCGCGCCGGTCATACCGGGACGATCCAGCCGTGCGGGTCCCTGCGTCGGCCGTACTGGATGCCGGTCAGCTCGTCGTAGAGGCGCTGCGCCACCGGGCCGCTCTTCCCGCCGCTGATCTGGAGGCACACGTCGCCGTAGCGCAGCTCGCCGATGGGGGAGATGACCGCCGCCGTGCCGCAGCCGAACGCCTCGTCCAGCTTGCCGGCGTGCGCCGCGTCCATCAGCTCGTCCACCGGCAGCAGGCGCTCCTCCACGGGGATGCCCCAGTCGTGCAGCAGCTCGATGCAGCTGCGCCGCGTGATGCCCGGCAGCACCGAGCCGGTGAGCGCCGGCGTGACCACCGTGCCGTCGATGCGGAACATGACGTTCATGCTGCCGACCTCTTCGATGTAGCGGCGCTCCACGCCGTCGAGCCAGAGCACCTGCGAGTAGCCCTGCTGCTCGGCGCGCGCGCCCGCCCGGTTGGCCGCGGCATAGTTGCCGCCGCACTTGGCGTAGCCCGTGCCGCCGCGCACGGCGCGCACGTCCGCCGTCTCGATCATGATGCGGACCGGGTCGATCCCTTCTTTATAATAGCTGCCCGAGGGCGACGCGATGATGCAGAACAGCGCGTGCTCGATCGTATGGATGCCCAGGCTCGGATCGGTCGCGATGAGGAACGGCCGCAGGTAGAGCGACGTGCCGTCCGCGGCGGGCACGAAGCGGCGGTCGAGATCGACCAGCGCCCGGAGCGCCTGCATCGCGTCGTCCGCGTCGAAGGCCGGCAGGCCGATGCGCTCGGCCGAATCCTGCATGCGGCGCATGTTGTCCATCGGGCGAAAGAGCTGCACCTGCCCCTCGGCGGTGCGGTACGCCTTGAGCCCCTCGAACACCTCCGCGCCATAGTGGAACACCGCGGCGGCAGGGGGGAGCGGGAGCGGCGCGTAGGGCACGATGCGCGCATCGTGCCAGCCCTGCGGCGCGTCGTACTCCATCACAAACATGTGGTCGGTGAACAGCTGCCCAAAGCCCAGCGGCCCGGACGGCGGCTCCTTGACAGGCGCGGCGCTTTTGACGATGCGGATGTCCATCTTCCAAACGACCCCTTCCCCACGGGCGGAAATACCGCCGCATTTTCCATATACGATGATATCTTAACAGGCCGCGCTCCTTCCTGCAAGCGGTTTTTTTCTTTTTTTTGCGCTCCGCCCGCACAAAAATGGGGGGAACGGCGCGGAAAATGAGGGCAAAGGACACGCGCGCGGGGAAATTTGCGGACGATGGGTTGACAAAAGCTGATATATCATATACAATTTGGCCATATCAGCAAAAGGGGGTGCGCGCCATGCGCCGGCCGGCCGGGATCGAACCATGCGTCAGCTGTACCGCTGCGGGCGCCGTGCGCGCCGCCAGCCGTCCCGCCCTGCCCGTCCGTCCTTTTGGCGGGCTGTTTTTTATGGCGTATGCGTATGGCCGCTATCCCGTCTGCGGCCGGCTTGCGCGGGCCGCGCGGCCGGGGGCGTGCTGAAGAACCCATCGTTGTTCAGCAGCCCTGCCGGCGCCGGCGGGGCTGTTCTCTTCCGGCGGGGCCGCCCGCCGACAGGGCCCGGTGCGCCGGGCGCATCAATCCGATCCCGAACGGATCACAAGGAGGAAACCGGTTATGAAGAAATGGATCGCCCTGCTGCTTGCGGCGCTGCTCGTCCTCTGCTGCGCGTGCACCGCACAGCAGCCCAGCCTGAACGATGCGGACGCGACCGAAGCGCCCGCCGCAGACGCCACCCAAGCGCCCGCCGATGCGACCGACGCGCCCGAGGAGGGCGGCGAGGCGGCCTACCGCGTGGGCATCATCCAGCTCACCGAGCATGCGGCGCTCGACGCGGCGCGCGAGGGCTTTGTCGCCGCGCTGGAGGCGTCCGGGCTCGACATCGAGATCGAGACGCAGAACGCCCAGGGCGAGCAGACGGTGTGCGCCACCATCGCCACGAAGTTCGTCAACGACGAGGTGGACCTGATCCTTGCCATCGCCACGCCGGCGGCGCAGGCCGCGGCGCAGGCCACGCGCGACATCCCCATCCTCGTCACGGCGGTGACGGACCCGGCCGCCTCCGGCCTGGTCGCGAGCAACGACGCGCCGGGGGGCAACGTCTCCGGCACGAGCGACATGAACCCCGTTGAGGAGCAGGCGCGGCTGCTGACCCAGCTCGTGCCGGACGCCAAGACCGTCGGCATCATGTACCACTCCTCCGAGGACAATTCCATCCTCCAGGCCGAGATGGCGCAGCAGGCGCTCGAGGCGCTGGGGCTGACGGAGGAGGTCTTCACCTGCGCCGACGGCACCGAGGTGCAGGCCGTGGCGCAGAGCGCCGTGAGCAAGGTGGATGCGATCTACCTGCCCACCGATAACCTCATGGCCGATACCATCGCCACCATCTCGATGGTCTGCACGCCGGCGGGCGTTCCGATCATCTGCGGCGAGGCGAACATGGTCGACGGCGGCGGCACGGCCACCTACGGCATCGATTACTACCGCCTCGGCGAGCAGCCGGCCGCGCAGGCCATCCGCATCCTGAGCGAGGGCGCGGACGTTTCGGCCATGCCCATCGAGTACTACAGCGCGGAGCTGGAGTTGGTCGTCAACGAGGAGGCCATGGCGCAGCTGGGCCTGACCGTGCCGGAAGAACTGCAATAACCGCTGACGGCGGCGCGTCCGCCCGCGCGGGCGGGCGCGCCGCACGCATCAAAGCAAAGGAACCCGATCGCATATGGACAGCATTATGTCGTTCCTCAACGCCTGCCCCGGGGCGGTGTCGCAGGGCATCATCTGGGGCATCATGGGCGTGGGGGTGTTCATCACGTTCAAGGTGCTCGACTACGCGGATCTCACCGTGGACAGCAGCCTGTGCACCGGCGGCGCGGTCAGCGCCATGCTCATCGGCATGGGCATGCACCCGGTGCTCACGCTCGTGTTCGCCACGCTCGCCGGCATGGCCGCCGGCGCGGTGACCGGGCTGCTGCACACCAAGCTGGAGATCCCCGCCATCCTCTCCGGCATCCTGACGCAGCTGGCGCTCTACTCGATCAACCTGCGCATCATGGGCCGCGCCAACGTCAGCCTGCTCGGCCAGCCGACGATGATCACGCTGCTGGACATCCCGCAGGCCATCCTCGTCGGCGGGCTCGTCGCCGTGGTGATGATCGCCGTGCTGTACTGGTTTTTCGGCACGGAGATCGGCTGCGCGGTGCGCGCCACGGGCGACAACGGGAACATGGCCCGCGCCATGGGCGTCAATACGGATACGATGAAGGTGCTGGGCCTGACCATCTCCAACGGCATGGTCGGCCTTGCGGGCGCGCTGCTGGCGCAGTACCAGGGCTATGCGGACGTGCAGTCCGGCCGCGGCGCGATCGTCATCGGCCTTGCGAGCGTCATCATCGGCGAGGTGCTCATCGGCAGGCGCGCCAACTTTGCCGTGCGCATGGGCTCGATCATCGTCGGGTCGATCGTGTACTACGTCATCATCTCGTTCGTGCTGCAGCTGGGCCTGAACACGTCGGACCTCAAGCTGTTCAGCGCGCTCGTGGTCGCCATCGCGCTGGCCATCCCGTCGCTTCGGCAGAAGCTGGCGCTGCGGCAGAAGCTGGCGCTGCGCGGCGGCGCGGCCGGGAAGGGGAGGTGAGGCGGCATGTTGACCATCACAAACGTCAGCAAGACCTTCCACAAGGGCACCGTCAACGAAAAGGTCGCCCTGCGCGACATCAACATCACCTTTGAGACGGGCGATTACGTCACCGTCATCGGCGGCAACGGCGCGGGCAAGAGCACGCTGCTCAACCTCATCGCCGGCACGTATCCGGCCGACGGCGGCTCCATCCTGCTCGACGGCGTGGAGCTGACGCGCCTGCCGGAGCACCGGCGCGCGAGCATGCTCGGCCGCGTGTTCCAGGACCCGATGATGGGCACCGCCGCGGGCATGGGCATCGAGGAGAACCTCGCCATGGCCTACCGCCGCGGCCGCCGCCGCGGGCTGGGCTGGGGCATCAGCCAGGCCGAGCGCGCCAAGTACCGCGAGGCGCTCGGCGCGCTCGATCTCGGCCTCGAGGGGCGGCTCAGCACGAAGGTCGGCCTGCTCTCGGGCGGGCAGCGGCAGGCGCTCACGCTCCTGATGGCCACGCTGCGCAAGCCGCAGCTGCTGCTGCTGGACGAGCATACCGCCGCGCTCGACCCGCGCACGGCGCAGAAGGTGCTCGCCCTGTCCGACCAGCTCATCGAGGAGAACGGGCTCACCGCCATGATGGTCACGCACAACATGCGCGACGCCATCGCCCACGGCAACCGCCTCATCATGATGCACGAGGGCGCGATCATCCTCGACATCAGCGGCGAGCAGAAGCGCAGCCTCACCGTGGAGGCGCTGCTCGAACGCTTCGCCAGGGCTTCGGGGGACGATTTTGCCAGCGACCGGGCGCTGCTCACCTGAGCGCGGCGGGGGCGGGCAGCGCCGCGGCTGAGCGCGCGAACCGCCGCCGTGCATGGGCGAACCGCCGCGCGGCGGAAGAAAAGCGGCCCCCGCGGTGCAGACGGGGGCGGATGCAGCGTACAAACAGGCCCGGGGCTGCCGGCCGGCAGCCCCGGGCCATGTCCGCGCCAGCGGGATCACCAGCCGCCCAACCACCACGCCAGCAACGCCCGCCTCGCCGCGGGG
>URSN01000013.1 GCA_900550525.1 uncultured Eubacteriales bacterium
GAAAAGTTTCGCAGCTGTGCTGCCTCCCTCTGATGCTGTACCCTAAAATGCGCTGCCCGCATGGGCTGCGCTTTTTTTGTTTCAGGCGGGCGTCGGAAGGAGGTCAAGCCTCATTTGTTCTTCTCTTCCTTCATCTTCGCCTTCCAAGTCAGGCGTTCGGTCTCGCGCCTGCAGATCTGTTTGGCCGTGACGCCCTCGATTTCCGCCAGCTCCTATTGAGACAGTTCCATTGCCCTGCGCTCTTCGCGTGCACGAAGCCCCTGTTCGCTCAGATGACTGTCGTCGAGGCCCTGCTCGGTCGACTAGTTGTCGTCTTCGTCAACCGCAGCGAAGAAATCGGGAATTCTCTCGGGCACGTTCAGATAGTTGGCGATCCGCAGGATGATCTCCGGGGTGACACGGGTGTATCCATATTCAAGGTTGCAGATGTACTTGCTGTCCTTGCCGAGCGCGCGACACAATTCTCTTTGACTCACTCCCAGTTCCTTTCGCAGTGTGCGCAGGAGGATGCCGAAGCGGCAGAGGCCGTCATTGAGGTCTCCTGAATGGCTTCGAGGATCCTGTCCGGAGAGATGGCGCAGTTTGCGCCATTCTTCGTAGGCTTCGGGTACGCTGTACATCCGGACCAGCTCCATGAGCTTGACGTCCGAAATGTTTGCCTTTCCAACCTCGTAGTCCCCGAGGGTGGTGGAATGCACGCCATGTCTGGCAGCGAACTTCTCTCGGTAGAGGCCGAGCTTTTGGCAGTTGTCGTAAATCAACTTTTCGAAAGGTGTACGGTCGATATCGCCTGCCCTGCGCTGGTTGGGGGCGGGGTGGCGCGCGGCTGTCGGGGCGGCGGGGGTGGCGCGCGCGGGGGCGGTCGCGCGCGGCCGGGTGGGGTCGCGCTATGTGTGGCCGTCGCTGGTGCTCGCGCTCGGCGCCGTGGGCGGCGATGCGGCCGCCGCCGCGCTGCGGGCGTACGTCCCGCCGGAGCCCGCGGGGCCGGAGGAGCAGAAGCACTGCGAGCAGATCGCCGCGGCGCACCGCCTGGCGCTGGATCGCTGCTGCGCCGAGACGCCCGCGCCGCTGCACAGCCTGCGCGCCCCGCGCGAGGCGCTGCTGCGCCCGCCCGCCGGGCTTGCCGAAGCGCTGCTGGACGAGCTGGCCGCGCTGCGCATCCCCGCGGCGGCGGAGGAGGGCGGCGTGCGCGTGCGCGCAAGCTCGCTCGACGCGCTCTACCGCGCCCGCTGTTTTTTTGAGGTCCTGCTGCCCTGCGGCCGCGTGCCGCTCGCGCCGGAGGCCGTCGCCCGCGCCGCGCGCAGCGGCTGGGAGAGCCTGTGCGGCGCCGCGCCCGATGCGCCCGATGCGCCCGCGCTGCCCTATCGCGTGGAATTGCAGCGGTATGAGGGCGATCGCGCCGGGTTCATCCGCGCGCTGGCCCGGGCCGTCGGCGGGCGCAACCAGCCCGGGCACTATGCCTTTGAACTGCGCGTCGTCTGCTGCGGCGCGCAGGCGGATGTGTTCGTCGTGCCGGCCGCTGTGCCGGACGCGCGCTTTGCCTACCGCACCGCCGCGGTGCCGGCGGCCATCCATCCCGTCACGGCCGCGGCGCTGATGCGCCTTGCCGCGATGCGCCTTGCCGGGCGCGCCCGGCTGCGCGTTTACGACCCGTGCTGCGGCGGCGGCACGCTGCTTGTCGAGGCGGCGCGCGCGATGGACTGCGCCGCGCTGCTGGGCACGGACGTCTCCCCTGCCGCCGTCGCCATCGCGCGGCAGTCGCTGCGGGCGGCCGGGCTGCGCGGCGCGGTGCTGCGGCGCGATTGCCTGCGCTTTGATCCCGGCGCGCCGCTCGACCTGGTCGCCGCAAACCTCCCCTTTGGCAACCGCGTGGGCAGCCATGCCGCCAACGCGCCGCTCTACCGCGGCCTTGCCGCGCGCCTCGGCGCCCTGCTCAGGCCCGGCGGACTCGCGCTGCTGTATACCGCCGAGGGCCGCCTGCTCGCTAACATCCTGCGCGGCGCGCCCGGCCTCGCCGTGGAGGCCGTCTATGCCACCGAGGCCGGCGGCCTCGCCCCCCGCGCGTTTTTCATCCGCCGCGCCTGACGGAGGATGTTCTCTTTTCTTTCCGGAGGCGAAAAGAGAACCAGAAAAGAAAGCCATAAACCCGCTTGGGTTGGCCCGCCGCGCCCGCCCGTCAGCGGCGCTTGCGTTTGCCTGCAAAAAATATTTTGCGGGGCTTTTCTTTCAGAAAAGCCCCGCAGGAAAAAAAGGAGAAGCGAAAGATGGGAGAGGGCTGCCCAAAAGTTTCCGCGCAACTCCCACCCCGTTAAGGTTTCTTTTCTTTGGTTCTTTCTTTTCTTTTCCTGAAAGAAAAGAAAGAACAGAGAGAAAAAGAAAAAGAAACGTAAAAGCGAAAGGATCGTGCGTCAGCCGACGTCCTTGCCCCAGGCCTGTTTGACGGCGTTGGCGCGCAGGTAGCCGACCTCGCCCCAGTATTCGATCTTGATATAGCGGCCGTCCTCGGTGGTTTCGAGGATGCGGACGGAGGTATCGGTGGGGACCTTGACGATGCGCTCGCCGCCGCCGGGCTCGGTCATGAGCCAGACGGTCTGGCGGATGAGGTTGGCGTCCTCGCGGGTATCGAGCCGGCCCTCGACCATGGAGAGGTAGCCGCGCTTGACGTAGCCCTCGCGGTCCTCATGGCGCACCTTGACCCAGGCGTCGCCCTCGAGGAGCACCTCGACCTCGTCGCCCAGGGAGAGCTTTTTGACGGAGGCGCCGCTGTCCTTGCCCTCCTTGCGCATGCGCGCGCCGTCCATGGTGATCCAGGCGGTGGGGTTGGGCAGCTCCGGTTCGTCGTAGAAGGTCTTTTGCAGCTCGTCATAGGCGGCAAACGAGAGGGTGCTCTTGAGCGCGCTGCGCAGCGCGCGCTGCGAGGGTTCGCTGTCGGACACCTCGACGGTGGTGCCGGGGCAGGCGTAGTAATAGAGCCACTTGGCGTCCTCGACGTAGAGGCGCACGCAGCCGTGGGAGACGTTTTTGCCGATGTTGTTGAACGCGCTGCGCTTGAGGGTGTTCACATCGCGCGCGGAGAACATGATGGAATGGAAATAGATGTCGCCGACGATCTGCGTCCAGTAGCGGGCGTACTCGTTGCTGAAGTTGGCGAACTTGCCGAAGCGCTCGCGCCCGCCCATCTTCCAGATGCCCGTTGGCGTGGGCGTGCCCTGGTCCTCGGGGTCCTCGGGGTCGAGCTCGGTGCGGCCGGTCGTGCAGAGGAAGCGCCGCACGACGCGGGTATATTCGCCGTTTTCGTCGCGTTCAAAGACGGTGACGATCTGGTTGCGCAGGTCGAGCAGGATGTAGTATTTGTCCGGGTCGGTGTTCTTGAGCTCATCGAGCGCGTGCGCCGGGCGCGGCGCGGCGAGGGCCGCGAGCACGGCGAGGGCGCACAGCAGGCAGGCAAGCGCGCGCTTCATCCCATCCCTCTCCCTTCGACAGTTCTTGCGTATCAGTATACGCGGGCAGGGCGTTTGCTATCCCTGCCCGCAGTGGCCGCGCCGATCAGAAGATGCGGAACGCCATCAGGAAGTGGCTGGGCCAGTAGGAGCCGCTGAGCACCGTGGAGGTGATGCGCACCTTGCCCGCGCCGGAGCCGGCGTCGATCATCTTGCCGTTGCCCAGGTAGAAGCCCACATGGCCGGTGGCCATGGACGTGTCGGAAAAGACGAGCACGTCGCCGCGCTTGATGTCGCTCATGCTGGTGATCTTCTGGTACTTGGTGCAGCTGCGCCAGGCGACGGAGGTCATGTAGCTCTGCTTCACGCCCGCCTGATTCAGGCACCAGTAGACAAAGCCGGAGCAGTCGAACGTGTTGGGGCCCTTGGCGCCGCGCACGTACTTGCAGCCGAGCTTGCTCTCGGCGATGTCGATGAGCCGCTCCACGCCGGTGGCGCTGGAGGAGCCGCCCGACGAGCCGCCGGAGCTGCCGGAACCGCTGGAGCTGCCGCCGGAGGAGGGCTTATCGTCCGACGAGGAGGAGCCGCCCGACGAGCCGCCGGAGCTGCCGCCGGAGGAGGACGAGGCCGCCTTCTTCGCGTTTTTCGAGTTGAGCGTTTCGAGCGTGACCGTGCCGACCTTGCCGTCGGCGCCCAGCTTGTTGCGCCGCTGGAAGGCCATGACGGCCTCCTGCGTGATCTCGCCAAAGTAGCCGGTGGCGTTGGCCGCGCGCATGTAGCCCAGCTCCGCGAGGCGCTTCTGGATGGCGGTGACGTCGCTGCCGCTGTCGCCGAGCTTGATGACCTTGGCCTGCGCGTCGCTCGAGAGCAGCAGCGCCTTGGTCGCGGGGCCGACGTTGCCGTCCACGACGAGGCCGTTGGCCGCCTGGAACTCGCGCACGGCGGCGGCGGTGGCCTTGGTGAACTCGCCGCTGGCCTTGCCGTCGTAATAGCCGAGCTTTTCGAGCCGCTGCTGGAAGGTCTTGATCTCGTCGCTCTCGTCGCCCACGGAATAGAACTTGGAGATGACGTCGCTGCTGTAGAGCGTTTCCATCGTCACCGTGCCGACCTTGCCGTCGCTGGTGAGGCGGTTGCGCTGCTGGAATTCCTTCACGGCCGCCTCGGTCTTTTCGCCGAAGGTGCCGGTGATGTTGCCCTTGTCGGTGATGTAGCCCAGCTCATAGAGCCGCTGCTGCACGGCCTTCACGTCCTCGCCCTCGTCGCCGGTCTGCATGACGTAGGGCTTGGCCTCCGTACCGACGAGCATGGCGTACGTCTGGCTGCCGACCTTGCCGTCGCTGGTGAGCCCGTTGTGGCGCTGGAACGCCTTGATCGCGCTCTCGGTCAGCGGGCCGAAATGCTCCGTCGGCTCGTCGGAATCCATGTAGCCCAGCTCCATCAGGCGCGTCTGGATCGTGGCGATGATCTCGCCGTCGTCGCCCGATTCGAGCATGGCAAACGGCGTGGCCTCGGGCTGCTGCGCATCGTCCGCGGAGCCGGCCGCGTCCGCCGTATCGGCCGCGTCCGTGGAATCCGCCGCGGGTTCGGCCGCGTCCGCCGCTTCGGGCGTCGCCGCCGGGTCGGCCGCCGGGTCCGCCGCGGGCTCGGCCGTCGGTTCGGACAGCACGGGCACGTTCGTCGCGGCCAGCTGCGCGCTCAGATCGCCGCCCGCGTCGGCCTGCACGGCGGCCGGGGCGCGCGGCAGCGCCAGCACGAGCACCAGCACCGATACGAGCACGAGGCTCATCGCGCCGATGCCGTACCACAGCGTGCGCGGCGGCAGGCTGGTCAACAGCCGGTAGAGGCGGCGGCCCAGGCTCCTGGCCGCCCGGGCGATGGCGCGGCCCGCCCTTTGCAGCAGCGGCCCAAGCGTGCGGCCGAGCTTTCTGCCCAGCGCCGCGAGGATGCGCCCCGTTTTTCTGAGTATCGTCCGCGCCCGGCGCAGGAAGCGTTTCATGCGCGTATGTCCCCTTTCACATCGGAATTCCGTTCCAAAGACGGAATCAGTATACCATCCAACTGTGGCGATTCCTTGAACAAAGCATAAATTCTTGCCGCTTTGCGCCCGTCAGCGGTCGAATTCGCCGCGGCGGTAGTCCAGCAGCGCGGCCCGGTAGGCGGAGAGGTCCTCGAGCACCCGGCCCGTGCCGATGGCCACGCAGCTGGCCGGGTCCTCCGCCAGGCGGCAGGGCACGCCGGTGTGCTCGGCGATGTAGCGGTCCAGCCCGCGCAGCTGCGCGCCGCCGCCGGTGAGGCAGATGCCGGATTCGGTGATGTCCGCGGCCAGCTCCGGCGGCGTCTGCTCAAACAGCGCGCGCACATGCTCCATGATCTGCCGCAGCGGCTCGGCCAGCGCGTCCACCAGCTCGTTGGTCGCCACGGGCACGGCCTCGGGCAGGCCCGTGGCCAGGCTGCGGCCGCGGATCTCCACGCCCAGCTGCTCCTTCTCGATGTGCGCGCGGCCGTAGGCGATCTTGAGGTCCTCGGCCGAGCGCTCGCCGATGGCCAGCTCGTGCTTGCGCTTCATGTAGCGGATGAGCGCCTGGTCGAACCGGTCGCCCGCGACGCGCACCGTGTCCGAGAGCACCACGCTGCCGAGCGAGAGCACGGCGATGTCCGTCGTGCCGCCGCCCACGTCGAGCACCATGGCGCCGCGCGCGGCCGCGATGTCCACGCCCGCGCCGATGGCCGCGGCGATCGGCTCCTCGATCAGATAGCAGTAGCGCGCGCCGGCCTCGGCCGCCGCCTCGACCACGCAGCGCTGCTCCGCCTCCGTCACGCCCGAGGGCACGCAGATCACCACGCGCGGCCGGCACAGCAGCCGCGGCCCCACCGCCTTTTTGAAAAAGTACCGCAGCATGCGCGCCGTCACGTCGAAGTGGGAGATCACGCCCTCCTGCAGCGGCCGCACCACGGCCAGCTCCGGCGGCGTGCGGCCGACCATGGCGCGCGCCTGCTCGCCGATGGCGGCGAGACGCCCCGTCCGCCGCTCGACCACGGCGATGGACGGCTCGCGCAGCACGATGCCGCGCCCCCTGACGTAAACGAGTATGCTGGACGTCCCCAAATCGATGCCGACGTCGGAGGTGTCGAACAGGCCCATGATCGCTCCCCATCCTCAAAGGTATATAGATAGATACAGTATACCGCCGCACGCGCGCGCGCAACAAGGAAACAAACTATGAACAGCGCGCACGGGGCGGGGCGGGTCATCCGGCGCGGGCGGCGGATGCGGGCGGCGCGCGCGGCATTTGCGGGAGAGGACGAAAAGTCCGGCGCGGGCGGCGCCGTTTGCACGCGCAAAGCCGCACGGATGGGGCGCGCACGGGCGCGGGCGAATTATCGGAAACGCGGCGCGCGGCGGCGGTGTACGATGAAGGCGCGCCGGGCAGAGGCGGCCGGGAGGCGGCGGGCGCGGAAAGGGGAACGGACGATGACGGTACGGGCGCTTGGCGAGAGGATCGAGGCGTACTTCGCCGCGTGCGACGCCACGCGGGAGCGCATGGAACAGAGAAACGGCGCCGCGGCGTACCGGCAGGTGCCGTACACCCTCGCCGGGCTGGCGGCCGCAACGGGCCTTGGCAAGGCGGAGCTGCTGCGCCTCGCGGCGGACGGGGGGCGGCGCGGGGCGCTCGTGCGCGCGGCGCTGCTGCGCGTCGAGCGGCACCGGAGCGAGCGCGCGCTCATGGGCGAGCTGCAGGCCACGATGGCGCAGGCGCTGCTGCGCGAGCTCGCGCCGGAGGCGGCCGGCGAGGGGGACGAGCGCCGCGTGGTGGTCGTGCTGGATGACCGGGAGGGGTGGAGCGGCTGACGTGAAACTGTACCTCAAGGGCCTTCCCAACCCGCGGCAGGCCGAATTCTTCGCCTCCCGGGCCCGGCACACCGCCTACGGCGGCGCGCGCGGCGGCGGCAAGAGCTGGGCCATGCGCCGCAAGCTCGTGCTGCTGGCGCTGCGCTACGACGGGCTGCAGATCCTGCTGCTGCGGCGCACGCTGCCGGAGCTGTACGAGAACCATGTGCGCCCGCTGCTTGCCGAGCTTGGCGGCGCGGTCCCCTACAGCGCGTCGCAGCGGGAGTTCCGCTTCCCCAACGGCAGCCGCATCCGCCTGGGCTACTGCGCGCAGGAGCAGGACGTATACCAGTACCAGGGGCAGGAGTACGACGTGATCGGCATGGAGGAGGCGACGCACTTTTCCGAGGCGCAGATGCAGTTCCTCACCACCTGCAACCGCACGGTGCGCGCGGATTTCCCGCCGCGCATGTACTACACGTGCAACCCCGGCGGGGTGGGGCACGCCTGGGTCAAGCGCCTGTTCCTCGACCGGGACTACCGCGGCAGCGAGCGCGCGGAGGACTACCGCTGCATCCCCGCGCGCGTGTACGACAACCCGGTGCTCATGCAGCGCGACCCCGGCTATGTGCGCACGCTCGAAAACCTGCCCGAGCACCTGCGCCGCGCGTACCTGGAGGGGGACTGGGACGTGCTGGCCGGGCAGTACTTCCCGGAGTTCCGGCGCGACGCGCATGTGATCGCGCCCCTCGCCCTGCCCGGGCACTGGCGGCGCTTTGCCGCGATGGACTGGGGCTATCACGATCCGTGCGCGGTGCTGTGGCTGGCCGTGGCGGACGACGGGCGCGTGTACGTCTACCGCGAGCTGTACCTGCGCCATACGCTCTCAAGCGAGATCGCGCGGCGCATGAAGCAGCTGCAGCAGGGCGAGCGCATCGCCTACACGGTCGCCTCGCCGGACGCATGGCAAAGGCGCGGCCTTGCGGACCTGGCGGGGCAGAGCATCGCGGATTCGTTCGCCGCGGCGGGCGTGCCGCTGCTTCGGGCGGACAACGCGCGCGTGCCGGGCTGGCAGCGCGTGCGGGAGTACCTTGCGCCGGCGGACGGCGGGCCGCGGCTGCGGAGCTTTTCGTGCTGCACGAACCTGGCGCGCACGCTGCCGCTGCTGCGCTTTGACGCGCACGACGCGGAGGACGTGGCCGACGGCGGCGAGGACCATGCGCCCGAGGCGCTGCGCTACGCGCTGATGAGCCGCCCCGCGCCCGCCCGCCGGCGCAGCGCCCCGCCGGCGCGCCCGGCGTACGACCCGTTCGCCGCGCCCGCGCCGCCCCCGCGCGGCGTTGAGGGGCTCTGCCGCGCGCGGCGCACAAGGAGGAGAGGAAGGGAGATCATGAGAGGGAAGCAGACAGAGCAGAAGCAGCGCCTCAGCGACGAGGCGTACCGGCTGTTCCGGGAGTTCCGCAGCGCGTATACGGGCGAATGGCGGCGGCTGGAGAACTGCGAGCGCATGTACCGCGGCGACCACTGGCACGACGTGCCGCAGCGCGACCCGAACGAGCCGCGCCCGGTCACGCCCGTGATCCAGTCCACGGTGGAGAACATCAGCGCCGAGCTGATGGACCGCATCCCGGAGGCGGTCATCGCCCCGGAGACGCCCGAGGACGCGCAGATCGCGCGCGTGCTCGAGGCGGTGATCCGCCAAAACCACGACCTGCTGGGCTATGCGCGCGAATACCGCCGCATCGTGCACGACCTGCTGGTGAGCGGCTACGCGGTGCAGGAGGTCGGCTTCGACCCGTCCGCCTGCGGCGGGCTCGGGTGCGCCTATATCCGGCATGTGGACGCGCGCAGCATCCTGTTCGACCCGGCCGTGACCGACCTGCAGGACGGGCGCGCGGTGTTCAAGATCGGCCTGAGGACCCGCGCGTTCATGGAGCAGCATTTCCCCGAGCACGCGCCGTTTCTGACGGACGACGCGTTCCGCGCCGGCGACGCGGCCGAGGATGAGGTGCTGCTGGCCGACCGGCGGGACATGCTGCTGCTGATCGAGTACTGGTGGCGCGAATACGACGCCGCCACCGGCGGCAGCCGCGTGCACATGGCGCAGCTGTGCGCCGGGCGCGTGCTGCGCGACAGCCGGGATACGCGGCCGGAGGGCTATTTCTCGCACGGGCAGTACCCGTTCGTGCTCACGCCGCTGTTCCCGCGGCGCGGCTCGTGCCTGGGGTTCGGGTATGTGGACCTGATCGAGACGCAGCCGCGCTATGCCGACAAGCTCGACCAGATCGTGCTCAAGAACGCGCTGATGGCCTCGCACAACAAGCTGCTCGTCACCGAGGCGTCCGGCTTTGACGTGGAGGACCTGCGCGACTGGTCCAGGGACGTGCACCGCGGCGAGAGCCTCTCCGGTGTGACGTGGTTCACCACGCCCGCGCTGCCGGCCTATCTCGTGGAGTACATCCACGACATCCGCGAGAGCATCAAGCAGGAGAGCGGCGCCAACGACTTCTCCCGCGGGCAGACGGCCGCGGGCGTGACGGCCGCCTCGGCCATCGCCGCGCTGCAGGAGATGAGCAACAAGCGCGCGCGCACGGCCTCGCGCCTGCTGCACGAGGCGTTCCGCGACGCGGTGCGGCTGGAGATCGAGGCGGAGCGGGATTTCTCGCTCTTCACGCGCCGCGTGACGGTGGAGATCGACGGCCGGCGGACGCCGTGCACGTTCGAGAGCGCCATGCTGCTGCGCGAGGCGCCCGGGCGCGTGCTGCTGCCGGTGGAGTTCTACGTGTCGGTCAAGGCGCAGCAGGAGACGCGCACCACGGCGCTGAGCCAGAACGAGCTGGCGCTGCAGATGCTCGGCGCCGGCATCCTGACGCCGGAGCAGGCCGCGGCGCTGATGGTGTTCGACGGCAAGGAGCAGGTGCTCAAGGAGCTGCGCGAGCGGCGCGAGACACAAGCGACAACGGAAGGAGCAGGAGTATGAAGCACAACAGGGACACGTCCGCCGTGCAGGCGGCGGCGCAGGCGGCGCCAGCGCCGGAGGCCCCCGCGTCCGGCGGGGAGGAGGCGCGCCCGTTCGGCGCGCTGGTCAACGAGCTGACGGAGCTGGTGCGCTCCGGCGCGCTGCCGGAGGGGTTCGACCTGGCGGAGGCGTGCAGCGATGCGGCGTTCCTTGAACTGACCGAGGAGCTGCCGCTTGCCGCGGCCATCCGCGTGTACGCGGCCGAGCGGCGCGCCGCGCGCGCCGACGAGGGCGCGCGCGAGCGTCTTGCGGCCAAGCTGCGCAGCCGCAGCGCGCTGCCCCAGCCGGTGCGCGGCGCGTCCGGCGCGTCCGTGGAGCGGGATTACGCCGGCATGTCGGACGAGGAGTTCCGCGCGCTCGAGCAGCAGTACCGCCGCGCGGCGCAGCGCGGCATCCGCGTCCGCCTCTGACGCGGCCGGGCGCAGCACAAGGAAAGGAAGGAGCAAGCCATGAGCAACATCAACACCACCCTCAACACCGCGGCCACGACCTTCACCAACAAGGAGTACTACGACCGCAAGCTGCTCGAAACGGCCAAGACGCGCCTGGTGCACGCGCGCTTTGGGCAAAAGCGCGCCATCCCGCCGCACAGCGGCAAGCGCGTGGAGTTCCGCCGCTATGAGCTCTTCACGCCCGACGCCGGCCGCCTCACGCTCGCGGAGGGCGTCACGCCCGACGGGCAGAGCCTCGCCCAGTCGCGCGTGGAGGCGGAGGTCCGCCAGTACGGCGCGTACATCGAGGTGTCCGACCTGCTGGACCTGACGGCGTTCGACAACGTCATCAACGACGGCGCGGAGCTGCTGGGCGAGCAGCTCGGCACGGTGATCGAATGGGTCACGCGCGACGCCATGTGCGCCGGCACGAACGTGCAGTACGCCGGCGGCGGCACGAGCAGGGCCGGGCTGACCGCCGAGGATACGCTGACCGTCTCCGAGGTGCGCAGGGCCGTCCGCACGCTCAAAAAGGCCAAGGCGCGCATGTTCACCTCGCTCGAGGGCGGGCAGAAGAAGCCGCACTTCATCTGCATCTGCTCGCCGGACGCGACGTTCGACCTGCAGTCCGACCCGCTCTGGCAGGACGTGTCCAAGTACGCCAACGCCGAGGCCGTCTACAGCGGCGAGATCGGGCGGCTCTTTGGCGTCGTGTTCGTGGAGAGCACGGAGGCGAAGGTCTTTTCCCAGAGCGTGTACACCACCGTCGCCGCGCACGAGGCCGGCTGCGCCGAGGTGAAGCTCGCCTCCGTGACGGACGCGGCGGCGGCCTACCTGCGCGCCGGCGCGAAGCTGACCATCGGCGAGACGGAGTACACCGTGTCCGCGCTCGATCGCGCCAATGCGGCCGTGACGCTGAGCGCGCCCGTGGCCGCGGCCATCCCCGCCGGGACGAAGGCGTACAGCCAGGACGCCGGCGCGCTCGATGGCGACAAGCGCGGCGCGGACGTGCACGCCACGCTCGTGTTCGGCGCGGACGCCTACGGCGTGATCGACGTGGCCGGCGGCGGCGCGCTGCGCACGATCATCAAGCCGTGCGGCAGCGCGGGCGCGGCGGACCCGCTCGACCAGCGCTCCACCGTGGGCGCGAAGGTGGAGGCGTACACCGCCGCCATCCTCAACGACCTGTGGCTGGTGCGCATCGAGCACCGCGTGACCATCTGACCGGGCGGCGGCGCGGGCGGCGGCCGCCGCCCGCGCCGCGCAAAAGCGACGGGAGAAAGGAGCACATCCATGCAGTATATCACCGAGGAACAGATGCACCGCATCGAAAGCGACACCTGCGCGGCGCTTCGGAACGAGCCGCGCGCGCCCATCCGCATCGAGCCGCTGCACGGCGAGGCGTACTGGGAGGGCGGCATCAACGGGCACTTCTTCCGCGTGCCGACGGGCGTGCCGGTCGAGGTGCCGGAGAGCCTCGCGCGGCTCATCGCCGCGGGCGAGCGCGTGCGCGTGGCCAGCGCCGAGCGCCTCTCGCCCTACCGGCGCGGCGGCGGCCGGCGCGTGGGATAAGGGGGGAGCGGCATGACGCTGCAGGAACTGTTGACGGCCGTTTTACAGCAGCTCGACCGCAGCACCGACGCGCAGACGCTCGAGACCTGGCGCGACAAGCTCACGCGCTACCTCAACGACGCGATGGTGGACCTCTCCGGCGCGGTGCAGCCGCGGCGCACCGAGACGGTTTCGATCACGGGCGGCGCGATCGACCTGACGCTGCTCGAGCGCCCGCTGGTGAAGGCGGTGGCGCTCGCGCGCGGCGGCGCGCGGCTGCCCTTCTACTACGGCGCGGGCACGCACCTGCTGCACGTGCCCGGCGTACCGGACGGCGCGGCGGAGCTGACGTACCGCTACATGCCGCGGATGCTCGCGGCCGATACCGACGTGCCGGACCTGCCCGAATACAGCCACGGCGCGCTGGTGACCTACGCGGTCGCGCGCGAGCGCGCCGCGGGCGACGCGGCGGCCGCCGCGCAGGCGGGCTTTGCGCTCTATCAGCAGATGCGCCGCGCGCTGCGCGCCCACAGCGGCGAGCTGGACGCCTACCGCATCGAGAACGCCTACTGACGGGGAGGGGATACCGATGGCATTGCAGCTCTACCGCATCGCGCAGTTCCAGGGCATCAACCAGAGCGCGTGCGAGAACAACATCGACCCGGGCGAGAGCCCGGACGCGCGCAACATGGACACATCCGGCGGGCCGCTGCGCGTGGCGCGCGGCTATGCGCGCCACCACGAGGCCGTGCACCCGGCGCCCGGCGGCGTGCTGCGCATGGCCGTGTGGCACGCCGGCGGCGCGCGGCGCTTCCTCACGGCCACGGCGGGCGGCTGGCAGGTGCTGCCCGAGAGCGGGACGGCCTGGCAGACGCTCGCCGCGTTCGGCGCGCCCGCCGCGCAGGCGGATTTCCAGAGCGTCAAGATCGGCGGCACGGAATACATGCTCCTCTCCTGCGGCGCGCAGCAGATCCTCAAATGGGACGGCGCGTCCGCGGCGGCGGAGCCGTTCGGCAGCGCCGAGCAGCTCTCCAGCGCGCCCGCCGGGCTGCTGGAGCTGTATTACAGCCGCCTGTTCGCCGCGGGCGACCCGGCGCACCCGTGCCGCCTGTACTGGAGCTGCGCGCCGGGCGACGCGCGCACGGTGGAGGACTGGTCGCAGGACGACGCCTCCCCCAACGTGAGCGGCGGGCATGTGGAGGTCGGCACCGACAGCGACCCGATCACGGGGCTGTTCGCGCTGTCCAACCAGCTGCTCATCTTCAAGCGGGATTCGCTCTACCGCCTGCTGGGCGACCGGCCGGGCAACTACCGCATCTACCCGGTCAGCGGGCAGATGGCGCAGCCGGCGCACACCGCGTGCGTGCGCGTGGCGGACGTGCTGTACTTCCTCACCTCCGCCGGGCTGTACTATTTCGACGGGCAGACCGTGCGCCGCGCGCCGGACGCGGACAAGATCAAGGACTTCCTCGCCGGGGCCGACCTGTCGGACTGCCGCGCGGCCGCCTGCGGCGAGCGGCTCTACTTTGCCGTGAACACCGGCGCGGGCGCGGGCAACGACGCGCGCGTGGGCTACGACCTGGCGCGCCGCACCTACATGATCCGCGACGGGTTCACCGTGCGCGGGCTGTGCGCCGACGGCGGGACGCTCTTCCTGCTCACGGGGGAGGGGCGCGTGTGCCGCTTCGACGAGGGCGAAGATTACGACGGACGGCCGATTACGGCCTACTGGCGCACGCCGATGACGGACCTGGGCGGCAAGATCGCCGTCAAGCAGCTCCGGGAGCTGTACCTGCGCGGCAGCGGCGGCGTGATCGCGGTGGAGGCGATCTCAAACGGGACCACCGAGTTCTTCGACCGGCTCATGCCCGCCGCGCTCACCGACGTGCTGGAGGCGCGGCTCACCGGCGACGGGCGCGCGTTCTGCCTGCGCCTGTCCAACGAGTTCGGCACGCATTTCACCATCGACGGCGGCGTGGAGCTGCTGTTCGACGCGCAGCGCCGCGTGCTGTAGCCGCGGCGCAACGGAAGAAAGGAGGCACAGCGCATGGCCTATCAACCCACCGGCGTACAGACGATGTTCCCGGTCTACCTGCAGCGCATGGCCGCGGCCGGGCAGACGCGCGAGAGCTACGACATCGCCGTGGCGCACAACGAGGCGAACCTGAACCAGAACCTGGAGACGCTCTACCGCAAGCTCCTCGAGATCGAGGAGTACCTTGCCGGTGCGGCGCAGTAAGGGGCAAAACAGTGCAGATAAGGGGGAAGCAGGCATGAACATTCTGAGCAAGCGCACGGGCAGGGCGCCCGTGCGGGTGCAGCTGTCCGATCCGGCGCCCGCCACGAACTGGCGGCAGCGCGCCGCGGCAAAGGAGGCCGCCGCGCAGTTGGCGGCGCAGCAGGCGGCGCCCTCCGGCGGCAGGACGGGCGGCGGGGGCGGCGGCTCCCGCGGCGGCGCGACGCTCGAGAGCTACGTCAAGACCCTCTACGACGCGTACCGTCCGCCGCGCGCCGATTACGAGGCGATGGACGCGGCGCAGCTGAGCGCGCAGATCGCCTCCTGGCTGCGCCCCGTCTACGAACGGGCGATGCAGGCGCGCCGCGAGCAGACGGCGGCCTACCGCGCCGAGCTCGACGCGGACGCCATCGCCCGCGGCATGGGCAGCTCCACCTACGTCACGGACGTGAAGAGCCGCCAGCTTGCCGACGAGGCGGAGGACGTGGCCGCGCTCGAGGGCGAGTACGGCGCAGAGCTCGGGCGGCTGACCATGGAGGCGGCCGAGGCCGAGCGCGAACGGGAGATGGAGGTCGCCCTGTTCAACCGCCAGCAGGACGAGGCGGCCTACATGAAGGCGTACGAGGCGGCGCTCGCGCTCTACGAGACGGCGGCAAGGCGCAGCGGCGGCGGCTCCCGCGGCGGCAGCGGCGGCGGCGGCGCGCAGCAGGCCGTGCCCGCCACCACGGCGGAGAACTGCGAGCGGTTCCTCGCCGGGCTCACGGGGCAGGAGCGCTACGCCGTCTATACCGGCACGGACGCGGAAAACGCCCGCTACCGCAGCGAGATCATCGCCTCCGTCGGCAGCGACGGGCTGCTCGAGCTGATGCGGCGCTACCCGTTCTGAGCGCGGCGCGCCCGCAGCCCGCGCCCCGGCGCAGCGGCGCAGGGGCGCGGCCGCCGCGACGGCACAACGCCGCACGGCGTCCCTTTCGGGACGCCGTGCGGCGTTTTCATGTCCTGTGTCACCCGTACCTGCGCCGACTGGAACCTATGTCAACCGTATCCCATATCAGTTGAAGTTGACGCGCACCTCGTTGAAGCTGCTGTCGTACTCGTATTTGACCTTCCAGTAGAGCTTGCTCGCCTTGTAGCCGTACTCGGCGGCCACGCGCAGCGCGAGCGACTTCACCTCGTCCATGGCGGCCTTGAGGTCGTCGTTGCGCGCGGAGAGGGAGTTGCTGCTGCCGTTGCGGTAGCGCTTGGCCTGCGCCGAGGCGTCGCTGAGTGCGCGCTCGAGCGTGTCGATCGCCTCGAAATATTCCGCGGCCAGGGCGCGCTGCTCGGCGCTGTACTGCTGCACGATCCACACGCCCTCATCCTCCGGCGCGGCGCGGTGCATGCGGCGCAGCGCGCCGGGCAGGCCGCCCGCGGCGGACGTCCCCTGCGCGCCGTCCGCGGAGGCGGCGGGCTGGGCCGGCGTTTCGGCCGGGGACGACGTGGGCGCTTCGCTCGGCTTTTCCGTGGGCCGCTCCGTCGGCTCCGCCGGGCCCACGGGCTCGCCGTCCGGCGTCGGGGCGGGCGATGCGGTCGGCTCCGTGGTGGGCTGCACCGTCGGCTCCAACGTGGACGCGCCGCCCGGGTCGGGCGTGATCGGCGCGGGCGTGGCGGGCGTGATGCTCGCCTCCGGCGTGATGCTCGGCGCCGGCGAGATGGTCGGCAGCAGGTCGTCCGCGGCGCGCAGCTCCTCGACCAGCTCGGTCAGCGGCTCGCACGTATCGAGGTACTGCTCGGCCAGCATCGAATACCAGCGGTAGAAGGCGTAGGTGCGCGTATACTCGCGGTACTGCGGCACGTCCACGCCGTAGACCTCCTTGATGATGCGCACGCGATTTCCCTGATCGGTCAGGCAGAAGTTCCAGTTGAAGATATTTGTCACGCCGGAGGTGCCGTTGGACCCGCTGCCCATGGAGTACATGCCGATGTTGTCGGCGCTGAGGTTATAGGCAAACAGCGCCAGCGCCGCCGTCTGCGAGAAGTTCGTGTTCGTGTACAGCTGCCCCTCGAACGCGGCGATCATGTCGGGGAGCTTGAGCAGGAGGTTCTGCTGCTGCATGGACTTGAACAGCGCCACCATCATCTTCTTCTGGCGGTTGACGCGGTTGTTGTCGCCGCTTTGCGAGATGTTCTTGCGCACGCGCAGGTAGTCGAGCACCGCCTGCCCGTCCATGTGCTGCTGGCCCTTCTTGTAGCTGCGGCCCTGGATCTTGAAATTCAGCTCAAGGTCGTAGTCCACGCCGCCCACCGCGTCCACCAGCTGCTTGACCGCCGGCATGGTGACGGCGTAGTAATAGTCCACCGGGATGCCGCCGAGCATCCACTCCGCCGCCTCGCACACCTTTTCAAACCCGGCGCCGTTCTCGGCGAACAGGCCGCCGCCGCAGTCGAGCGAGGCGTTGATCTTGTAGATGCCCTTCACGCCCGGGATGTTGGCGTAGGTGTCGCGCGGGATGGAGATGAGGTCCACGCGGTTCTCGTCAAAGTTGATCGCAAGGATCAGGATCACGTCCGCATGGAAGGCGTTGTCCTCCGCCTTGCCGTGGTAGCCGGTGAGCCGCTCCTCGGCATAGTCCACGCCGATGAACGCGACGTTGACGATGTTCTGCATCATCGACAGGTCGGCCTGCTGCTCGAGCGCGGTGTACGGGTCGAGCGTGGGCGAGGGCGTGGGCTCCTGCGTGGGCGCGGCGCTCGGGTCGGGCGTGGCGGGCAGGGGCGTGGCCGTCGCGCGGCTCACGTGGAAGAACGAGCCGGGGTCGTTGCGCAGCGCGTTGAGATAGATCAGCCCCGCGCACGCGAGCACCAGCGCGAGCGCGCCGGCGCAGATGGCGATGATGCCGCCGCGCGAGAGGCGCTTTTTCGGCTGCTCCTGCTGAAAATAATCCGTCGGCACGAACGCTTCGACGTTGTGCTCCTGCTGCGTCTGTTCGGCCGGAAGATCCTCCGGCGCCTGCTCGGCAGGCAGGCCGGGCTCCTGGTTCCGCTTTTCCTGGTCGTCCATATGGCGCTTCCTTTCCAGGGGATTCTGCGCCCGCCGGCGCATGGCGCTGCGGCGGGATGTTCCTATTATACCAGACTTTTGCCCAAAACAGCATGGTTTTAAGAATATAACAAACTGTTTACAAAATCCGCCCCAAAAAACATACCTTAGGGAAGGGTTTGCCCCTTTTCATCCGCCCGAAAATGCGGTAAAATACCAAAGCATGGCTGCTGCGCGGCATTTTTTGCATGCGCAGCGGATTTGGGAGGATACCGGAACCGTATGATCGTCGTCATCCCCGCCTATCAGCCGGATGAAAAGCTGGCCGCGCTCGTGAGCGAGCTGCGGCAGCGGACCGATTACGCCATCGTCATCGTCAACGACGGCAGCAGCGAGGACCGCCTGCCGCTGTTTGCCCGCCTGGAGGCGGACGCGGTCGTGCTCCGGCACGACGTGAACCGCGGCAAGGGCCGCGCGCTCAAGACCGCCTTTTCCTACATCCGCGAGCACTACCCCGAGAGCGAGGGCGTCGTCACCGTCGACGCCGACGGGCAGCACCTCGTGCCGGACATCGTGCGCGTGTGCGAGGACTGGGCAGCGCACCCGCAGGCGCTCGTGCTCGGCTCGCGCCGCTTCACCGGCGACGTGCCCTTCAAAAGCCGCGCCGGCAACGCCATCACGCGCAAGGTGTTCCACATCTCCACGGGCGTGAAGGTGTTCGACACGCAGACGGGGCTGCGCGCCTTCTCCGTCTCCCGCATCCCGATGATGCTCGAGATGAAGGGCGACCGCTACGAGTACGAGATCAACGTGCTGCTCTACGCCACGCGCCACCGCGTGCCCATCCGCGAGGTGTGGATCGAGACGGTGTACATCGAGGACAACGCCTCGTCGCACTTCCACGCCGTGCGCGACGCCTGGCGCATCTACAAGATGATCCTGCTGTTTGTGGCCTCGTCGCTCACGGCGGCGGCGCTGGACTATGTGCTCGTGCTCGTGCTCGAGCCGCTGCTGTCGCACTTTGTCCGTCCGCCGCTGCTGCTGGCCACGGCGACGGCGCGCGTGATCAGCTCGCTGTGCAACTATTTCCTCAACGGCAAGCTCGTCTTTGGCGAGTGCTCGCGCCGCAGCATCGTGCGCTATTACCTGCTCGTGGCGGGCATCTATCTGGTGAACTACCTGCTGCTGGCGCTGCTGACGGTCTCGCCCATCGGCCTGCCGCTGTGGATCGCCAAGCTCCTTGTGGAGGCCGTGCTCTACCCGCTCAGCTTCTATCTGCAGCGGAGATTCGTATTTTCAGGAGGTGTGGACGGTTGAGAAGGAGAAACCCCGGCACGCGCAGGCGCGTGGCCCTGATGGCCGCCGCGGACCTGCTGGCCTTCGGCGTCGCGCTGTGCGTGTTCGCCTATTTCCACCATGTGCGCCAGCCGCAGGTGAAGCCGACCACGCTGCCGACGCCGCCGCAGGCGGTCTCGCAGCAGACGCCGCAGCCCGCCTCCGGCACGGAGCAGCCGGCCGCCCAGGCCACGCCCGCGCCCGGCGAAACGCCCGTTTCCAGCGAGGCGCCCGCCGTAACCCCCGACCCGAACGACCTGCTCGGCGGCAAGTACGCCGAAAAGTTCTCCACGGCCGGCGTCGTCAGCGACGAGACGTGCTACCGCAGCGACAAGGTCGCGCTCGAGTTCCGCCAGGAGCAGCGCTTCGACAGCCTCGTGCACATCATCGACATCTACATCCGCGACGTGCACAGCCTGCGCACGAACCTGTGCCAGCAGGTCTTTGGCGACCGCAAGAGCATCCGCTCCCTCCCGGAGCTGCTGCCCGGCGCGCTGGCCATCTCCTCGAGCGACCAGTACAGCAACCGCAACAGCAGCGAGTGGGGCCTGCTGGTGAGCAACAGCCTGGCCTATTCGACCGATACCAATATCTATGACTTCGCCGTGCTCTTCCTCGACGGGACCATGGAGGTCTACGAGGCCGGGCAGGCCGATTTCGACGCGCTCGTCAGCCGCGGCATCTATCAGGCGTGGACGTTCGGCCCCGTAATCGTCAAGGACGGCGCCGCGCCGGACAATTACGACGGCGCGCCCGATTACATCGCAAACAAGAACCCGCGCGTGGCCATCGGCTACTGCGAACCCGGGCACTACTACCTCGTCATGGTGGACGGCACGCGCGCGAGCGAATCCGGCTCCGCCGGCGCGACGCTTGAGGAGCTCTCCAGCCTCTTTCTCGAGCTGGGCTGCACGCAGGCGCTCAACCTCGACGGCGGCAGCACCGTGGCCATGTCGTTCGGCGGCCGCGTGCTCAATACGAGCACGCGCGACCTGAGCAGCGTGATCTATCTGTGCGAACCGGACGCGCCCGACGCAGGAGGGAATGGCGCATGAAACACCTGAAAAAACTGCTCCCGCACGCGACCATCGTGCTCTCGCTGATGACGCTCACGTTTTTCGTCATCAACCAGTTCAACACCATGATGGGCTTTATGACCAGCAAGCTCAGCCAGTGGGTGTTCGCACTGCTCGCCCTCGCCGCGCTGCTCACGTCCGTGCGGCTCGTCGCCGCCGACCTGCGCGAGGAGCGCCGCCAGGCCGCCCGCCGCGCCCGCCAGCGCCTCCAGCCGCCCGACGGGCGCTGACCGCGCGCCGCGAACGCCTCTCTTTTCTTTCCGGAGGATTTTTTCGTTCTGTTTCTTTCCGGAGGGTTTCTTCTGTTCTCTTTTCTTTCCGGAGGGCTTCTTATGTTCTCTTTTCTTTCCGGAGAAAGAAAAGAGAACCAGAAAAGAAAGCCGGGAACCCGCTCCGGAAACAGCCGTTGCGCCCGCCCGTCAGCGGAACTTACATTCCCCGCAAAAATAATTTTGCGGGGCTTTTCTTTCAGAAAAGCCCCGCAGGGAAAAATGGGTAACGGATGATGGAGGAGGGCTGCCCGCTGGCTTGCGCGCAAATCCCTCCCCGATAAGGTTTCTTTTCTTTGGTTCTTTCTTTTCTTTTCCCGAAAGAAAAGAAAGAACGAAAAAGAAAAACACGGAAGCGGCTCAGACGCCCTCGTGCTTACGGTTATAGCGGGCCTGGGCGTCGGCGAGGCGGCCGGCGATGATGAGGCGCGCGGCGTCGGCGGCATTGCGGCAGGCGTCGGCGATGGCGGCGCGCTCGTCGCCGACGGGGCGGGCGAGCACGAAGTCCTTCAGCTCGCCGCGCCGCTGGGCGCCGACGCCGATGCGCACGCGGGGGAAGTCCTCGCTGCCGACGCAGGCGACGACGGAGCGCATGCCGTTGTGCGTGCCGGCGCTGCCGGATGCGCGGATGCGCAGCGACCCGGCGGGCAGGTCGATATCGTCATAGAGGACGATGAGCCGCTCGGGTGGGAGCTTATAGAAATGGAGCACGCGCTGGAGGCAGTCGCCGGAGAGGTTCATATAGGTCTGCGGCTTGACCAGCAGCACGCGCTCGCCGCCGTCGCTGCCCTCGCCGCACAGGCCGGAGAGCGCGCGGCGGGCGACGCGCACATGCAGCGCGTCCGCCAGCACGTCAAGCGCCTGGAAGCCCGCGTTGTGCCGTGATCCCCGGTAGGCGATGCCGGGATTGCCGAGTCCTGCAACGATCCACATACCAGCAATAGTGTACCACGCCCGGCGGCGCTTGACAATCACCGCGGCCGGGTGATATGCTCGACAAAAGCGGGCGGGCGCGCGCGGATAGGAAGCCGCGGGGCGGACCACGCTATATAATCGGAAGGAAGCGGCGCGCAGCGCGCGGCGCACAGGCAGGGAGACAAGAGCGATGGGAGCAGAGAAGCAGAAGTATTACCTGACCACGGCGATCGCCTACACCTCGGGCAAGCCGCACATCGGCAACACGTATGAGATCGTGCTGGCGGACAGCATCGCGCGGTTCCGGCGGATGCAGGGGTACGACGTGTTCTTCCAGACGGGCACGGACGAGCACGGGCAGAAGATCGAGGAGAAGGCGAAGGCGGCGGGCGTGGCGCCCAAGGCGTATGTGGACGGCGTGGCGGCCGAGATCCGGCGCATCTGGGACCTGATGAACACCTCGTACGACCGGTTCATCAGCACGACCGACGGGGACTACGAGAAGCAGGTGCAGAAGATCTTCCGCCGCCTGTACGAGCAGGGGGACATCTATAAGGGCCATTACGAGGGGATGTACTGCACGCCGTGCGAATCGTTCTTCACGCCGTCGCAGCTCAAGGACGGCCGCTGCCCGGACTGCGGGGGCGAGGTGCACGCCGCGCGCGAGGAGGCGTACTTCTTCCGCATGAGCAAGTATGCCGACAGGCTCATCGCGCACATCGAGGCGCATCCGGAGTTCATCCAGCCGGCGTCGCGGCGCAACGAGATGATGAACAACTTCCTGCTGCCGGGGCTGCAGGACCTGTGCGTCTCGCGCACGAGCTTCCAGTGGGGCGTGCCGGTGGATTTTGACGAGAAGCATGTGGTCTACGTCTGGCTCGACGCGCTGACCAACTACATTACCGGCATCGGGTACGACTGCGGCGGGCACAGCAGCGCGCAGTTTGCGCGGCTGTGGCCGGCGGACCTGCACCTGATCGGCAAGGACATCATCCGCTTCCATACGATCTACTGGCCGATCTTCCTCATGGCGCTGGGACTGCCGCTGCCCCGGCAGGTGTTCGGGCACCCGTGGCTGCTGCAGGGCGACGGGAAGATGAGCAAGTCCCGCGGCAACGTGCTCTATGCGGACGACCTCGTCTCCGTGTTCGGCGTGGACGCGGTGCGCTATTTCGTGCTGCACGAGATGCCGTTTGACAACGACGGCGCGATCACCTGGGAGCTGCTGACCGAGCGCATCAATTCCGACCTGGCCAACACGCTGGGGAACCTGGTCAAGCGCACGGTGGACATGAGCAACAAGTATTTCGGCGGCGTGGTCGCCCGCACGGGCGAGACGGGGCCGGAGGACGCGGCGCTCGAAGCCGCCGCCACGGGGGCGGCCGGGCGCGTGTGCGCGCTGATGGACGCGCTGCGCGTGGCCGACGCGCTGACGGAGATCTTCGCGCTGTTCAAGCGCTGCAACAAGTATATCGACGAGACGACGCCCTGGCTGCTCGCGCGCGACGAGGCCAAGCGCGGCCGCCTTGCGGAGGTGCTGTACCACCTGGTGGAGAGCATCTCCATCGGCGCGGCGCTGCTCGCGCCGTTCCTGCCGGAGACGGCCGCGCGCATCCGCGCGCAGCTGGGCGGCCAGGCGCGGCCGCTCGCGTCGCTTTCGGCGTTTGGCGGCCACCCCTCCGGCGCGCGCGTGGCGGAGAAGTCCGAGGTGCTCTTTGCCCGGCACGATCTCAAGGCCGTGCTGGAGGCCGCCGCGGCCATCGCCGCGCGGCAGCAGGCGGATGCCGGGCACACCGGCGCGGCGCAGGCGGACGCGCAGCCGGCCGGCGATGGGAACGCGGCGGGGGCGCAGCCGGCGGCCGGCGGGCAGGCGGCGGGCGAGCCGCCGCTGCCGGAGATCGAGTATGAGGATATTGCCAAGCTCGACCTGCGCCTTGCCAGGGTCGTCGCCTGCGAGGAGGTCAAGCGCTCCAAAAAGCTGCTCAAGCTCACGCTCGATGTGGGCGGCGAACAGCGCACCGTCGTCTCCGGCATCAAGGCGTGGTATGCGCCGGATGCGCTCGTGGGCAAGACGGTCGTGCTCGTGGCCAACCTCAAGCCGGTCACGCTGTGCGGCGTGGAGAGCCGCGGCATGATCCTCTGCGCCTCCGACGCGGGCGACGAGCACCTCTCCGCGCTGACCACCCTCTCCGAAATGGAGAGCGGCCTCAAGGTCCGCTGACCCGCGCCCGCTCTGTTCTGCCGCTTTCCTTCTTTTCTGTTCTGTTCTTTCTTTTCTTTCAGGAAAAGAAAAGAAAGAACCAAAGAAAAGAAACCTTAACGGGGAGGGGGATGAGCGGAAGCAATCGGGCGGGCCGCCCCGCAGCGTTCGTTTCCCGTCTATCGGGCGGCCGCCCCGGCTTGCGTTACCCATTTTTCCCTGCGGGGCTTTTCTTTGAAAAGCCCCGCAAAATATATTTTGCGGGAAATCCAAGTGCCGCTGACGGGCGGGCGCGGCGGATCAACCCAGGCGGGTTCCTGAGCTTTCGCTTGGTTCTTTTTCTTTCACAGAAAGAAAAAGAACGAAACAAAGTTAAGTAGAACGAACCAGAACAGCAACGCGGGCGGGCCGCTTCGCCTGCACGCCGCCGCCTGCCGGCGTTGCTTTCCTGATGCAGGAAAGATTTACTCTTTCAACCGCGCCAGCAGTTCTTCAAATTCCGGACCTTCACGAAGAAATGCGTATTCCTCCTTATTCGCCAACTCATCGGCCAATGTGTTTGCCAGCCTGCCGGAAAGCCATGTTGCGCCGCTGCCGTCCGCATTGCGATATAACGGGGAATCCTGCGCATCCCACTCTTTCTTCATGGAGGGCAGCATGGTTTGCAGGATGGCCAGGCATCCGGCCTTATCCTTTTTGGCCAGGGCAAGCTGCAAATGGGCGTTGCAGCGCATCCATTCCGGAAAACGGAATTGACGGGTCACGGCTTCATACAGATCTGCCAAATAGGCTGCGTCGCACTCCCGCTTTTCCTGCAATGCGATTTCCATCATGTTTATCAGGGCCGTCTGTATCACGGTCACGCCCTTGATGGCGCGATGCTCCCAGACTTTTTCCGCATCCTGATACCGCTCCTGCCGCTGGTAGAGGATCGCCAATTGTTCCTCCCGGTCTATCGTGGAGAACGGCAGCGCATGGATGAGCTCCTCGGCCGTTGAAAAATCCCCCCGGTTTCGCGCATAGGAGATCAGCATGCTGGTTGCGGTATCTCTGATCTGCGGGATTTCGCTTGCGCTCAGGCGTTGATAATACGTTTCGTATACCTCCTGATACCGCTCGCTTCCCGGTACATTGTAAAGAACAAGCGCGCCCTCCAAATACAGGATGACCGAATGGATCAGCCTGTCGCAGGCGGGATATTCCCGTATTTTGCCGATGGCCTTTTCAAACGCGGTTTCATAGCCCTGCGCCTGCGCCGTCCGATCGACCTCGTCAACAAAATTTGCGATCTCCCTGTCCGTCAAATCTTCGTTGAAGGACAGCAGCGTGTTCAGGTCGGTTTTCAGCAAACGCGCCAATGCCGGCAAAATGACAATATCGGGATAAGCGGCGCCCGTTTCCCACTTGCTTACGGCCGGAGTGGATACGCCCAGGCGATCTGCGACCTGTTCCTGCGTCAAAGATAACGCTTTCCGCTTTTCCCGAATGACTTCATTGATTTTCATGGCGGCCTCCCCTGCGTGTATGCTCTTATGATAGCAGAGCGGAATCTCCGGAACAATGGAACCGCCGTTAAATCGATGGTCAGAAAAGTTAACCGGCGGGTAACGCGCAATGGCGGGCTGCCGTCCTTAAGATTCCCGCGCGCCGCGTCTGCACGAAAATGCAATCCCAGGAATTTTGCAAGGCTTGCGCTTAGAGGAATTTTACACGCTGCAAACCGTTTTTTAACATATATTCGTATACTGGAGATGTGCGGCTATGGCTTTGCCCGGAGCGCCGGGCAGCGGATTTCCGGTCTATGCAGCGGAATCCGCGCATGCAAAAGGAACCTGCGGAGAAGACGGGCGCTTCCCGGTTGCGCCGCATTGTCTGCGGCGAAGGGAGAACAATTGATGAAAGGCGTATGCGCATGAGAGTAATCATCCATGACCTGGGCGCAGAATATGAAGCATCATGGAAAGCAAAATGCGACCGGTTGATTCACGCAGGCGGAAAATATGCCGGCTGCCGGGGGTGTTTCGGCTGCTGGACAAAGCATCCCGCAGAATGTTTCATACGCGACGATTTGCAGGACATTTGCCGCATTGTGGGACGGGCGGATGAACTCATCATCATTACGGAAAATTATTATGGAACATACAGCCCGTTTGTGAAAGCTGTCTTAGACCGAAGCATTGGCCTTTCCACGCCCCTGAGCACATACAGGGGCGGGCAGATGCACCACACGCTTCGCTATGGGGCGCATAAAATCATAAAGGTTTATGTATATGGAAACATTCTGGAGCAGGAGAGAACCACCTTTGAACAAATAGCAAAGAGAAATGCAATCAATTATGGATATGGTGCGTCGCAGATCGTATTCGTCAGGCGTCCGGAGCAATTGGCAGGTGTCATGGAATGAAAACGGTTTTTATAAACGGTAGCCCTAAAGAACGCTTCAGCGCTTCCGGCTATCTGGGAAAACTGCAAAGCATATGGATCGGCGGGCAAAAAATTTTTCTGAAATTGCGAACAAAAAGCGACCACAAAAAGATTTTCGAGCAGCTGCTCCATGCCGATGCCGTAATCTTTTCGATTCCGCTATACGTGGATTGCGTTCCCTCTCACGTATTATCCTTTTTGCATGAAATGGAAGGTTTCTGCAAGGAATATAAGATCGGGCTGAAGGTATATGCCATTGCCAACAACGGATTTATCGAAGGAAAGCAAAACGCCGCATTGTTTCGCGTGATGGAGAATTTCTGCACACGGGCCGGGCTTCCCTGGTGTGGCGGCATTGGGATTGGCGGAGGCGTTATGTTCAACGCTTTGAAAGTTGTTTTGATGATAGAAGCCGGGCTTTTCCTCGCAAACATGTTGATCAGCGGCATCGTATGCGCAAACTGGTTTCCAGGCGGCGCTGTGCAAAGCTTCCTGTTCATGCTGCTGATCGTTTTCTTCTTTCACTCCGGCGCAATCCTTTACATGATGAAAATGGGATGGAACGTCAATAAAGGAACTGGTTTTGGAGAAAAGTACACGCGCATACTTTTGCCATCGTTTCTGTTTATTCTCATTGCGGATGGTTTCTTCATACTTGTTTCTCTGTTTCAGGGCGGATTATTGAGAGGTTGGCTTCAAAGAAAATAGCAAAGCCAGACGAGCCAGACAACGACAAGATGAACGGCGCCGTTCACCCGCCGCTGTTGACGGCCCCGCCCGTCTTTGCCGAAGGATAATCGGGGCGAAAAGTCCCCCCAAATGGTTCCCCCTCCATTCCTGTTTGGATGAGGGAACGCGCCGGAATCGGAAAGCGAGCGGCCGGGCGCTTTGAGGGTTCGGCCGCCCGCTGCCCTGCCGCTTTTTCGGGCGTGCGGCTACAACTTCGGGACGTTTTGTCCACAAGTCGGAGCGCAGGACGAGGGACTGGGGCTTTCATATGCGCCCTGCCTGCCGGTGAAACCAGTCCTGCTCTTGCGGTTTCACGCCGCGCAAGCACAGCCCTGTTTTCCCTGCCGCTTCAAACGCCCCTGTCCTCCCCGGCGGCAACGGCATTTAAAGCGGCAACCCGGCAGCGCGTATGCCGCAATACGCATTGCATGCAAAGTCACGCGCCAAGGGGGGCAGGCTCCTCTGCCCCCGCAGGAAGAGGCGGCATGCTGCCCTCTGCGGGACGCGCGCCGTCCTTCCCTGTTAGGCGGTCCTCCGGCTGGATCGGTTGAACAAAAGTCAGCGTGGGATTGGCGCGGCATTCTTAGCTTTGGGGAGCTCCTTTCTCCCGCTTGTTTACAGCGGGATGGGAAGGAAAAACCGAAAAGCACCGAAAAGCGCTTCTCCCCGCGCGCAGCTCCGCCCCAGCAATGCCCCGCCGCGCCGCGGCCGCATCCCTCCCGCCGCTGTCCACATTCTTTCCTTCCCGTCACATATGGAAAACGCAGGGGGATGCAGCGCGGGTGCGCTCCCTTTCCGTATGTGCAGGGTACGCGCCCGCGGCGCAGGACAGGGCTGGCCGCCGCGGCGGGAGAGCGGATGGCGGGCCGCGCCTTGACAGGGCGGCGCAGCCCATTGTATGATGGTTTCCCCACCGGCCGCCGCCCCCGGCGCGGGAGCCGCGGCGCGCCTGTTCGGCACGGGCCCGCGCGGCCGTGCCGCGAGGGGGCAGGGGCGCCCGTCAGGGCGCGGCGGCAGGCCCGATCCGGTGCGGCGGCAGGCCCGGCCCGGCATAAAACCGCCCGCCGCAGTACGATTTTCCCCGGCAACCGCCGCCCCCGGCGCGCACGCGAGCGATAGCCGCGACGAACCGCTATAACGCAAAACAAGAAATACCAAACAGGAAAGAAAAACACAGAAAGACCAACAAAAGCAC
>URSN01000014.1 GCA_900550525.1 uncultured Eubacteriales bacterium
ATCCCCCTCCCCGATAAGGTTTCTTTTCTTTGGTTCTTTCTTTTCTTTTCCCGAAAGAAAAGAAAGAACAGAAAAAATAAAAAGAGAAAAGAACCAACCCTCCCCCGCAACTGTGGCACATTTATAAACTTTTTATGCATTTCGGGACAGGGGGGCGGCTGGTCTGGTATAATACGTGTGCCGCGGGCGCGCCGCACGGGGGGGCGCCCGCCAGGAAAAAGCCCGTGCGCGTAGGAGCGATGTCCATGAAACGAACCGTTGCGCTGCTGCTGGCGCTCATGTGCGCGGCGCTGCCGCTGCTTGCCGGCTGCGCGGTAATCTCATCCGGCGGGGAATACTGCCGGCGATTTCTGAACCTCATCCAGGCCGGCGAGTATGCGCAGGCCTACGACATGATCAGCCAGAGCGTCAAAAAGCCGGACGATCCGGACGCCACGCTCATCCCGGAGGGCACGCCGGACCCGAACGCGACCGAAGCGCCCGCGGAGGAGACCGAGCCGCCCGCGGATACCCCCGCGCCGGACGGCACGCCGGACCCGAACGCGACGCCGGACCCGAACGCGACGCCGGACCCGAATGCGACCGAAGCGCCCGCGCCGACGGAGGCGCCCACGCCCTCGCCCACGCCGGATGCGGACGGCAACCCGTACGTGGACAGGACCATCTCCCGCACGGAGTTCATCAACAAATACAGGAGCATCTTCAACGAGCTGCAATTGCAGGGCATGGAGTATGAGATCCTCGACGTGCAGGAGGGGGACACCATCGCCATCGTCAGCTACCGCCTGACGTACCACACCGGCCACGAGACGGACAACGGCAACGACCTGATCTACGACATGGAGATCACCGCCAGCCGCGAGGGCGGCCGCTGGGTGATCGACTGGTCGCCGCTGCTGATCTTCCCCATGATGGACTGGGGCGACACCGTGCGCGTGGGCGTGCTGCAATCCAAGCGCGGCGAGATCCTCTGCGACGGCTTGCCCTACGCGCAGAACGTGAACGTGTACACCGTCTACGCGGTGCCCTCCTCCGTGGACGCGGCCGCCGCGGACGAGACGTACCTGCGCTACAACAGCCGCGAGGAGTTTGCGCAGATCGTCGCCTCCATCCCGCAGCGCGAGCTCAAGTATGAGGACGTGATGAAGGCGCTCAACAACCAGCGCAACGACTTTGCCAGCCTCCAGACCTTCTACCCGGACGAGGTGGACGAGACGCTCACCGAGACCATCCTCGACATCCGCGGCCTCGGCCTCGACACGGCCAACTACGGCACCGTGCGCTATTATCCCTACGGCGCGTCGCTCTCGCACATCGTGGGCTATGCGTCCATCATCACGCGGCAGGAGCAGACCTATTACGAGATGATCGGCGACACCCGCTACAACGGCGACAGCTGGGTCGGCAAGTACGGCCTCGAGCTCGAGTACGAGGACGCGCTCACCGGCACCAACGGCCGCTTCACCTACATCCAGGACGTGACGGGCGCCTCCAACGGCGTGCTCTACCGCACCGAGGCCGTGGACGGCAAGGACCTGCACCTGACCATCATCCCCGAATTGCAGGAGCGGCTCGAGGACGTGATCGAAACGACCGTCTATGACGACAACATCCACGGCGCCGTCATCGTCATGAACCCGACGACCGGGGCCATACAGGCCATGACCTCGTTCCCGAATTTCGACCTCAACTACGTCTCCCGCGGTATGCCCGAGGCGGAGTGGGATGCGTACCTGGCCGAGACGGACGGCATGGGCCAGGAGCTCAACCGCCTGGTCAACCGCGCCACGCAGGGCCTCTATCCGCCCGGCTCCACGTTCAAGCTCATGACCGCCGCCGCGCTCATCGAAACGGGCACGCTCCCGCCCCACTCCCTGTTCCCCTCGTCCGAACAGGCGCGCGTCGACGGCGACGAGTGGTTCCCCTCCGAGGAACTCGCCCCCGGCTATATGGAGGCATCCGTCAACCGCCCCATCCGCAGGACGGATAACACCACCCGCCAGGCGTTCCCCATGAACATGATCAACTCGCTCATCACCTCGGACAACATCTATTTCGCCTATGGCGCGCTGCTGCTCGGGTGGGACAAGCTCTACGACTTCCTCGACCGCATGGGCTGGCGCGAGGCCATCGAGTTTGAATTGCAGGACCAGGTCGCCGTGCCGCAGATCTATTCGGAAATGGTCTATGTGGACGACGACGGCAACGAGGTCATCGAGGACCGCCGCCGCAAGCTCGTGCTCGATGAGAACGGCAACGCCCAGCCGCAGCGGCCGCAGACCGTGTACGACCTCGCCGTCACCGGCTACGGCCAGGGCCAGCTGCTCGTCTCGCCGCTGCAGATGGCCTGCTTCGCCTCCGCCTACGCCAACGGCGGCGATATCATGGTCCCCTACGTCGTCGATTCCATCTGGCACGCCACCGGCACCGACTATGCCATGGTCTCAAAGACCGAGCCGCGCGTGTGGAAGCACGCCCTGCAGCAGAGCACCGTCGATCAGCTCCATGAGGCGCTCCAGCGCGTGTGCCTCAGCCGCGGCAGCGGCTTCCCCGGCGGCACCGCGCGCACCCTCACCTCCAGCTTCCTCGTCACCGGCCGTACCTATGACCTCGGCTATTCCATGGCCGGCAAGACCGGCACCGCCGAGATCGGCAAAACCAAGACCGAGGAGCTCGCCTGGTTCATCTGCTGGCGCGATAACGTCCCCGACGAGGAGGCGCGCCTGGTGTGCATCATGCTCGAGCTCGACCTCACCGACGGCAAGATCCCGACCGCCACCGAGATCTCGCAGATGAAGTTCGATATCGCCCGCGCCGTCCTGCGCAAGGACGTCCTCAACGAGGGCCTCTCCCTCAACGTCTCAGAGGAGTGACGGGGGGCTGCGTTTTCCTTTTCTTCTCTTCTTTTCTTTCCGGAGAAAGAAAAGAAGCAAAAGAAAAGATGGATAGGGTTTTTGTTCTCTTTTCTTTCAGGAGGCGAAAAGAGAACCAGAAAAGAAAGCCGGGAACCCGCCCCGGAAACAGCCGCTGCGCGCGTCCGTCAGCGGCGCTTGCCTTCCCCGCAAATATTTTGCGGGGCTTTTCTTCGTTCTTTTTCTTTCTGTGAAAGAAAAAGAACCAAAAAGAAAGCTCAGGAATCTGCTCCGGCAATGCCGCTGCGCCCGCCCGTCAGCGGAACTTGGTTTCCCCGCAAAAAATATTTTGCGGGGCTTTTCTTTTGAAAAGCCCCGCAGAATAAAAACAGAAAACGGATAATGGAAGAGGGCTGCCCGATGGCTTCCCTTCATCCCCCTCCCCGTTAAGGTTTCTTTTCTTTGGTTCTTTCTTTTCTTTTCCCGAAAGAAAAGAAAGAACAGAAAAAAACCAACGAAGCGCGCCCGTCCCCGTCAGCGCTGGGTGAAGATGCGCACGGGGACGATGAGGTAATAGTAGCGGTTGCCCTGGACGGGGCGGACGACGCAGGGGCTGATGCTCGTGAGCATATCGAAATAGACGGTTTCGTCGTGGATATTCTTGAGCACGTTCATGCAATAGCGGGGGTTGAAGGCGATCTCGATATCGTCGCCGACGATCTGCGCATCGACCTCTTCGGAGATCTTGCCGACGAAGCTGTTGGCGTTGATGGTGAGCCTGCCGCCGCCAAAGCGCATGACGATGTTGTTATTGCCCTCGCGGGCCATGAGCTGGGCGCGGTCGATGGCCTCGATGAGCTCCAGGCGGTTGATGAGGGCGCGGGTCTTATACTCCTTGGGCAGGATCTGGCGGTAGGCGATGTAATCGCCGTCGAGCAGGCGCGCGGTGAGCACGGTATGGCCGATATCGACCTTGACGTGCGTGCGGGTAAAGGTGAGATCGACCGGCTCCTCCGTCTCGTCCATCATGCGCGCGACCTCCAGGAGCGAGCGCGCGGGGATGACGACGGTCTTTTCCGGCGTGGGGGTTTCGAGCGGGACGGTGCGCATGGCGAACTGGTATGCGTCCGTTGCGACGGCGGTGATCTCCCTGCCGAGCTCGAGCAGCACGCCGGTGAGGATGGGCTTGCTGTCGTCCTGCGCGGCGGCGAACACGGTTTCGAGGATGAGGTCGCGGCACTCGGCGCGGTCCGTGCGCAGCGTGAACGTATCGCCGGTGAAGCGCATCTCGGGGAACTCCTCATAATCGATGGTTTGCAGGCTCATCTGCACGCGGCCGCAGGAGATGTCCACGCTCTTGCCGTCCACGGCGATGCTGGCCGTCTCGCTGGGCAGGCGGCGCACCACCTCGGCAAAGAGCTTGGCGGGGATGATGGCGCGGCCCTCCTGCTCGATGGCGGCGGGCAGGCGGCATTCCTTTTCGAGCATGAGGTCGGAGCACATCAGGCGCAGCACGCCGCCCTCGGCCACGACGTGCACGCCCTCGAGGATCTGCATGCTCGTGCGCAGCGGCAGCGCCTTGATGACGGACTGTATGCCCGCGGTGAGGGCCTGGGCATCGATCAAAAACCGCATCGGTACAAACACTTCCTTTCTCTGCCTGTACGGCTGTTCGTCTGCGGCGCGTCCAAGCCGGGCGCGCGGCTTGTCGGGTTATCCACATGCGCGTGCTCCCGCGCGTGCGTGTATACTATATCTATTACAGCAGCAGCAGCAGTAGGGGCGTGGGCGGCGTGGAAAAGCGGCGCTCCTGCCCGCGCGCGGCGGCTTTTTCCTGTGGACGGGCACGTGGAGCCGCTGGGGAAAACCCGCGCCCTTTTCCACCGTTTCCCCAAAGCCCACGGGATGCACATTCGCTCCACCGCCGTATCCACCGCCGGCGGTGGACAAAACAGCGGCCCTACATGCGCTTTTTCAAATCCTCGATGACGGAGGCAAAGCGCGCGTCCTCGGCGATCATCTTGTCGATCTTGTCGCACGCGCTCATGGCGGTGGTGTGGTCGTTGCGGCCGAACAGGTAGGCGATGCGCTTGTAGGGGAGGCTGAGCATGCGGTGGCACAGGTACATGGCGATCTGCCGCGGCATGACCACCTCGCGGTCGCGCCGCTGGGAGTCCATGCTCTCCACGGAGATGGAGTAGAACTCCGCCACGGTCTGCTTGATGAGCTGCGGCGTGACCTCGCGCTTTTTCACGTCCGGCAGCAGGTCCTTGAGCGCCTCGGCCGTCACCTCGAGGTTGAGCGGCCGCCGCCGCAGCCGCGAGAAGGCGACCACGCGCGTGAGGCACCCCTCCAGCTCGCGGATGTTGCTCTGCACATGGTCGGCGATGAACTGCAGCACGTCGTCCCCGACCTCGATGTTGTCGATGCGCGCGCGGTTGCGCAATATGGCGATGCGCGTCTCGATGTCCGGCGGCTGGATGTCCGTGATCAGGCCCCACTGGAAGCGCGAGCACAGGCGCTCCTCGAGCTTGGCGATCTCCTTGGGCGGCCGGTCCGAGCTGATGACGATCTGCTTGTTCGCGTTGTGCAGCGTGTTGAAGGTGTTGAAAAACTCCTCCTGCGTGGCCTGGCTCTTGCTGATGAACTGCACGTCGTCGATCAAAAGGATGTCCACGCTGCGGTAGCGCTTGCGGAACTCCAGCCGCTTGTCCTGCTGGATGGCCGTGATCAGCTCGTTGGTGAACGTCTCGCTCGTGACGTACATCACGCGCGCGGCCGGGTTCTCCTCATTGATGAAATGGCCGATGGCGTGCATCAGGTGCGTCTTGCCAAGCCCCACGCCGCCGTAGATGAACAGCGGGTTGTAGGCCGTGCCCGGGTTTTGCGCCACCGCCTGCGCCGCCGCGTGCGGAAACTGGTTGGAACTGCCGACCACAAAGCTGTCAAACGTGTACTTCGGGTTGAGCGCGTACACGTTCACCGGCTCCGCGTCCTCGGGCGTCACGTACTGGTCGCGGTCCTCCGGCAGTACAAGCAGCACGTCCTCCACCTCGTCGCTGGCGCTGCGCACAGCCTCGTACAGGAGCGGAAAATAAAAATCCTTCAGCGTTTTCAGGATGTCCTGGTTCGGCGCCTCCAGCACCAGCACGCCGTTTCGCAGCGTCAGCGGCACGAGCGAGTCGATCCATGCGTGAAAGCTCAGCCCGGTCATCTGCGGGCGGATGTTCTCCCGCGCGTGCGCCCAGACGGTCAAATGCTCCATTGCTTCCCTTCCCCAATGCGTAAAAATTCCCCCGCCGGTACGGCGGCCGCCGCCGGCGAATTATGCTCCCTGTCCAGCCCCGCGCCGCCCGCCAATCCCCCGCTGACAGCGGCGCTGCCGGCCTTGTCCATTACACGTATCATACCAAAAAAAGCCCTTTGTTTCAAGGAAAAACGAGCTTTCCAATAATATTCCACGCCAACTACCATATGTTGCGTCCTCCCCGCTCAGGACCACAAGATGGAGCGGTCAGGGTGGGTGTGGGGTTTTTTTCTGTTCTTTCGTTTTTTATGTTCTTTCTTTTCTTTCAGGAAAAGAAAAGAAAGAACCAAAGAAAAGAAACCTTATCGGGGAGGGGGATGAATGTAGCCCAGTGGGCGGGCCTCCCCCTTCATCCGTTACCTGTTTTTCCCTGCGGGGCTTTTCAAAGAAAAGCCCCGCAAAATATTTGCGGGGAAGGCAAGCGCCGCTGACGGGCGGGCGCAGCGGTACTGCCGGGCGGGTTCCCGGCTTTCTTTTCTGGTTCTCTTTTCTTTCACCGGAAAGAAAAGAGAACATAAAAAAACGTCCCTTATCTGTGGAAATGGTAATTTCTGACAAATGCGCGCGTGCGGGGCAAAGGCGCCGCGCATCCCCTACAATGGAGGTGGGGGCGGGGGCGGGGGCGGGGCCGTCCCGCATCACAAGCGTTGGAGGAACAGGACATGGCGAAAACATCCTTTGGCTACGTGCGCGTATCCACGCGGGAGCAATGCGAGGACCGGCAGCTCATCGCGCTGCGCGCGTTTCCGGTGCCCGAGGAAAACATCTTCACGGACAAGCTGAGCGGCAAGGATTTCAACCGGCCGCAGTACCGGCGGCTGCTCAAAAAGCTCCGCCCGGGGGACGTGCTGGTCGTCAAATCCATCGACCGGCTGGGGCGCAACTATGCGGACATCCTGGAGCAGTGGCGCATCATCACCAAGGAGCTGCGGGCGGACGTCGTGGTGCTGGACATGCCGCTGCTGGACACGCGCCACACCGGCAGCGACCTGACGGGCGTGTTCATCGCGGACCTGGTGCTGCAAATCCTCTCCTACGTGGCCGAGACGGAGCGGGAGAACATCCGCCAGCGCCAGCGCGAGGGCATCGCGGCCGCGCGGCTGCGCGGGGTGCGCTTTGGGCGGCCGTGCAAGGAGCGGCCGCCCTCGTTTGCAGCGCTCAAGGCGGCGTGGGAGCGGCGGCAGATCACCGCGCGCGCGGCGGCGCGGGAGCTGCACGTCTCGCCGGATACGTTCCTGCGGTGGGCGCGCGGCGGCTGAAGTGCCCCAAAAAGGCCCCCCCTTGAACAATATTTTAAAAAATGGTTCGATAAGGTAGGATAAAGTAGACAATATCGGAAGGTTATGGTATAATCAGATACAACCAAACAGAAACACATTTGACAGGGAAAAACGTGCAAAAAAGCATGCAAAGACAGCCGTCCGGACCGCCGGATCCGTTGTCCGAAAAAGTCTACTTTTTCGCGCATCACAACGTCCGTTTTCCCCTGCCTGATCTGGCGGAAAGACCGATACCTCCAGTGAACCGTTACCTCCTGGGATTAGGTCGTCATAAGATGTCGTAAGATGATCCGCCAGACTCCCGGCAGTCCCTTTCTCCTAATGCTGCCGGGCGCGAACCGTACGGCCGTGCGCAGCGCAAGATGGTAGCGGCATCCCCCCGCCGCTGCGTCTGCACATCAGGCCGTCCACAGGGCATCCCCCTGTGGTGAAGAGCAGCAAGCGGTTCGCATGACGGCGCAGGCCCCGACGGCGCGGAAAACCGCATCCAGCCGCGCCCGGGGCGCGCCGGCATTTGCCGTTGCGGCGCGGGGAATACCGTGCCCCGGCGGCGCGCAAAGACGGGTTTGCCCCGCAAAAGCGGGGATGGATCAAGTGGGTTTGCCCCGCAGAAGCGGGGATGGATCAAGTGGGTTTGCCCCGGCAAAGCGGGGCGGCGCAGAGTATATGCGGGGGAGGATAGAGAGCATGATGAGGAATTACGCGGGATACCGGCGCTGTCTGGCGCTGCTGCTGGCGTTTGCCCTGCTGCTGCCGGCCGGCGTACCGGCGGCTGCGGGCGGCGCGCAGGGGAGCGGCGGGCCCGTGCCCGTGGAAGTGGCGGACGCGACGCCCACGCCCGCGGCGGACGCGCAGGAGCTGGAGATCGTGCCGGTGTCCGCGCCGCCGGATGGTGAAACCGGCGCAACGCCCGCCCCGTCCGGGGACGGGGCGGCTGCGGCCACGCCTTATAGCAATAATGGAGACGAAACCGGCGGCGCAACGCCCGCGCCCGGCGGGAACGGTGCAACGCCCGCGCCGCCGGATGGCGGGAACGGTGCAACGCCCACACCGCCGGACATCGGGAACGGCGCAACGCCCACACCGTCGGACAGCGGGAACGGTGCAACGCCCGCTCCGGCGGACGCGCTGCAAACGCCGCTGCCGGAGGGCGGAACCGGCGCGTCGCTTGCGGAGGCGCTCTCCGCCCTGCCGGAGGGGCTCGTCCCGACCGGCACGGCGGCGGTGGCGGACGCGGCGCTGGTCTATCTGGACTTTGGCGACCGGGACGGGCTGCGGCCCGCGCCCGGCGCGCGGCTCACCCCCGTGCTGTACGTCTCGATCGCCGGCGGCGCGCACCTGCGCCTGACGCAGGAGCTGCTCGCCCGCTTCGGCCTCTCCGGCGCCCCCACGGCGGCGCTGCGCGCGGGGGCGGAGCCGTACGCCTTCTCGCTCGCGCTGGAGACGGCGCTGCCCGCCGCGCTCACGGCGGCGGACGGGACGGCCCATGCGCTCAGCTGGCGGATGGAGCCGCCGGCGCTCGAGGGCTACACGCTCTTTGCAGCAGAGAGCGCCGCGCCGAAGGCGGCGCGCCGCGCGGCGCCGGCCGCAGCGGCTGCCGCGGGCGGGTATGCGTACGCGCTCGGCGCGCCCGCTTCGCTCCTTGCGGCGCGCAGCGCGGAGCACATCACCATCACCAGCAGCAAGGAAGTCTCCTTCCAGCAGAGCATCCACTGGGTGGACAATTACGACGAGGCCGGCGCGCGCCCCGCGCCGGAAGAGTACGCGCAGTCGCTCAGGGTGTACTATACGCTCGACGGCGGGCAGGAGGTGCTGCTCACGCCCGAGAGCTGGGCCGCGCTGGGCTTTGACCCGGACGGCTGCCCGCAGCCCGCCGTGACGGCGGACGGCCTGGGCGTGTGGGAGCTCGCCTTTGCCGCCGACCTGCCGCACGAATACACGGTGACGGACGCGTTCGGCAACCGGACGGCGCATACGCTCACCTGGCGCACCGCGCACGAGCTGCCCGTGGAGGGGCCCTACGAGCCGGTGACGGTGACGGACGGGAACGCGGCCAGCTACCCCTCCGCGCAGGGCAACGGCGTGTACTACATGCTGCTGACCGACCTCGCCTTCCAGGTGAACACCCGCCGCGGCACGCAGGCAATCGACGAGGGCGTGCGCGAGCTGCTGGATACAAGCCTCACGCTGCACGTCGAGACGGACCGGGAGAAGCGCGAATACCTGCTGGGCAACCTGATAACGAGCGAGGTGACGTACATCGAGGATACGGACACCGCGGACGGCATCTGCAACGACGTATTGCAGATCTCCCCGACGTGGAAATACAACCTGGACGGCTCTCTGATCGAGTACCGCCTCTCGGCCGCTGCCGGCTCGCTGCCGCTCGACGGCATGGCTGGCGCGGCGCAGGGGGACAGCCTGACCGTCGATTACCGCAACGACGGCGTGCCCAACCACGCCGGCAAGACGGACGCGGCCTACCCCGGCGGCAGCGTGAACCTGACGCTGACCGGCACGCGCGGCTATGAGGCGCAGAAGGTCTGGCTCGACGACGGCAGCGCGGAGGCGGCGGCGCAGCGCCCGGAGGGCACCTTGCAGCTGTGGCGCTACCGCGAGGGGCAGGAGCCCGGCACGGCCACGCCCGTGTTCTCCGGCGGGCGCATGGTGGAGGCCGCGCTGCCCGGGGATGGCGGCGCCATCCTGTTTGAGGAGAACGGAAAGGCCATCGAGCTGCCCAAGTACGACGCGGACGGCTTCCGCTACATCTACTGCGTGCGCGAGTACATGAGCGAGGGCGAGGGCCTGAGCGACTATGAGCAGGTGTTCGGCGCGGTCGCGGAGCAGGCGGACGGCACGGCCGCCGTGACCGACACGCTGCCCGCCGGCTACGGCGCGGCCGAGCGCAAGGAGGGGGATACGTTCCTCTACCACGGCGGCACGCTCTCCAACCGCATCACGGATACCGTGCGCGTCGCGGCCACGAAGGTGTGGGACGCGGCGGCGTTCCAGTCCGAGTTTGAGGACGTGCGCGTGGAGCTGACGCTGCAATCGCGCCCCGCCGGCGCGGGCGAGGACGCCTGGACGGACGTGCCGGGCGCGGACGGGACGCCCGTGACCGTCGTGCTGGACGATTTTTACGCCGAGAACATGACCATCACCACCGCCGCCGAATACAGCCGCTACGACGCGCTGGGCCGCCCGCTCGAGTACCGCTATGCGGAGACGGGCGTGTACCAGGGCGACGGCGGCGAAAACCTGCTCCAGGCGGACGGCTCGTTCACGCTGCAGCAGGCGGGCATGGCGGGCGCGGCGCGCCCGGTGCGCTACGAGAGCGCGGCCGTGTACAGCAACGGCGACGGGCAGACCACGACCATCACCAACACCATCGCCGACCGGCTCGACTACCACGTGATCAAGCTCTGGCACGACGAGGCGGGGCAGCCGGCCGAGCCGCCGGCGGGCGCGTCCATCACCGCCGCGCTCTACCGGGACGGCGACCTTACCGCGCCCTATGCCGCGGGCGCGCTCGACGGCGCGGCGGACGCGCAGGCAACGCAGTTCACCACGGCGGACGGCTTCACCGTCACCTTCCGGGAGACGGAGCCGTGGGTCGCGGTGTTCTCCGGATTGCCGGAGTACAGCGACAACGGCCGCCTGTACGAATACGCCCTGCTCGAGCAGGCCGGCACGGCGGGCTACTTCCCCTGGTACGAGACGGCGTGGGACGTGCAAACGGGCGACTACACCACCCGCATCATCAACGCCCCGGGCGAGGGGCACCGCATCCAGGTGCAAAAGCGCTGGATCGACGGCAGCGACACCACGCACCGCCTGCCCGTCACCATCGCGGTCTATTCAAAGGTGGACCGCACCGTGACCGTGGGCGGCACGGAATATACCTATTATAAGGATCAGAAGCTCGGCGAGGCCGTGCTGCGCGACAACGTGTGGTCGGCCCTGGTCAGCATCGGCCACCTCGACCCGGCCACGGACGTCTACATCCGCGAGCTGAAGGTGGGCGAAACGGACGTGTACGCCGCCGCAGGCGCGCCCACGGCGGACGACCCGTATCCCGCGCGCCACCGGTTCGCCACGCAGTACCACACCTACGACGTGACCTACGCCGCGCCGCAGCAGGTCGCCAACGACTATATCTATACGGCGACGAACCGGCGGCTCGGCAACGTGAACCTGACCGTGACCAAGACCTGGCTCGACGGCGGCGGCGCGTGGCGCGAGCGGCTCGCCGCGGCGCTTGACGGGGCCGGCCTCACGCTCGCGCTCCAGCTCGACTTTGCAAACGGCGCAGAGGACGGCTTCGCCATCGACTATGCGGCGGGCACCGTCACCGTGGGCGCGGACGCGCTGCCGGTCATGGACCGGAGCGGCGCGGCAAAAAGCGGCGCGCTGCAAGCGCGCGACCTGACGCAGCAGCAGAAGGACTACCACTTCTTCACCCTGCCCAAGTACGACCTGACCGGCGCGGTCGTGCGCTACACGGTGCGCGAGGTGCTCGTGGACGCGGCGGGGAACATCCTGCCGCTTGCCAACGCGCCGGACGATGCGGTGGCGGAGCTGCTCGCCGAGTACGCCGTCGCCTACGGCGAGCCGGTCTACCGCCCGTTCTACGACGGCGCGGGCAGCGCGCTGGACATCGACACGCACGACGCTTCCATCGTCAACCGCCTTGAGGACGAAAAGACCGTCTCCTGGGACAAGGTGTGGAAGGACGCCTATGCCGACGGCAACGGCAAGCGGCCGGACATTTACCTGGACATCTACCGCACCGTGCACACCGACCGGCAGATCGACCCGGAGGCGGAGCTGTACCGCAGCAACTACCAGGTCTACACCAGCGACGAGGGCTGGACGGCGTCGCTGAGCGTGCCGCAGTACGACCCGGAGGGGTACGAATACTTCTATTACGCCGTGGAGCGCACGCTGGCGCTCTCGGAGGACTTTGACTACGCGCCCGCGGAATACTCGCTCCACGGCACGGCCATCGGCACCGTGAACGACGGCGAGGGCGCGGCGGGCGCGCCCGGCGGCCCGACCAGCAAGCTCGAGGTGAGCGACAGCGGCGTGTGGGCGCTCGTGGAGGGCGGCACGTTCACCAACCGGCTCGTGGGCACGGTGTCCATCCAGGGGCAGAAGCTCTGGGCGAACCTGCCCGCCTCCTACCCGGCGGACGACCTGCCCGCGGCCACGTTCGTCCTGATGCAGAAGGTGCAGGGCGCGCCGGACAGGACGGCCATCGAGGCCGCGCGCGTGACCATCGAACAATGGGCGGACGCGATGGTCAACGGCTCCTATATCTTCCGCCTTGAATACGAGGGCGGGAACGTCAACGCCGTGGAAAACGGCGCGATGAGCGTGCAGCCGGAAACGGCGGGCGCGCCGCGCCTGCCCAAGTACGACGACGACGGCAACCTGTACGAATACTCCGCGCTGGAGCTGGTCGATTTCAAGGGCGAAGCGCCGCACGTGGGCGACGTGTTCAACGAGCCGGTGGCCTTCACCACCTACCTCATCGTCAACGGCTACCACGGCGCGGCGGAGGATACCGTCCTCGCGGTCAAAAAGCTCCTCGAGCTGCCGGCGGGCGCGGACGGCAGCGCCAGCGCCTACCCGGCGGTGACGCTGGAGCTGACCCGCTCCTATACCAGCTATGCGGCCGGCCCGGCGGGCACGCCCGTGCAGGACGCGGCGTTCTCAAAGCGCCTGAGCTGGAGCGCTTCCCAGGTGAAGGCGGATTACGAGGCCGCGCTCGCTGCGGGCGCAGGCCCGGCCGACCCGCTGGCGCACACGTTCGTGTTCGAGGACCTGCCGCGCTATGCGCCCAACGGCTCCGCCTATGCGTATACCGTGACGGAGGTGCGCGACGAGCTGGGCGGCTTTGAGACCTGGGCCGATGCGGGCGACCTCGACTGGGGGACCATCGTGGACCCGACCAACGCGGGCGCGTCCGTTTCCGGCCTCTCGCCGGAGGCGGCCGCCGGCGGGCAGGCGCCGCGCGTGCAGGCGACGCTCGCCAACCGCCGGCAGCAGACCCCGCCCACCATCGTGCTGACGGGGCGGAAGATCTGGCAGGATTATGACGACGCGTTCGACTATCGGCCGGACGAGCTCGTGCTGAGCGTCTCGCGCCGCGCCAACAGCCAGAGCGGCATGGACAACGCCATCGCGCCGCAGCCGCTCACGGCCGGGAAGGACTATGACATCCTCTACGACACGACGGGCGAGGAAAACGCCTGGACGTATACGATCACGGGCCTGTATGGCGCGGGGCTCGAGCAGTACGCGCCCAACGGCATGCCGTGGATCTATATCATCGAGGAAACGACCGTGCCCGAGCCCTACGCCGTCACGCCGGCGGGCGGCCGCGTGGAGCGCAGCGCAAACCTGCAAAGCGGCGGCACGCTGACGCTGCCGAATCTGACCAACAGCATCGAGACGCGCGCGGCGTTCCGGAAGCAGTGGCACTACGTCGATGAAAAAGGGGCCGAGCAGACCATCCAGTACGACCCGCTGGGGCTGCGCATGCGCGTCACGTTCCGGCTGCAGGTGCAGCCCGAGGGCGCGGTGGCGTGGCAGGACGCGGGGGATTACTTTGCCGCCGCGCTGAGCGTCGAGCAGTACGAGGCGCTGTTTGACGGCTACCATTTTGAAAGCACGCTCGGCGGCGCGGACGGCTTTGCCGCCAACGACCGGCGCTGGGACCAGGCCGGCTACTTCGAGGGCCTGCCCACGCACATCGTAACGGTCGGCCGCACGGCGGCGCTTGCCTACCGCGTGGTGGAATCGATCGTGTACTACGGCAGCGCGGCGTTCCACATGGTTGTGGACGACGCGGGCAACTACACCGTGCACAACGGCGCGGCCGGCACCCCGTTTGCCGCGGTGCGGCTGGAGGAACAGGACGGCGTCTTTGTCACCGTGAACGTGCTTGAGAGCACGGGCCTCATCGTGGAAAAGCGCTGGGAGGACGACCATGACGACGCGTACGGCACGCGCCCCGGCGACGGGGCGGGCGGCTGGCGCGTGGACGTCGCCGTGCAGATGAGCACGCAGGAGGGCGTGTGGGAGCTGGTGTCCTACCACGGCAGCGACGGCAGTTTGCAGCCGCTGGTGCTCACGCTCACCGGCGCCGCCGGCGACGGCAGCGCGCGCGCGCGCGTGGGCGGCATGCCGGTCATGAACACGGAGGGCAAGAGGTGCAGCTACCGCGTGCGCGAGCTCGTCCCCGGGTGGGACGGGGACGGCGTGATCGGCGGCGATGAGCTGGTCGAGCCCGGCGGGCGCTACCACGAGGCGTACGAGGTCTCCTACGCTTCGCAGGGGACGCTCCACACCGTGACCAACGACATGGAGCCGCGCGTGGACCGCTATGCCATGAAGCGCTATAGCCCCGGCACGGCGGAGGCGGAGAAGACGCCCGTCACGCTGGTGCTCGAATACCTCGCCGAAAACGGGAAATGGACCGCGCTCTCCACCGTCGTGCTCAACGGCGAGGCGGACGCGGACCCCGTGCCCAGCGGGGAGGCCGAAGCGTGGCTGGCCGTGTGGACCGCCCTGCCCGAGCGCATGCCCGGCAGCGACCTCACCGGCGCCGACGGCAAGACGCTCTACCGCGTGCGCGAGGAGGCGGACGACGGCTTCGTGCTCGTGGGCGAGGCGCAGGGCACGCACGGGCAGGCCGGCTGGCCGCTGGTCACCTTTACGAACATGCCCGTGACCAGTTTGACCGTGGAAAAGACGTGGTATACCGACGCGCCGCTTGGGCAGCGCAGGGCGGTGTTCACGCTCTATCGCAGCACCATACCGGGCGACTATGCCGCCGACGGGGCGCGCATCGTGCGCGATGATGCCGGCGCGCCCATGACCGTCACGCTCACGGGCAACGATCGTTACACCTTTGAGGACCTGCCCCGCTATGACGAACAGGGCCGCGCGCTGTACTACTACGCGCTCGAGAGCGGCCCTGCCGGGTATGAGACGGGCCTGACGCACGGCGGCAGCGCGGCGGAGGGCTTTTGGAGCAGGGCGGTCAACATCCAGCTGGTCGAGGTCGCGGGCGTCAAGACCTGGGACGACGCGGACGACCAGGACGGCAAGCGGCCCGAGCGCATCACCATCCGCCTGTATGCCGGCGCGCAGCAGATCGACAGCCGGATTGTAACGCCCGACCCGGACGACGGGACGTGGCGCTACGCCTTCACCGGCCTGCCCGGCTACGAGCCGGACGGGACGAAGATCGTCTACACCGTCACGGAGGACCAGGTGCCGGGCTATGCCACCGCCTACGACGGCTATGACGTGGAGAACCGCTACACGCCGGAGCAGACCTCCGTCACCGTGCAGAAGATCTGGGACGACCTGGACGACAGGAACGGCCTGCGCCCGGAGGAGATCACCGTGCGGCTGCTGGCCAACGGCGCGCCCACCGGGCGGACGCTGACGCTGAGCGCGGCGCAGGGCTGGGTCGGCGCGTTCACGGAGCTGCCCGTCTACGAGGCCGGCGTGAAGATCGCCTACACCGTGGAGGAGGCGCCCGGCGCGGATTCGCCCTATGTCCTCTCCGGCACGGCGGGCGACGCGGCGCAGGGCTTCCGCCTGACCAACCGCCTGCCCGTGGGCGGCCTGACGGTCGAAAAGACCGTCTCCGGCACGGCGGGCGAGAAGGAGCGCGCGTTCACGTTCACCGTCGTGCTCACGGGCACGGCCGCGCCGGTCAACGGCGCGTACGGGGACATGACGTTTGTGGACAACGTGGCCACGTTTACGCTCCGGCACGGCGAGATGGCGAGCGCGAGCGGCCTGCCCGCGGGCGCGGGCTATGCCGTCACGGAGGCGGAGGCGAACGCGGACGGCTATACGACCACCGCCGCCGGAGCTGCCGGCACGATTCCGGACAATGCCGTGGCCACGGCCTCCTTTGAAAACGCGCGCGAGCAGGAGGACCCGCTGCCCATCCCGCCGACGGGCGACGGCACGCACCTGGGGCTCTTCCTCGCCGCGGCGGGCGCGACGGGCGCGAGCACGGCGGTGCTCGGCGCGCTGCTGCTGCGGCGGCGGCGGCGCGCGCGGCGCTGACGCGCGGGACGAGCGGAAAAGCCCGCGCGGGTTGCGCGATAAACGCGGGACGCTGGACGGATTCCCCGCGCGGGATGTGCGATGGCCCCGCCGCACGGGGCGGCGCATGGGGAAACACCTGACGCGCGGCGGACGGATCGGAGGGATCGGGCCCATGGCGCAAACGCGGCGCAGCCGGCCCGCCCGGCGCGCGCGGCGCGGCCGGGCGCTGCCCGTGCTGTTCGCGCTCTCGGCCGGCGCGTTTGCGCTTTCGCTCGCGCTCGCGGCGGGCGCGCTGCTCGCCCTGCGGCGCGAGCAGGGCGGGTTTGCCCGCCTCAGGCAGGCCGTAGCGGCGGGAGATCAGGCGGCCGTGCAGGGCGCGCCGGCGATGGCGCAGCCCGGCGCGCAGCAGGCCGCGCAGGACGGCGGCTCCGGCGCTTCGGCATACGTCTCACCCTATCAGCCGCTCGCCGCGGAAAACCCGGATTTTTACGGCTGGCTCGCCATCGAGGGGACGGCCATCGATTACCCGGTCATGCACACGCCGGACGACCCCGAATATTACCTGCACCGCAGCTTCACGGGCGAGCGCTCCTTCAGCGGCGTGCCGTTTCTCGACGCGGCCTGCACGCCGCAGGGCAGGCACGCGCTGATCTATGGCCATAACATGAAAAACGGCTCCATGTTCGCCGCGCTGCCCTCCTATGCAGACGAGGCGTTTTACCGGGCGCACCCGCGCATCCGCTTCGATACGCTCGCCGGCCCCGGCGAGTATGAGATCGTCGCCGCCTTCTACGCCCGCGCCCTGCGGGACGGGGAGCAGGGCTTCCGCTTCTATGCCTACCCCGACCTCAGCGATAAGGCCGCCTTCTCTGAGTTTGCCGCGCAGGTGGAGGCCGCCGCGCTGTACGATACCGGCGCGCGGCTGGCCTGGGGTGATGAGGTGCTCACGCTCTCTACGTGCAGCTACCACGCGCGCGACGGCCGCTTCGTCGTCGTCGCCCGCCGGATGGCATAGCGCGTTTCGATCTGTTTTTCCTTTTTCTTTTTTTATGTTCTCTTTTCTTTCCGGAGAAAGAAAAGAGAACCAGAAAAGAAAGCCGGGAACCCGCCCCGGCAGTACCATTGCTTTCGCCCGTCAGCGGAACGCACGTTCCCCGCAAAAAATATTTTGCGGGGCTTTTCTTTAAAAAGCCCCGCAGGGAAAAACAGGAAGCGTATGCGGGGGGCGGCCCGCCCGATGGTTTGCGCTCATCCTCCTCCCCGATAAGGTTTCTTTTCTTTGGTTCTTTCTTTTCTTTTCCCGAAAGAAAAGAAAGAACAGATCATTCCCCACTTACTCGCCCTCCTTCGCGGAGGCGAGCGGGAGGCGCACGTCGGCGCGGAACAGGTCGCCGTCGGGCAGGACGGCGAGCGTACCGCCCTGCAATGCCATCAGGCTGCCCGCGATGGACAGGCCGAGGCCGCTGCCCTCCGCCCGGCGGGAGGCGTCGCCGCGCACGAATCGTTCCATCAGCTCATCGCCGCTCTTTTCCAGCGGCTCGCGCGAGATATTGCGCACCGACAGCAGCGCCTCGTTGTGCTGCGCCTCGGCGTCGAAATACACGCGCGTGCCGGGCATGGCGTACTTGACGGCGTTGCCCAGGAGGTTATCGAACACGCGCCAGAGCAGGCGGCCGTCGGCGCGCACCAGCAGCGGCCCGTCCGGCAGGCGCAGCACGGGCGTGAGCTGCGCGGCGGCGAAGCGTTCGCCGTATTCGGCGGCGCACTGGCGGATGAGCTCCGCCGCGTCCAGCTGCGCAAGGCGGACGTTGATCGCCCCGCTCGACGCCTTGGACGCCTCCACGACGTCCTCGGTCAGTTTTTTGAGCCGCTGCGCCTGCCGGTCGAGCACGGCGACATAGCCGGCGGCGGTCTCATTGTGCAGCTCCTCCTTTTTGAGCAGCTCCACATAGTTGACAATGGAGGTGAGCGGCGTCTTGAGATCGTGCGAGACGTTCGTGATGAGGTCGGTCTTCATCCGCTCGGACTTCATGCGCTCCTCCAGCGCGCGCTGCGCGCCCTCGCTCACGCGGCCCAGGTCCTCCGCCAGCGTGCGCACGCCGCGCGGCATGCCCTTTGTCTCGACGCGGCAGACCAGGTCGCCCCCGGCGAGCTTCTGCGCGCCGCGCCGCAGCCGGTCGAACCCCACCGCGTAGCGGCAAAGCAGCAGCGCCCCCGCCGCCGAGAGCAGCAGGTACAGCAGCAGATAGAGGTCGCTGGAATAGAACGCCTCGTTGATCAGCACCACGGACAGCAGCACATAGCCGCCGCAGGCGAGCAGCAGCTTCCACACCAGCGGCAGGCCGTGCAGCACGGCCGACACGCCGCTCCATGCGCTGCGCGCGCCGCGCAGGAGGCAGCGCAGCGCCCGGTAGACGAGCATGGACGAGAGCCAGGTGCGCGTCTTGCCGCGCACGGCCGTGCTCATCGACACGCCGACGAGCAGCAGCGCCTCCCCCGTGCCGCACACGGCGAACACGAGCAGCAGCGGCACAAAGGCGCTGACGGAGGCGTAAACGAGCGTGCCGCCGAACGCCAGCAGCGAGGCAAGCGCGAGCAGCAGCGCGGCCAGCCCCGCCGCGCACACATACAGCACGTCCGTGGGCACGCGGTGCAGCCGCCCCGGCTGCACGCCCTCCGCGCCGGGCCGCCGCCCGGCGGCGCACAGCAGGTAGACGTACAGCAGCGCGGCCACCAGCAGCAGGCCGAGGCACAGGATGGGCAGCGCGTAGCGCCACGCGTACAGGCGGGTGAACAGCGCGCTGAGCACCGCGAGCGTATCCTGCGCCGGCAGCGCCGGGTCCAGATAGGCCGTGAGCAGCAGCGTGCGCTCCTGCACCTGCGCCGCGGCCGCGTCATCCGCGGCGTCCGAGGGCCGCGGGGTGAGCGTGGGGCCGGGGAACGTCTCCGCCGGGTACGTATGCGCCTCCTCCGCCCCGTAGAGATAGCCGGAGGCCACGTCGTTTTCCACATAGCGGTAGCGGATCTGCCGGGAGATCACGGCCTCGAGTCCCTCCACCTCCGCCGGGCCGTAGTACAGCGCGCCGCTCGATGCATCCGTCACGCGCAGGCGCAGGTTGAGCGCCTCCGGGTCGAACAGCGCGTCGAGCGCGCGGCGGGCGAGCGCGGCGTCCTCCGTCCCGTCCGCAAACGGGTTGCAGACCTGGATCACGTCCGGCTCCGCATAGAACAGATAGCGGCTCGCCATGGAGCTGCACAGCGCGGTATCGGAAAACGCGGGCGCGACGTCGTACGCGTCGGCCGCGGCCAGGTACATCGTCCCCACGCCGCACAGCAGCGCGCCGCCGAGCGCGCACACGAACAATACGATGGCGGCCGTCTTGGCCGCGGTGGATACGGCTGCGTTTTTCATGCGATGGCTCCCTCCTGCCGGCGCACGGCGCCGATGCGATCTTCTCCCGCACGGATGCGGGAAACTTCGAGATTCTCCCGCACCGGTGCGAGACGATGCGGGAAAATCCGAGACGCTCCCGCACCGGTGCGAGACGGTGCGAGAAAATCCGAGACGCTCCCGCGCCGGTGCGAGACGGTGCGAGAAAATCCGAGAAACTCCGCGCGCCCCCGCGCGCCCTCGCCCCGCCGGCGTTTCTCCCCGCGCCCCCCGCGCTACTGCCGCGCCATCTTGTACCCCTGCCCCCACACGACCTTGAGGTAGCGCGGGTCGGCCGGGTTGATCTCGATCTTCTCGCGCAGGTGGCGGATGTGCACCGGCACGGTGTTCTCCGCGCCGTAGGCCGGGTCGCTCCAGGCGGCCTCGTAGATCTGGCGGGAGGAGTACACGCGGTCCGGATGCTCCATGAGGAGCTTGAGGATGGCGTACTCGATGGGCGTGAGCGACACCGGCTCCCCGTCCACGGTGACGGACTTGGCCGCGTCGTCGAGCTCGATGCCGCCGATGACCAGCCGCTCCGGCCGCTCCGCGATCGCGCCGCGGCGCGTGTAGCGCCGCAGCTGGGACTTCACGCGCGCCATGACCTCCATGGGGTTGAAGGGCTTTGTCACATAATCGTCCGCGCCCACGGTCAGGCCGAGCACCTTGTCGCTGTCCTCGCTCTTGGCCGTGAGCAGGATGATGGGGAAGTTGCGCGTCTCGCGCAGGCGCAGCGTCGCGGCGATGCCGTCGAGCCCGGGCATCATCACGTCCATGAGCAGCAGGTGCACCTCGTTCTCCCCGGCAAGGCGCAGCGCCTCGTTGCCGCTGTACGCAAGCAGCGTGCGGTAGCCCTCCGCGCGCAGGTAGATGTCCAGCGCGGACACGATGTCCCGGTCGTCGTCGCAGATGAGTATCGTATAGCGCTCCGCCATATTGCCTCCGTTCCCTCCGTCTGATGTACAGCATAGCGCCCGTTTTTGTTGAGCGGCGGGCGAAACCGTTTAAGATTTGTTTAAGGTTCGCGCGGCGCGAGCGTCCCGCCCGCCTCAAAGCGCACGCGGCCGCCGCTGCTGCCGCACAGGTAGCAGCCGTCCGCCGCCGTCACCAGGCGCATGTCCAGCCGCTCGCCGGGCAGGATCTCGCTGGAAAAGTGCACCTGCACGGAGGTGAGCGTCCGCTCCCTGAGCAGCGGCAGGCCCAGCGCGTCCAGCAGGTAGTCGGCGTAGCGGGCGTTGTTCACATGCCCGTTCACGTCCAGCTCCGTAAACGCCGGCTCGCGCGTGAACAGCCGCTCCTGCCCGGTGAGCTTGGGCACGGCGCGCGGCAGCTCGAGCGGGGCCGGGATGTCCCGGTTGTCCGGCAGGCGCGCCGCCTCGGCCGGCACGGAGGCGGGCCGCCGCGTGGACAGGTCCACCAGCGCCCACAGCGTGCCCGCCGCGCCGATGCGCCGGCGCGCCTCGTCGTAAAAGACGAAGTAGCGCGGGTAGAAGAAGCGCAGGCACGGGTGCGGGAACGTCTCCACCGTCACGCGCTCGCCGATGGCGGGGCAGCGCGCGAGCGCGAGCGCCGCGCGCGAGAGCACCCACACCACGTTGTGCGCGCGGATCAGCTCCTCCCGCCCCACGCCCAGCAGCGCCGCGTGCGTCCCGGCCGCCTCCTGCATGGCCTCCAGCGCCGCCGACGGCCGCCATCTGCCGAACATGTCGCAGTCGCGCGTGACAAGGCGCAGCGACTCCTCATACGTTTTCTGCATTCGCTTTCCTCCTGCGCGCGCCCGCCGGAGCGGCCGGGGGACGCGCCTTGTGTCATTTGTGATACGGTTCGCCCGCGTTGATCTTCTGCGCGCGGTACACCTGCTCGAGCAGCACCAGCCGCGCGATGCGGTGCGGCAGCGTCATGTCCGAGAGCGAGAGCGTCTCCGCCGCGCGCGAAAACGCCGCCTCCCCCAGCCCCAGCGACCCGCCGATGAGGAACGTTGCGCAGCGCGTGCCCCCGTCGCGCAGCGCGGCCAGCCGCGCGGCGAACGCCTCCGACGTGCGGCGCGTCCCGCGCGCGTCCAGCGCGACGACGTATTCCTCCGGCCGGATGCGCTCGAGCAGCCGCTGCGCCTCGCGCGCCATGACCTGCCGCCGCTGCGCGGCGGAGAGCGACTCCGGCGCGGGCTCGTCCGCGACCTCCACGACCTCCGTGGGCGCATAGCGGCCGAGGCGGCGGCAGAACTCCGCCTCCGCTTCCAGAAAATACGGCTCCTTCAGCCGGCCCACGCATACGATGCGGATGCGCATGGCGACCCCTCCTTCCCGTTTGAAACGCCGCCTCAGGCGAACGGCTCGCGGTGCAGCGGCGCGTAGACGAGGCCGCCGCGCTCGCGCCGGCTTTCAAACAGCGTGATATGGCGCACCGAAAAGGCCGCCTGCGCCGCGCACAGCTCCGGCACGGCGCCCGTGATGTTGCGCCCGAGCGTGACGTGCGGCACGAGATGCCCGCGGCCGCGGCCGAACCCGCGGTCGCACAGGGCGGCCTCGAGCGTCTCGTGCAGGCGGGCCAGCTCCCCCGTGGCGCACGCGGCGCAAAGATAGCCCGTCTCGCCCGCGCGGCCGGGGAACGCCCCGTAGCCGCCGATGCGCAGCGTGAACGGCCGGCAGTCCCGCGCGGCGGCGCGCATGGCGTCCGCCAGCTCCGGCAGCGCGCCGCTCTCGCCGATGAAGCGCAGCGTCACATGGTACGTCTCCGGCGGGGCGAAGCGCCCGCGCGCCCCCGCCCGCTGCAGGGCCAGCGCGTCCTCCGCCGCGGCGCGGCGCGCTCCCTCCGGCAGTTCGATCCCGATGAACAGGCGCATGGCCCTCCTCCTCTCCCGCCGGCCGCCGCCGGCGCGCGGTTTGTCTGTATTGTACCGCATTTTGCCGCGCCTGTCACACCCCCCCGTCCGCCCCCCGCGGCGCAAATGGTCCCGGATCGCGGCGGATCAAAGCGCGCGCATGCCGTCGCTTTGGCCCGAACGGCGGGGCCGCGCGCCGCGCCCGACGCAAACCGGGACGATTCGATCCCCGTGCGACAAAAGCAGACGGTATGCACCCCTACCGGCGCGAAGGGCCGGTTGTTACAATTTAGGTGCAGCGTCCGGGACGGACAGGCCGTCCCCGCGGGATGCGAGCATTGAGAGGGGATCACGGATTATGGCGGACTTTCGCGTACTGATCGTTGACGACAACACGAGCTATCTGGAGACCATGAGCGGGTATTTCTCCGCGCAGGAGCGCATCGCGGCGGTCGATACCGCCGCGGACGGGCGCGAGGCGCTCGATAAGCTGCGCGCCGGCCGCTACGACCTGCTGCTGCTCGACCTCATCATGCCCCACATCGACGGGCTCGGCGTGCTCGAACAGCTCTCGCTCGTGTGCCCGGAGCTGCCGCCGGCCGTCATCGTCGTATCCGCCATGCGCAACGAGTCCATGGTGCGCCGCTGCTGCGCGCTGGGCGCGCGGTATTTCATGGTCAAGCCCGTGGAGCCGGAGGCCGTCTACCGCCGCGCGCTCGAGGCCGCCGAGGGCGAGCCGCAGCAGGGCGGGCTGATGGGCTACGCGCAGCCGCCGCGCTCGCTCGACGAGAAGATCACCGCGGTGTTCCTCGTCGCAGGCATCCCCGCGCACATCAAGGGCTATCACTACCTGCGCGAGGGCATCCGCATGGTCTATTACGACCCGCAGAAGATCAACCGCATCACCAAGGAGCTCTATCCCGGCATCGCCAAGCGCTACGGGACGAGCGCCAGCAAGGTCGAGCGCGCCATCCGCCACGCCATCGAGGTCGCCTGGACGCGCGGCAGGATCGAGAACCTCAACGCGCTGTTCGGCTACAACGTCTACGGCAAGAACGACAAGCCCACCAACGGCGAGTTCATCGCCCTCGTGGCCGATAAGCTGCTCATGGAGGAGCAGAGCCGCGAGCGCGCCGTGTAGCGCGCCGGAGCGCCGTCGCCACGCCGCTGTCCCCCGACAGGCCGGGCGCGGGCCGCGGACAGCACAACGGCCCGGGCCGCGCCCCGGTTCCTCCCCCGAAATCCCGGACGGGCGGCAGCGGAGCAGACGCCTTTCGGGACAACCCGCCGACAGCGGCCGTCTGGAGCGGCCGATCGCCGGCCATCCACCGGTTTTCCACCCGTTTTTCACCCTTGCGCGGCCACTCCCGGGCCGTGCAGGACCCTCATCCCTATCCCGTGCAGCGCCGCCCATCGGGGCGGCCCAGCCGTGTCCAGCGGCCACTCCCCCCCGCCCCCCAACAGCCGCAGAACCCCCACCGCCCAACGCCCCAGACCAGCACAACCCCCACCCCCCCGCCGGAAA
>URSN01000015.1 GCA_900550525.1 uncultured Eubacteriales bacterium
CCCCCCCACCCCCCCCCCCCCCCCCCGCCCACCCCCCCCCCCCCCCCCCCCCCACCCCCCCCCCCCCCCCCCCCCCCCCCCCCCCCCCCCCCCCCCCCCCCCCGCCCCCCCCCCCCGCCCCCCCCCCCCCCCCCCCCCCCCCCCGCAATTGACGGACGGAAACAGAACCGGGTATAATTTATGGGTTAATCTTAAAATGGAGTTTGGACAAGGCGATAGCATGTACACGCTGAAGGATGTTGCAGCCAGAGCGGGAGTCTCTCCTACGATTGTGTCATATGTTCTGAACAACTCCAATTATGTGAGCGCTGAAAAACGCGCCGCCGTCTTAAAGGCGGTAAAGGAGCTGAACTACCATATTAACTGCAATGCGAGGGGGCTGCGCAAGAAAAAAACCTCCAACATCGCCGTCATCACCTTTGATGAGCGGTCAGAGCTTTATTCCGAGATCGTCTACTACCTGGAGCAGCTTGCCTACCGAGAAGGCTTCTTTATTTCCGTTTCATCGATCAATACGGTCGAAAAGGCAAATTCCTACCTGACGACGCTCATGTCGCAAAAGTACGATGGAATCATCATGCTCTCCAACCCCTTTAACCCGCAGCAGATACGGCAGCTGCTGGACGGCAATCTCCCCATTGTTCTTCTTGAGCTGGAACATGCCAAGCAGGATCCGATGATTTCCATTCTCAAGCCAAACACCTACGAATCCGTCAGGACGGTGATGCGGCGGTTTATCGCAGAAAGCGGCCATAGCCGTATCGGTTATATTACGTTTGGCAACCCGACCGCCATCGGCGAAGAGGGTCCTTACGGGCAGGGTCTGCGCGTAAAGGCCTATCTGGATTCTATGGCGGATGCCGGCCTTGAAATCCCCTATGCCTGGATTCTGCAGCCCAGTTCGCAGGATACGTTTCCTTATTTTGCGGAAGAGATCTCCGAGATCGTTCAGCAGTATACGGCTACTCCGGCACAGCAGCGGCCCACCGCCTTCTTTACGAGCATCGACTCCATCGGCGCGATGCTCGTCACGCAGCTGTGCCAAAATGGGATCGATGTGCCCGGGGACGTCGAGGTCTTTGGGTTCGGAGGCTCCCACAGTTCTGAGATCTGCTGCCCCCCGCTTTCCACCATTCACCTGGACTGTAAGGATACGGCACAGCGACTGATGGAAATGTTTTTGCAGCGCTATCGGGGCGAAGACGCTGTCCTTGTAGAAACAGAGCTTACAATAAAGTATCGGGGCAGTACGCAGTTCCCTCGGTAACGCAGTGGAATCTCTGCGATTTTTCCATTTCACTCCCGTTTCTCGCTCGACGTATACGGCTTCTTTTCGCGGCCGAATCCTTTCGTATGCCTCAAATGCTTCAGCTGATCGATCAGCGCTCCCCCCATCCCTGCCGGGGCCGCGGCATGCGCCTCTTTGGGGGGGGTGCGGCAGGCCCCGCCGCGCGGGCGGCCGGGCGCGTTTTGTTAGCACTCTCTGTTTGTGAGTGCTAAAGTTCACATTTGCATTACGTTTGCGCTCTTTTTCCGCAACAATTCCGCGCTACAATAAAGACAATCCAAGAGGGCGCATAGCCCGGAGGGAAACCGGGCATGATGCAGATAGAGGATTGAAACGAATGGAGGGATTGATATGTTTGAACTGACACCGTTTGTGAAGAGGAACCACGTCGCCACGTACGATCCGTTCCGCCTGTTTGACGAGATGGAGCGCAGCTTCTTCAAGGGCTCCGAGCTGGGCGACTTCCGGGCCGACATCCGCGACACCGGCGACGCGTACGAGCTCGAGGCCGACCTGCCGGGCGTCAAGAAGGAGGACATCAAGGTCGATCTGGACAACAACTACCTGACCATCAGCGCCGAGCGCCATGCGGAGAAGGACGAGAAGGACAAAAAGGGCAACTACGTCCGCCGCGAGCGTTCCTACGGCTCCTACAGCCGCAGCTTTGACGTGACCGGCGTGCAGACCGAGCAGATCACCGCGGAGTATACCGACGGCGTGCTCAAGCTCCACCTGCCCAAGAAGCAGGAGGCCATGCCCACCACGCGGCGGCTGGAGATCCGGTAACGGACGGGCCGCATCCCTGCAGTAAGCAAAGGAGCGGCGCGCCCCCCAAAAATGGGGCGCGCCGCTCCTTTTGTATCCGCCGCGCGCGGCCTGTTCTTCGATTATTCCTCGATGCGCTCTGGCTCGCCGTAATCGACGTCGAACGTCTCCACGCGCACGGAGGCCATGCGCTGCGGCTCGAGCGGGCAGTCGTTCGCATCGGTCGCCGCGGCGGCGATGGCGTCCACCACGTCCATGCCCTCGATCACGCGGCCGAAGGCGGCGTAATCGCCGTCGAGATAATCGTTGTCGGCATGCATGATGAAGAACTGGCTGCCGGCGGTGGTGTACGCCGCGGCGGGGAAATACGGGTTGCCCTGCCGCGCCTTGGAGATGACGCCGCGCTCGTGGCTGACGCCGTTGTCATGGCCGTTGTTTGAAAACTCGCCCCTGATGCGGTAGCCGGGGCCGCCGGTGCCGTCGCCCGCCGGGTCGCCGCCCTGGATCATGAACCCGGCGATCACGCGGTGGAACGTCAGCCCGTCGTAAAAGCCGTCGTTGGCCAGGGCGATGAAGTTGCGGACGGTGTTCTCCGCCACGTCCGGGTACAGCTCGACGCGGATGACGCCGCCGCTTTCCATTTCGATGGTGGCGATGGGGTTTTGCTGTTCCATGTTCTCCTCCTGCTGCTGCCCGCTCCCCTGCTGCGCGCCCGAAGGGCCCGCCTGACCGGCGCAGCCGGCGGCGGGGAGGAGGGCGGCCAGCAGCAGGGCCGCGGCGATGCGTTTGCCATTGATGCCGTTCATGCTTCTATTGTACAGACTTGCGCCAAAATGTCAACGCGGCGCGCCGTCCCCCGCCCGCGTTGGGCGCGGCGGCACGGCGGGCTGTGCGGCGGCCCGGCGGGCTATGCGGCGCGCCTGAGCTGCTCGAGCGTCTTGTTCACGCTGTGGCGGATGGGCTTCCACTCCACGCGGCAGAACAGCGCCGCGAGCGAGACGGGCAGGTACGTCATCATGAACAGCGGGAACGTGAACAGGTACAGCAGCTTCTTCACGGCCGGGCAGTAGATGCGCTTCCACTCCGTCAGCAGCGTGAGCGCGCCGGCGAGCAGGAGCGTGCCGTACATGCCGGCAAACCACCCCGCCAGCTGCGCGCCGAGCGTGGGCCACACGGGCGCGTGCAGCACGAGCCCGCCGTAGAGCGCGCCGGCGAGGCTGACCAGCGCGCACGCGAGCGTGAGCACGATGGCCGGCAGGATGGACATGAGCAGGTCGAAGCAGGCGTAGCCGCGGCGGCCGCCGCGCAGCATCCCGCCGAGCAGCCGCCCGCCGTAGCGCCCGAGCACCTGCAAAAAGCCGCGCGCCCAGCGCATGCGCTGCCGCCAGGACTGGGCAAAGCGCACCGGCTGCTCGTCATAAAAGACGGCGCGGCTGCAATAGCCGATGCGCTCGCCGCGCAGCACGCAGTCGGCCGTGAACTCGGTGTCCTCCGTCAGCGTGTGGAACGGCCAGCCGCCCAGCTGCTCGAGCACCTCGCGCGCCACGAGAAAGCCCGTGCCGCCCACCACGCTCGAGGCGCCCAGCAGCATGCGCGGGCGGTTCATGTACTGCGCGTCACGCAAAAACCACAGCGAATACCCGGCGGTGATCCAGTTGTCGCCGTAGTTTTTCGAGTTGCGGTAGCTGGTCACCACGCGGCAGCCGGCCGAGAACGTGCGGTTCATCTGATCCACAAAGTCCTCGTGCAGCAGGTTGTCCGCATCGAAAAAGAAGAACCCGGCGTAGCGGGAGAACGCGCCCGTGCGCCGGAGCCAGCCGAGCAGGTGGTCGATGGCGTAGCCCTTGCCCACGCGCGCCGTGTCGAAGCGCGCCACCACGGCCGCGCCGTGCGCGCGCGCGCAGGCGGCGGTGCCGTCGGTGCAGTTGTCCGCGCACACATAGACGTCCAGCAGGCTGCTCGGGTAGCGCTGCGCGCGGAGGCTGTCGATCAGGTTGCCGATGACCGCCTCCTCGTTGCGCGCGCACACCAGCGCCGCATAGCGCCGCGGCGCGGCCTGCGGCAGCGGCCGCTCCCTCACCAGCAGCGCCGCGAGCAGGTAGACGATCTGGTAGGCAAAGCTCAGGCACAGCAGCGCCGAGAGCACCCCGTTGATGCGCGTGAAAACCTCCATGCGGCACCTCCCATCGTGTCGTTCCGCCATAGTAGTATAGCAGACAAAACGGAACGGGCAAGGGGGCAGCCGATTAAGATTTCCTTAAATTTGCGCCGCAGGCGTCCGCAGCCGCCCCTTCCCCGCCCGCGCGGCCCTTTTTTGCCGCGCGCGGCGCGTTTTTGCCCGTGCGCGCGGCGCTGCCGGAATATGGCAGCGCCGTCCCTGCGTTCGCCCGCGCGTGCGCGCCCCGTCCTGAATCCCTCGCCGCCATTCTGCGCCCCGTCCCCCGCCGGGCGCGATGTCCGGCGGCCCGCCGCGTTCGCCCATTCGCGCGGCGCGGGAAAATGTTCGCTTTTTCTCCACATTTGCCGGGCAGGAAGCCGGCCGCCGCAGGCCGAACATATCCATGTGTCTTTATACCATCTTAATGTCCGGCGGCGCAGCAGCCGCCCTCTCGGAAAGGTCGTGATGAAATGGAGCGCAAGAATCTGCCGCGCGTCCCCTCCCCGCTTCGGGATCACATCGTGGAAATGCCGCAGGCCATCTTTGCCTGCACCGGCGTGGTGATCCACGGGCGGCGCATCAAATCCCTCGTGTTCAGCACGGACATCGCCATCATCCGCAACTGCAACGCCGATGCGGTGCTGGCCGTCTACCCGTTCACGCCGCAGCAGGCCGTGACCGACGCGATCATCCGCTCGGCCAGCCTGCCGGTGTTCTGCGGCGTGGGCGGCGGCACGACGGGCGGGCCGCGCGTGGCCGCGCTGGCGCAGGACGCGGAGGCGCAGGGCGCGATGGCCGTGGTCGTCAACGCGCCGATCACCGACGAGATCGTCGCCCAGATGCGCGCGCTGATCGACATCCCCATCGTGTGCACCGTGCTGCACGAGGACGCGGACATCGCCGCGCGGCTCGCCGCGGGCGCGCAGATGCTCAACATCTCCGCCGCCGAGCGCACGCCGGCGGTCGTCTCCGCCGTGCGCAGGCGCTTTCCGGACGTGCCCATCATCGCCACCGGCGGCCCGACGGAGGAGACGATCGCGCGCACGGTCGAGGCGGGCGCCAACGCCATCAGCTACACGCCGCCCACCACCAACGAGCTGTTCCGCATCCTGATGGACAAGTACCGCGGGGCGGACTTTCGGTAAGGGTTTGCCATTTTTTATCCGTTGCTTTTTCAAAAACCGGCCATACGCGGTTCATACGGAGACCAAAAAAATGCGCTACGCTACGGTTGGCGGCGCTCCCCGCGCCGACCAGCTGAAAAGGAGGAATCCGACATGAAACGCAATCTGAAGGCATTGGCGGCCCTGCTGTGCTGCGCGCTGGCGCTGGCGCTGGCCGCCTGCACCGCCGGCACGGGCACGGCGGCGACCGAGCCGCCCGCCACGGACGCGGGCGCGGAGGCGACGCAGCAGCCGGAGACCGTCGTCGTGACCGACGAGGGCACGGACGGCGGCGACGAGGCGACCGACCCCGCCACGGATGGCGGCGACGAGGCGCCCGACCCCGCCACGGATGGCGGCGACGAGGCGACCGACCCCGCCACGGACGGCGGCGATGAGGCGACCGACGGCGGCGAGGGCCTCGAAGCGCCCAACCCGCTCGTGGAGTATGCGGACGTCTCGGAGCTCAACGCCGCGCTCGGCTTCACCGTGCTCGAGCTTGACGCGGACGCCGGATACACGGCCGCGGGCTATACGGCCATCGGCAGCAGCATCGGCGAGATCCAGTACGCGAGCGAGGCGGGCGCGCAGCTCACGCTGCGCACCGGCGCGGGCGCGGAGGACATCTCCGGCGTGTACGGTGCGGAGCTGACCGAGCGCGAGGCGGACGGCCTCACCGTGCACAGCGGCGCGCTCGAGGGCCTGCTCGTGGCCTGGTTCAGCGACGGGACGACGGCCTGCTCGCTCACGGCCGAGGGGCTCGCGCAGGCGGACTTTGACGCGCTGGTGGACGGCCTGGCCGCCGCGCTCGCATCGCGCGCCGCCTGAGCCGGGGCGAGCGCCGGGCCTGCCCGGCAGAAGGGAAGGCGCCGGGGCCGTCCGGCAAACAAAAATGAAGGAGCGCCGGGCCTGCCCGGCAGAAGGGAAACGCCGGGACCGTCCGATGACGGCCCCGGCGCCTTTGTTTTTCCGTTCCCGTTCCGCTCCCGCTTCGGCCCCGCCGCTATGCGCGCTCCCCCGTCCCGTCCGCCGCCGCGTCCGGCCCGGCCGCCTGCCCCGCGTCCGGCGCGGCCTCCGCCAGCGGCACGGTGGGGATGAAGCGGCGCGCGAAGCGCCCGCGGCCGCGGTTCTTCACATAGAAAAAGCCGACGGCGCTGAACACCGCCGCGCCGATCAGGTTGACGAACAGGTCCTTCATCGTGTCGTGCAGGCCGATGTCCAGATAGCCGCCCAGGCCCAGCGGCGCGCCGTTGACGAGCACCTCCCCGATGCCGGAGATGGTCACGGCCGCGTTCTCCCCGCTCGGGTTGAGCAGCACGGAGGAGATGCTGTGCACGACGGTATCCTTCTGCATGTCCATGTGCAGCAGCTGGTCGCCCGCGTACTCGAAAAACTCCCACAGCACGCCGATGGTCATGGAGAAGCTGAACGCGACCACCGCCATGAACGCGGGCGAGAGCGCGAACGTGAAGCGGCGGTTGCGGTTGAAGATGTCCACCAGCGCAAAGCCCACCGCCGCGCAGAGGAAGCCGTTGACCGTGTGCAGCATGGTGTCCCAGCCGGGCACGAGCAGGTAATAGCTGGCCAGCTCCCCCAGGATCTCCGCGGCGAAGATGAACAGCAGGATGATGATCTCCAGCGTGCTCGGCAGCTCGATGCCGAAGTTGGCCTGCACGAACATCGGCAGCTGGAAGAGCGCCAGCGCGAGCAGGCAGTAGAACACGCTCTCATACCGCCCGCGCAGCAGCGACACGACCAGCGCCAGCAGCACGAAGGCGCGCAGCACGACGTACACGAAAAACGTGCTGCGGTTTTGCCGCATCTGCGCGCGCATCCGCGCCCAGAGCGGGCCGCCCGCCTCCGGCGGGCCGCTCAGCGGGCGCCCGTTTTCCACGCGCCCGTCCTCCCGCTTCCCGTTTTCCATGCGCCCGTCCTCCCGCTTCCCGTTTTCCATGCGCCCGTCCTCCCGCTTCCCGCTCACAGGCCGAGCGGCTCGTCCACGAGCAGCACGTGGAACGCCTCCACCACGCGCGTGGGATACTCGTGCACGGTCACGGCGTTGCACATGCGCGCGCGGGTGCGGCAGTCGGCGCAGCGCCCGGTGCGCGCGCAGGGCGTGTCGAGCCCGAGGCGGCGCGCGTTGCCGGGGCAGCACTCGCGCCGGATGCGCGCCACCGCGTCCTCCACCGTGCCGTCCACGATCTTGTTGCGCCCGAGCACCACCACCGCAAGCGGCGGCCCGAACAGCAGCGCGGCCACGCGGTTGCCCGTGCCGTCGATGTTGACGAGCCTGCCGTCCATGAGCACGGCGTTGGACGAGGTGAGGAACGCCTCCGCCTGCATTGCGCGCCGCTCGGTCTCGATGCGCTTTTGGGGCGGCTCCTTCCAGTGCCAGAACACCTCGTTGCCGCGCGCGCTGAGCGCCTCGTACAGCCCGAGCTGCTGCACCGTGGCGCTGCCGCCAAAGCCCACGCTGCGGCCGCCGATGATGGTCAGCGCCGCCTCGCGCGCCTCTGCGCCGGTGCGCAGCAGCTGCGGCAGGAAGCCGCGCCCCTTCAGGCTGCGCAGCAGCCGGTCATAGTCGTATGTCATGCGTCCGTCCTCCCGTCCGGGGCGCGTGCGGCGCGCCCTCTCCCTGTCATCATAGGGCAGCGAGCGCGCCGCTGTCAACGCCCGCCTGCGCGCGGCGCTATCCGTTCACGTGCAGCGCGCCGTCCGTCCCCTTTGCATGGACGATGCCGACGTGCAGCGCCCCGTCTGCGCCCATGACGTACAGGACGCCCGCGTGCAGCGCGCCGTCCGCGCCCATGACGCGCACGATCGACTGCACCGTCCAGCGCGCGTACAGCGTCTGCGCCGCCGTGACGGCCACAACCGTCTCCGCCGTCACCTGCGTCCCGCCGGCAGCCGCCGTGAACCACCCGTCGAACCGGTAGCCCGGCCGCTCCGGCACGGGCAGCGCCCCGTACGGCTGCCCGTAGGTCACGCTCTTGCCCGCCGGCGTCACGCTCCCGCCCTGCGCGTCGAACGTCACGGCATAGGCGTTGGCCTGCCACTGCGCGTAGAGCGTCGCGGCGGCGTTGGCCGTGTAGCTGCCGCCCGCGGCGTAGCCTGCGCCGCTGCCGTCCGCCTTCGTGTTCCAGCCGAGGAACGTGTGGCCCGCGCGCGTGGGCTTCGCAGCCGAGAGCGTGAGCGGTGCGCCATAGGTCTTGGTCTGGCTCGCCGGCGCGCCGCTGCCGCCGTTGGCGTTGTAGCTGACGGTGTAGGTGTTGATCCGCCACACGGCGTAGAGCGTGGCGCTTGCCGTCAGCGTGATGCTCCCGCCCGGCTGGTAGGACGCGCTCGTCGCCGTGGACGAGAGCGACCAGCCGAGGAACGTATGCCCCGCGCGCGTGGGCTTTGTGCCGCTGATGGTGAACGTATGGCTCCCCACGCCCGTGCCCGTCTGCTTGCCCGGCGCGCCGCTGCCGCCGTTGGCGTTGTAGGTCAGGGTGTAATCCGTCTCGCTCGTGGTGACGCTCAGGTATACGTCGCCCACGAAGATGCTGCGCGCGTGCGAGGACGTGCGGTAGGTGATCGCCCATCCGTAGTCCCTCAGCTGCGCGAACAGGCCCGCGGGGATGGAGATCGTCTGGTATTCTCCGCCCACGTCCGTGTCGTGCCCGACCCACTGCCACTGCTCGTCGTTGTCCGTAAAGATGGGCTGGCCGCGCCGCAGCGTGAAGGAGGTCCCGCTGATGCCGAGCGATTCCGAGAGCACCGAGTGCGTCAGGTTCACGCTGTAGGTGATGTTGGTGCCTCCTGCGAGCCGCTGCAAATGCAGCGTGATGCCGGTGACGCGGGACGCCGTGATGCCGCTCAGCCCGGAAAACAGGCACACGACCGCGCGCGTCTTGTTCTGGTAGATGCCCGCCGGGTAGATCCCCTCCGGGTTCGCCTGCCCGTAGAGCGCCGTCGCCGAGGCGCTCGACCCCGCCGCCGCGTATTTGGCGCTGTAGTGGACCGTGTATGTCTTGGCCATGCGTCCCCCTTACGGCAGCGTCGGGCAGTACAGGTAGATATCGCCCGCGCTGAGGCCCGCCGCCGCGTCCTCCGGCGCGGCCGAGCCGGCCACGAAGGCGAGCCCTGCCGTCAGCAGCCCGCCCGCGCCCGTCTCCACGAGCCGGCCCGCCGCCGTGCCGATGGCGCCGCCGCCGGTCAGGTTCCCGTGGGCGTGGTTCTCATAGCTGCCCGGGTCGCCCTTGTCGCCCTTATCGCCCTTGTCGCCCTTGAGCGCGCCCGCGGTAAAGGCCGCGTACACCTCGTCCACCCTTTCATCGCGCAGCGCGTCCGCCGCCTCGCGCGCCTGCTCCGCCGCCTCGCGCGCGTCCTCGGCCAGCGCGCGCGCCGTTTCCGCCGCCGCCATGTCCGCCGCCTGCGCCGTACAGGCCGCCGCGGCCGCCTGCGCCGCATCCGCCGCGCCGGCCGCCTCCTCCGTGGCGGCGATGAGCGGCGGGTAGGCCGCCTGCGCGCGCATGGTCTCCTCGCTCAGCAGCGCGTTCCGGCAGCGGAACGTGAAGCGCGTGCTGGTGATGAGCGTCTCGCGCGCCGCGCCGCTGTACACCTGCACGTCCGCGCTGACGTCGCCCGGGCCGTAGCTGCCCGGCAGCAGCGCGATGGAAAACGTGCCCGTCTCCTCGCCGAGCGTGATGCCGCTGTCGGTATCCTGCAGCGCCGTGCCGATGCCGGAGCGGAACACCATGCACACATAGCGCCCGGAAAGCGGCACGGGCGCGCCGTCGTTCTCCAGCCGCACCTCGAGCACGTTGCCCGTATCCCCCGCCACGACCTCGAACGGGTGCGAGCGCATGGCCCGCATCATGTCGAGCGTGAGCGAAAAGGTCTTGATCTCCCTTGCCGTGGTCTGCTCCATCCGTCTCTCCTTTCCGGCCTTCCCCGGCCCGGCCTTCCCTGACCAGCATGCCACGGCCGCGGCCGCGCGGATTCCGGTAATCGCGCGCCGCTATGGCGGCCCCGCCGGCCGGCCCGGGCGCACGGCGCGGCAAAACGCTTGCATGGCGCGGCAAAATCCCCTACAATAGAAGCAGGTATGCGGCCATCGGGGCCCGGGGGGCGATGCGGCCGCCAAAGCGGGGAGCGTGATGCGATCATGAAGATACGGGAGAGCGCGGAGAACTATCTGGAGGCCATCCTCATCCTCTCGCGCCGGCTGGGGCAGGTGCGCTCGGTGGACGTGGCGGCGTACCTCGGCTTCTCCAAGCCCAGCGTGAGCGTGGCGATGAAGCACCTGCGCGAGGACGGCTACCTGCGCGTGGAGCCGGACGGCGCGCTCGTGCTGCTCGAGCCGGGCCGCGCCGTCGCGGAGAAGATCTACGAGCGCCACTGCGTCATCGCGGAGATCCTGACCTCGCTCGGCGTGGACAGGAAAACGGCGCTCGAGGACGCATGCCGCATCGAGCACGTCATCAGCGCGGAGAGCTTTGCCTGCATGCGGCGCCATTTTGAACAGCACCGCCCGCAGCAGGAGGCGGAAGGAGGGTTATAAACCATGCAGCGCATCGGCAAGGAAGCGTATTACCTGTCCATCGCGGCGCAGGTGGCGCGCCGCTCGACCTGCCTCAGGCGGCAGTACGGCGCGGTGATCGTCAACCACGACGAGATCGTGGCCACCGGCTACAACGGCGCCCCGCGCGGCGAGCCCAACTGCTGCGACGTGGGCGAATGTTACCGCGAGGCGCACGGCATCCCGCACGGCGAGCAGTATGAAAAGTGCGTGGCCGTGCACGCCGAGTGCAACGCCATCATCAGCGCCAGCCGCAAGGAGATGCTCGGCGCGACGCTGTACCTGGCCGGGTTCGAGGGCGGCAGGCCGCTCGAGGACCCGCAGCCGTGCCTCATCTGCAACCGGCTGATCAAAAACGCCGGCATCGCGCGCGTGATCATCGCGCGCGGCGAGGTGCGGCTCTGACCCATCGTGCCCGCGGCGCGGGCGGAAAGGAACCGGCATGAATATCAAACGGGTGGGCGAAGGCACGGTCGTGCTCATCGCCGGCGGCGGCCGCGTGTATACGGACATCGCGGCGCGCTTCACGCGCTCGGAGCGGGGCCTTGCACAGATCCTCGCCTCGCCGTACAACGAAAAGCTCGTGCGCACCATCGTGGACAAGGGGCACCTGGCGGCCACGGAGTTCGACTATTTCCTCTTCGGCGTGGAGGGCTATTCGCGCGTGACGGAGGTGCAGCTGGTGCGCAAGCGCATGGCCAGCTACCTCATCAAGAGCGGCCGCGTGGACAAGCACGGCAAGCGCGCCTTCGACGTGGTCGTGCCGGACGGCGTGCTCGAACACGGCGCGCGCTGCACGCTGCCCGACGGCACGGCGCTCACGCTCACGGGCGCGGACCTGCTGCGCCTCACGGAGCAGTGGTACGAATCGGGCGTGGAGAGCGGCCTGCCCGAGGAGGACCTGCGCTATCTCAAGCCGCAGGCCACGGAGTTCAAGGCCATCATCGGCATGAACGCGCACGCGCTGCTCGACTGGTTCAAGATCCGCTGCTGCAAAAACGCGCAGGCGGAGATCCGCGACATGGCCTGGAAGATGCTGCGCCTGTGCAAGGAGGCCGCGCCGGACCTGTTCCGCGACGCGGGGCCCTCGTGCGTGGCGCTGGGCTACTGCCCGGAGAACGATTTCCAGAACCCGGCCTGCCACGTCGTGCGCAAGGATCAGGCGCTGGAGCTCCTCCGGCAGGCGCGCTCTTGAGCGCGGACGCCTCCGCGTGTAGCCGGTAAAAGCCGTTTTTGCGATCCGGCCGGACGGCGTGCACAGGACGCCCCACGCGCGCAGGCGGCGCGGCCCACTCACGGCAACCGCCGCGGCGCATCGGCGCATCCGATCTGCCCGCGCAGGATGGTACAATGGAAAAGGCAAACCTTCATAAAACCAATGGGGACGCCCCCGCGCCGGCGGACGGCCGCGTGCTGCTGCACACGTGCTGCGCGCCCTGCTCCGTCGCCTGCGTGGACAGCCTGCGCGCCGAGGGGCTCGCCCCCACGGCCTTCTGGTTCAACCCGAACATCCACCCGTTCACGGAATACCGCGCGCGCCGGGATACGCTGCGCGCCTATGCCGCGGACATCGGGCTGCCGCTGGTCGAGCGGGACGCGTACGGCCTGAGGCCGTTCCTTGCGGCCGTGGGCGGCGCGGTGGACGCGCGCTGCCCGCTGTGCTACGCCATGCGCCTTGACGCCGCGGCCGAATGCGCCGCGCAAAACGGCTTTTCCGCGTTTTCCACCACGCTGCTCATCAGCCCCTACCAGCAGCACGCGCTGCTCGTTGAGGCGGGCGAGGCCGCGGCCGCGGCGCACGGCGTCGCGTTTTTGTACCGCGATTTCCGGCCGCTGTTTCGCGACGGCCAGCAGCGCGCGCGCGCGCTCGGCCTCTATATGCAGAAATACTGCGGCTGCATCTTCAGCGAGGAGGAGCGCTACTGCCGCGCCGCCCGCCGCCCCGCGCGCTGACCGGTTTTTCTTACTTTTCTTCTCTTTTTTATCTGTTCTTTCTTTTCTTTCGGGAAAAGAAAAGAAAGAACCAAAGAAAAGAAACCTTATCGGGGAGGGGGATGAGCGGAAACCATCGGGCGGGCCGCCCCCGGCATGCGCTTTCTGTTTTTTCCCTGCGGGGCTTTTCTTTGAAAAGCCCCGCAAAATATTTTTTGCGGGGAATGTGCGTTCCGCTGACGGGCGGGCGCGGCGGGCCAGCCCAAGCGGGTTCCCGGCTTTCTTTTCTGGTTCTCTTTTCTTTCCCCGGAAAGAAAAGAGAACAAATCAAAACAAAACAAACGAAACAGAACGGAACAGCGGGAGATTGCGCGGGCGGGGCGGGTGTGGTACAATCGGGAAAAACGCCGGAAGGCGGCGCGGGGAAAGACGGGACGATGGAAAGGGAAGCGGGCGAGGGAACGATGAAGGAAATGAAATTTGCAGGCCGCATCGAAGCGCTGGACGACGGCGCGGTGCGGGACATCCTTGCGCTGACGGCGTCGCGCGAGGTGATCTCCTTTGCGGGGGGGAATCCGCCGGCGGACGCGTTCCCCGTGCGGGAGATCGCCGGGATTACGGCCGAGGCGCTGGAGAACTGCCCGGCGCAGGTGCTGCAATACGGCGAAACGGCGGGCTATGCGCCGCTGCTCGACACGCTGCGCAGCCGCCTGGAGGCGCGCCTGGGCGCGGCGGTCATGGCGGAGAACGCGGTGTTCACGACCACCGGCAGCCAGCAGACGGCGAGCCTGCTGGCGCACGTGCTGCTCGACGAGGGGGACGTGGCGGTGGTGGAGGAGCCGTCGTTTGTGGGCTATCTCAACTCCTTCCGCGCGTTCGGGGCGCGGCTTGCCGGCGTGCCGATGCAGCCGGACGGCATGGACGTGGACGCGCTGGCGGCCACGCTCAGGGCCGAGCCGCGCGCAAAGCTGCTGTACATGATCTCCAACTTCCAGAACCCGACCGGCTTTACCACCAGCGCAGAGAAGCGCGCGGCGATCTACCGCCTCGCGCAGGCGCACGACCTGATCATCCTCGAGGACGACGCCTACGGCGAGCTGCGCTTTTCTGGCGCGCCGGTGCCGCCGGTCAAGCAGCTCGATACGGACGGGCGCGTGGTCTATACGGCCAGCTTTTCCAAGGTGTTCGCCCCGGCGTTCCGGCTCGGGTACGCGCTTGCGCCGCGGCGGCTTGCGCAGCGGATGCTGGCGGTCAAGCAGTGCGCGGACGTGCACACGGCCACGCTGTTCCAGTACATCGCGCACCGGTTCATGACCGGGTATGACTTTGCGGGCCACCTGGCGCGCCTGCGCGCGCTCTACGGCAGCAAATGCGCGCTGATGCTCGACCGGATGGAACGGAGCTTCCACCCCTCCGTGCGCTTCAACCGGCCGGAGGGCGGCATGTTCGTCATGGCGTTCCTGCCGGAGGGCATGGATGCAAAGCCGTTCGTGCAGCAGGCCGTGCGCGCGGGCGTGGCGTGCGTGCCGGGCATGGCGTTCTCCACGGACCAGTCGCGCCCGTCGAACGGGTTCCGCATGAACTATTCCATGCCGTCGGATGCGGACATCGTGCGCGGCGTGGATATCCTCGGCCGCCTGACGCACCGGCTGCCCGCCTGACGCATCCCGTTCTTTCCGCTCTCTTTCTGTTCTTTCTTTTCTTTTTTCTGTTCTTTCTTTTCTTTCGGGAAAAGAAAAGAAAGAACCAAAGAAAAGAAACCTTATCGGGGAGGGGGATGCGCGCAAACCATCGGGCAGCCCTCCCCAAAAAAGAAACCCTAACGGGGGGGATTTGCGCGAAAACTTTCGGGCAGCCCTCCTCGCAGCGTTCGTTTCCCGTCTATCGGGCGGCCCCCCGGCTTGCGTTACCCATTTTTCCCTGCGGGGCTTTTCTTTCAGAAAAGCCCCGCAAAATATTTTTTGCAAATGAACGCACACCCCGCCGACGGGCGGGCGCGGCGGTACTGCCCAATCGGGTTCCTGAGCTTTCTTTTTGGTTCTTTTTCTTTCACAGAAAGAAAAAGAACGAAAAGACCCTCCGGAAAGAAAAGAGAACAAATCAAAACAAAACAGACCAGAACCGCAGGTGTTTGGCCATGCGCCGCGCATCCCCCCTTGCCGGATGGCGGCGGACGCGGTATACTGCTGCTATGCAAGAGATCCTGACCCGGGCCTGCATGCTGCTGGCCATCATCGCCATCGGCTACCTGATGCGGCGGACGGGCTTCCTGCCCGAATCGGCGTTTGCCGTGGTCTCCCGCCTGGTGCTGAACGTGACGCTGCCGTGCGTGGTGATCACAAACTTTGCGCACATCGAAACGAGCGGCGCGCTGCTGATCATGTTCGTGTTCGGCTTTGCGTGCAACGCGCTGTTCGTCGCGCTGGGCTATCTGGCGGGGCGGCGCGGCGGGCTGGACGGGCGAATTTTCTGCATGCTCAACTTCTCCGGCTACAACATCGGCTGCCTGACGCTGCCGTACGTCTCGAGCCTGCTCGGGCCGACGGCGGTGGTATCCGCGTGCCTGTTCGACGCGGGCAACTCCCTCTGGGCCACGGGCGGGACGAACGCGGTGTGCGCCGCGCTGCAGCAGGGCGGGCGGCTGCGCCTTGTCCCGGTGCTGCGGCGGCTGGGGCAGAGCGTGACGATCCTGGCCTACATGGGCATGGTGCTCCTGTCGCTCCTGCACGTGCGCCTGCCGGGGCCGGTGCTGGAGTTTGCGGAGCTGGTGGGCTCGGCCAACAGCTTCCTGGCGATGCTGATGCTGGGCCTCGGCATGAACCTGGATATCCGCCGCGCGCAGCTCAAATGGCTCGGCAAGGCGGCGGCGATCCGCTTTGGCGTGTCGCTCGCGCTGTGCCTGTGCTTCTACTATTTGCTGCCGTTCGACCGGGAGATCCGCCTCGGCGCGGCGCTGGCGGCGTTCTCGCCGGTGTCGTCCATCAGCCCGGCGTTCACGCGCGAGCGCGGGGGCGACGTGGGGCTGGCCAGCAGCTGGAACACGATCTCCATCATCCTCTCGCTCCTGTGCATGACGGGCGTGCTGCTCGTGTGGGGCTGAGGCGGCGGACAGATCAAAGCAAGGGGGATTCACGATATGGCGGCCTTTACCTGCACGCTCCGCTGCGGCATCGACGAGGCGCTGCGCGCGCTCGAGGCCGCGGTGCTCGGCGGCAGCGTATCCGCCACGCGCGAGGCGGCGGAGGAGCTGGTATCCGGCGGCTGCCGCTGCGCCGTGCGCGTGTATGAGCGCTTCTGCGCGCTCGGCGGCTACCGCGTCAGCCTGAGCCTGACGCTGCTGGGCGGCGGGCCGTGCACCGAGCTGTGCGCGGTGGCCTCCGGCGGCAGCCAGGCGCTGTTCTTCAAAATCAACACCTTCGGCGAGGAGGCGTTCCTGGACTGCGTGCGCGCGGCGGCCGATCGCTTCTGCTGAGGCCGCCTGCCCCGGCGCGCGGAGCGAACGGGGCGCTGCGCAGCGTCCCGTTCGCGGCAGGGCCCGCTCCGGCGCGCGGCAGCCTGCGCCCGCCGCCCTTGCGCGCGCGGCCGCGCTGCGGTACAATGGACAAAACCCGAAGGACCACAGGGAGGCGCGCATGGCTTATTTTTACGACGAACCCTCGCACACGTTCAGCGAATACCTGCTCATCCCCGGCTATACGGCCAAGGACTGCATCCCGGCCAACGTGTCGCTGCGCACGCCGGTGGTGCGCTTTGCCCGCGGCGAGCAGAGCCCCGTCATGCTGAACATCCCGCTCGTGTCGGCCATCATGCAGGCCGTGTCGGACGACCGCATGGCCATCGCGCTCGCGCGCGAGGGCGGCCTCGCGTTCCTGTACGCGTCGCAGCCGGTGGAGCAGCAGGCGGAGATGGTGCGCCGCGTCAAGGCGCACAAGGCCGGCTTTGTCGCAAGCGATTCCAACCTGCGCCCGGACGACACGCTCTCCGGCGTGCTCGCGCTCAAGGCGCGCACGGGCCATTCCACCATGGCCGTCACCGAGGACGGCAGCGCGACCGGGCGGCTGCTGGGCATCGTCACCAGCCGCGACTACCGCGTCAGCCGCATGGCGCCGGATACGCCCGTGCACACGTTCATGACGCCGTTCGACCGCCTCGTCTTTGCCCGCGAGGGCACCAGCCTCAAGGAGGCCAACGACATCATCTGGGAGCACAAGCTCAACGCGCTGCCCATCGTAGCAAAGGACGGGCGGCTCGTCGCGTTCGTGTTCCGCAAGGATTACGACGCGCACAAGGAGAACCCGCTCGAGCTGCTCGACGCGAAGAAGCGCTACCTCGTGGGCGCGGGCATCAACACGCGCGACTATGAGGCGCGCGTGCCCGCGCTGGTGGACGCGGGCGCGGACGTGCTGTGCATCGACTCGTCGGAGGGGTATTCCGAGTGGCAGAAGGAGACGCTCGCCTTCATCCGCGCGCGCTACGGCAGCGAGGTCCGGGTCGGCGCGGGGAACGTCGTGGACCGGGAGGGCTTCCGCTTCCTGGCCGAGGCGGGGGCGGACTTTGTCAAGGTCGGCATCGGCGGCGGCTCCATCTGCATCACGCGCGAGACCAAGGGCATCGGCCGCGGGCAGGCCACCGCGGTGATCGAGGTCGCCCGCGCGCGCGACGAATATTTCGAGGAGACGGGCGTGTACGTGCCCATCTGTTCCGACGGCGGCATCGTGCAGGACTACCACATCACGCTCGCGCTCGCCATGGGCGCGGATTTCTGCATGCTGGGCCGGTATTTCGCCCGCTTTGACGAGAGCCCCACCAGCCGCGTGCTCGTGGGCGGCAGCTATATGAAGGAATACTGGGGCGAGGGGAGCGCCCGCGCGCGCAACTGGCAGCGCTACGACATGGGCGGCGCGCAGAAGCTCTCCTTTGTCGAGGGCGTGGATTCCTACGTGCCCTACGCCGGCAGCCTGTCGGAAAACGTGGCCGTGACGCTGAGCAAGATCCGCTCCACCATGTGCAACTGCGGCGCGCTGAGCATCCCGGCGCTGCGGCGCACGGCGCGGCTGACGCTCGTCTCGTCGGTGAGCATCGTGGAGGGCGGCGCGCACGACGTGCTGCTCAAGGACCGCACCGGCGCGCCCGTCAAGTGAGGCGGGGCCAGGGGGCTTTCCGCCGGGATATGCCGCCGCGCGGGGCCGGACGGCCGGCCGCCGCGCCGTTACAGAGGAGGATCAGCCGATGAAACGCATCCGCGCCGTCAAAACCGCCCTCGTCCTGCTGCTCGCGCTCGGCGCGGCGCTGGCCGCCTGCGGGTGCAGCTGCACCGTGGCGGGCGATGTGCACGCCAGCAAGGCGTATACCTACTCGGTCGAGACGGGGGACCGCGTCCGCCTCGCGCTGGATACGGCGGACGGGTACGACCTCAGCGCCGAACTGCCGTTTGAGATCTCACAGGACGGGACCGTGCTCACGCAGGGCGTGTTCATCGAGGCCGCGCAGTACGAAAGCTACGCCGCCGCCGTGGCGGCCGACCCGGACGCCGCGCTGATCGAGAGCGGCGAGCGGGACGGGAACCCGTATCTGTTCTGGCGCTATGGCATGAGCGAGTACAACATCGCCCTGCTGCTCGACGGCTCGCGCACCGGCGTGCTGCTGGGCAACGCCGTGTCCGAGGCGTCCGCGCGGGCGTGTTTTGACCGCCTGACCGTCGCCCTCGCGCAGGACTGACGCGCGCTTTGCCCGCGCGGCTATCGTTCCCGCATCCGTCGGCCTGCGCCCGCCCGCCGGCGGGTTTGCCCGCGGGCTTTGCTCAGGCGGGCAGCAGGCGCACCTCCCTGCCGCACGCGCCTGCCACGCAGGGATCGTGCGTGACGATCACGATCGTCTTCCCCTGCCCGTTGAGCATGTGGAGCAGCTCCAGTATGACGTCCCGGTTTTTCGCATCCACGGAGCCGGTCGGCTCGTCCGCCAGGATGATGCTGCCCGGCTTGATCATGTTGCGCGCGATGGCGACGCGCTGCTGTTCCCCGCCGCTCAGGCGGAAGATCTTCTGCTCCTCATACCCGGCAAGGCCGACGGCCTCCAGCGCCTCCTGCACGCGCGCGCTTGTGCGCGGCGCTTCCCGGGGCGTAGTGCAGCGCCAGCAGCAGGTTGAACGCCACCGTCCTGTCCTCGACCAGCGCAAAATTCTGGAACAGGTAGCTGACCGTCTCCCGCAGGAGCTTCCCGGCCGCGCGGCTGCCGGGCTTGACGTTGGCGTGGCCGTCGATGGCCACGCGCCCGCCGTCAAACGGCTCGAGCAGGCCGATGATGTTGAGCAGCGTCGTCTTGCCGCAGCCGCTCGGCCCGGTGATGGCGAGCATCTCCCCCGCCTCCACGCTGAACGAGAAGTCCCGAAAGACCGCCTTCTCTCCAAACGATTTATACAGGTTCTGCACCTCGATGACCGGCATGGTATGTCCGTCCCCCTTTCCAAAATCCTCTGTCGTCCCCGGCCGCGCTCAGCCGCCCTTGAGCGTGCGCAGCACGCTTGTGCGCTCGTTGTGCAGGATGAACGCGGCGGCGGCGCACAGCTCCAGCAGCGCCGCCCCCAGCGAGAGCGGCAGCACGGCCCAGTCCCTCAGCAGCAGCGCGCTGACGAGGTAGGCCGCGGCGCACGTGAGCAGCGAGAGCAGCGCCAGCCCCCGGTATTTGTCGATGGCGCGAAAGCCCATGCAGCGCTGCACGGCAAGGAGCTGCCGGTGCTGCTCAAAGTAGTTCAGCGTGTTCTGCAGCACCACAAAGCACAGGATGACCAGCAGGAGCGCCAGCACCGCGCCGTAGAGCAGGATGTTGCGCCGCGCGGTCTGCACCTGCTCGGCCACGAGCGAATACACGCCGAACGCCGGGAACGACGCGCGCGACGTGTCAAAATGCTTCTCCATGACGGCGGCGATCTCCGGCGCCGGGTCATCCGGGTGTTCCACGGGGATGAACAGCACGCCGTTGGTCATGTTTGACCAGAAGCCGGCGCCGCCCTGCTCCGTCATCACGTACAGGATCGGATCGGTGATGCTGTTGCCGTCCTCCGGCGCAAGGTCCAGCCGCCAGGTGAAGAAGGATTGCCCGTCCCGCATCCAGATGATGCGGATCTGCTGCCCCGGCTTTGTGCTGTAGCTGTGCATCTGCCTCAGCTGCGCTTCCTGCGCGCGGTACTTCTCCGGCGCGAGCAGGATATAGTCCCCGTCGTCCTCGCGGATCTCGATCGGCTGCCCGTCCGCATCGCAGGCGGGGAAGAGGCGCAGGTAGTTCGGGTTCACCATGGCGAACTGCGCAAGCGCCGGCGTGCCGTACTGCGTCAGATCGAGCGTCTGCGGCTCATAGGCCACAAAATCCGCAAAGACCGCCCCCGCCCGGTTGAAATCGAGATACGCGCCGTAGTACCCGTCCACGGGGATCTCGTAATCGACCGTGCTGACCGTGTTCTCCAGCAGCGCATAGGGCTTTGTGACCTCCCAGCTCTCGTAGGCGTAGGAGAAGCGCGCCCGCAGCTGCGCAAACTGCGTGCCGATGAGAAAGGCGGCGCAGACGATCAGGATGGTCAGCAGCGTCTTGACGGTCATGTTGACCCCCGTGGCAAAGCGGAAGGGCCGCCGGCTTTTGAGCACGTCACTGAGGCGGATGCGGCGCGTATACAGCAGCGGCAGCGTCAGCACGGCCGCCGATACCAGCAGGATGACGGCGTGCGTGAGCAGCAGATCGCCGTAAAACGCGGCCACCGGCGCGGCAAACCCGTCGAACAGCGCCAGGTAGCCGAGCGCGAACTCCAGGCAGAAGATCAGCGCCTCGCACAGCAGCAGGGGCGGCACCCGCCTGGCCCAGATCGCGCCCATGCCAAAGCCCATCAGCTTTTCCACGCCGAGCGACCGGTAGTCGTTGACCACGCCGAACAGGGCGGTCAGCAGCGCGATGACCATCGTCGCGGCGACCGCCCCCATCTGGAGGAGCGTATAGTATGTATGCGTTTGGGCAATGCTGGCGGGGAAGGCCGTCACGTCCCTGACCGCGTTCCCCTGCGCCGCCAGCGCCGCAAGGAACGCCGGATATTGCGCCGCGTCGGGCAGCGTCACCGTGAACGCCCGGTGGAAAAAGCCCGCGCCCAGCCCGCTGTACAGCGTCCGGACCTCAAAGTCCAGGTCCCGCGTGAACTTTGCGATGCGGCCGATCTGCGCCGCCTCGCCCGTTTCCACCGTGGACAGGAACAGCTCGGAGCGGTTTTCCTTCGCCGTGAGGAAGCGCCCGCTGCTCAGCGGCAGATCGGCGAAGGCCTCCGGATGCGTGCTGTAGATCAGCTTTGTCCGCATGCCGCTCTCCTTATCGAACAGCATGGTGTGCAGGTCCGCCTGGTACTGCAGCAGCACGCGTTCGATCTCGTCGAACATCTGTTGCGCCTGCTTGCCGTTTTGTACAAATACGATGTCGTGGACGGCGCAGTCGCCGCCCAGCTGCTCGCCGCAGTTGTGGAGCGTCAGTTCCCAGGTCGTGCTTGCTTCAAATATCTCAGTGCTGAACACGGCGAAAGCCATGCAGGCAAACGCCAGGCACAGCAGCAGCGTCCGCTTCATGCGCGGCCCCCCTCTCCTGCCGGATGTTTTCCGCTGTGATGGATGCGCGCGGGTGCGGCAGGGCGCTGCCGCGCCTGCAAGGATTTGCGCATGATGATTCAGGCGGCAGGGTGGGGGGCGGGCGGGGGAGGGGGGGGGGGGGGTGGGGGGGGGGAGGGGCGGGGGGGGGGGGGGGGGGAGTGGGGGGGGCGGGGGGGGGGGGTGGGAGGGGGGGGGGCGCTGTGCGGCCTGTAATTTAGTTGGCATTTTTTTCTCCCCCCCCCTTTCGTTCTGCTTCTGTTGTATGCGCGTGGATAGGAAATGGCCGGCGTGCCGCCGGACCCGGCCCGCCGCAGCGGAACGGCCCCGCGGCGGTTAGCATTGGACAATCATACGCATTCCCCCAATCCGTTGTGGATCGCCCCCTTGGCGAAATGGCAGACATATCGGTTTTCTGATGGGGTGTATCCGTGCGCGGACAGGAACGGATGCGCAGGTATGACGGATTCCCCTTTAGATTAATATCATAAATATGGATATTTGTCAATCATTTGTGCAAACATTTGTGCAAAAAAATGCGGCCGCCCGTCCGGCGGCGCAGAAATACGGAACGGGCGGCCGGCCGTCTCCCGCAGGAGCTTCCCGGCGGCGCGGGCTTTCCCTGATTTCGCTTTGTCATGGGTTGACTGGCGGAGCATGCCTCGCCACAGGCCGCGCAGCTGCGCCCGCCAGGCGCGCAGGAACAGGTGCGCATGGCGTTCTAACGGATTTTGATTCCCCGGCAAATTGGGATCTGCCGCAGCGACATGATGTAAATCTGGCAGGGATTCCCTTCGCCCCATAGGGTGGGAAAGACCTCAAATTCCTGAAATCCCAGACTGCGGTAGAACCGATTTGTGTTGTCATATTCCTCGCAGCGTCCCGTTTGAACGGTCTTTACCTGAAGGAAAGCATATCCTTTTTCCATTGCAAGTTTCTTGGCGTTCAAAAACAGCTGTTTCCCAATTCCGCGGCGATGATACTCCTTTAACACACCCATCACGCTCAGTTCCAGCGTGTCTTTACCCGTTTCCTTCAGGTACAAAAAACCGGTCGCCTAATTGCCGTCAAGCGCCGCAAGGAAAAGCTGGTCTGCGCTCTCTTTGATGTACGTTTCCCTTGCTTCATCTATGCCGAACCAAGCGGGCAGCGCTTCCAATATCCGTCTTGCTATTTTCTGTTTCTCGCCGCAATCCTCAATCCGCTTGATTATCATCGTCCTGTCCCCCTGCCTAAATTCTAATTCGTTATCCGCTTCATCGGGATAATTCTACCACCAAATGCGGGAACAAATCCACCATGAAACGGTGACCCCGGCCGAATGGCTATTCTGCTCAGACGGTCTCCTTCCCTGTTTCCGCGACAATGAGACCGGCATACGGAATGGGCCGGCGTTCTTTCAGCAGGCCCGGCGCGCTCCGCTTCACGGCAGCCCCGCGACCGGCGGCGCAATCCCACTTCACAACAACCTCGGGCCGCCGCGCCCCGCCGCCCACAGCGGTGCCCCCCGCACGGCAACCACCCGGCAACCAGCCCCCCAAACCCCCCCCCCACCCCCCACCCCCCCCCCCCCCCCACCCACCCCCCCCCCCCCCCACCCCCCACCCCCCCCCCCCCCCCACCCCACCACCCCAAAGCAAACCCCCC
>URSN01000016.1 GCA_900550525.1 uncultured Eubacteriales bacterium
AGTTGTGTCTATTGGCCGGCTGCTGGGCGATGCTGTTGCAGGCGCTGGAGGCGGACGTGCCCGCTCTCCCGCGCCGTGCCGCGGGATACGTTGCGGGGGGTGGACGTCCCCGCACCCCCCGCCGCCCTGCCGCGGGAAACGAACCGGGGGCGGACGCTCCTGCAAACCCCGCGCCCGCCGCGCCCCGCTCACCGCGCGGCGCGCCGGAAGGGAACGGCCCGCTGCCCTGCCGCGGGAAACGAACCGGGACGGGACGTCCCCGCAAACCCCGCGCCCGCCGCGCCCTGCTCACCGCGCGGCGCGCCGGAAGGGAACGGCTCGCCGCCAAAAACGAATGGCCTGCGCGCCCGCCATCGGGCCGCAGGCGGAAAGGAGGCCGCATGCAGCACATCGAGCTGCCCGCGCTGCGCCCGCTGGAGGCGCTGACGCTGGCGCTGCGCCGCCTGTACGAACAGTACGGCTACGCGCCCTACTCCATGACGCACATGGAGGAATACGCCTTCTATATGGAGAACCGCAACTTCCTCGACCAGCCGGAGATCGCCGTGTTCTCCGACCTGGACGGGCGGCTGATGGCGCTCAAGCCCGACGTGACGCTGTCCATCGCGCGCAGCATCCCGCCCGGCGGCGCTGAGCTGCGGCGGCTGTACTACGCCGAGAACGTGTTCCGCCCCTCCGCACAGGCGGGGGGCTTCCGCGAGCTGTCGCAGATGGGGCTGGAGTGCATCGGCCCGGTGACGGAATACGCCGCGGCGGAGGTCGCCTTTCTCGCAGAGCGCAGCCTTGCGGCCACGGGGCGGGACTACGCGCTGGAGCTTTCGCATCTCGACCTGCTCGGCGCGCTGCTGGAGGAGCTTGCGCCGCCGCCGGGGGCGCTGGCGGCGCTGCGCGCGTGCGTCAAGCAGAAGAACGCGCACGACCTCGCCCAGCTCGCCGGGGAGGCCGGCCTGTCCGCGGCGGGCACGGAGCGGCTGCTCGCGCTCGTGAGCGCGCCCGGCACGGTGGACGGGGCGCTGCGCGCGGCGCGGCGCGCGGCGGGGGACAACGCGGCCATGCGGCGCGCGGCGGACGCGCTCGACAGGCTGTGCGGCGCGCTTGAGAGCGCGCACACGCGCATCGAGTTCTCCATCGTGTCGGACACGGCGTATTACAACGGCGTCGCCCTGCGCGGCTATATCGAGGGCGCGCCCATGCCGGTGCTGCGCGGCGGCGAATACGGCAAGCTGCTCGCGCGCCTGGGCAAGGGCGCGCAGCGGGCCATCGGCTGTGCGCTCTACCTTGGCGAGCTGGCGCGCTGCCTGCCCGTTCCGGAGCCGGACGGCGGCGGCACGCGGCTGCTCTACGACGCGGCGGACGCCCCGGCGCATGTGCGCGCGGCGGCCGCGCGGCTCGTGGCGGAGGGGGCGCGCGTCACCGCGCTGACGGAGGCGCCGCCCGGGGCGCGCTTTGCCCGCGTGGTGCGCCTTGAAAGGGAGGAGGAGGTCCCATGCTGAACATCGCTCTGCCCAAGGGGCGGCTCGGGCGGCAGGTCTACGGCCTGCTCGCGCGCGCCGGCTGCCGCTGCGACGGCGTGGCGGAGGACAGCCGCCGCCTGATCTTTGAAAACCCGGAGGCGGGCGTGCGCTACTTTCTCGTCAAGCCGACGGACGTGGCCACCTACGTCGCGCGCGGCGCGGCGGACGTGGGCGTGGCGGGCAAGGACACCATCCTCGAATCGGGCGCGGAGGTGTACGAGCTGCTCGACCTCGGCGTGGGGCGCTGCCGCATGGCCATCGCCGCCAGGAACGGCTTTACGGACGGGCGGGCCGGCCCGCTGCGCGTGGCGACGAAGTACCCGCGCATCGCGCGCGCGCACTTCCAGCGCGAGGGGCGCGAGATCGAGCTGATCACGCTGCACGGCTCCATCGAGCTGGCGCCGCTGCTGGGCCTGTCGGACGTGATCGTGGACATCGTGGAGACGGGCACCACGCTGCGCGAGAACGGCCTGTCCGTCGTCTCGACCATCATGGACGTCAGCGCGCGGCTCATCGCCGCAAGGGCGAGCTACCGCTTCCACGAGGCGGAGCTGACCGCGCTCACACAACGCTTATCGGAGGTTTGCAGGCCATGATCATCCCGCGATATACGCTCGGCGCCATCGGCGTGGAGGAGATTCTGCGCCGCGAGGCCGCCATACAGACCGGGGCGGAGGAGGCCGTGCGGCGCATCATGGAGGATGTGCGCGCGCGCGGGGACGAGGCGCTGCTGGAGTATACGGAGCGCTTCGACGGCGTGCGGCCGGAGCCGCTGTACGTCACGGAGGCGGAGTTCGCCGCGGCGGAGGAGGCCGTGGCGCGCGGCCTTGCCGATGCGCTCGCGCGCGCGGCGGCGCGCATCGAGGCGTTCCACCGCCGCCAGGTGCGGCAGGATACCGTCCTGCTCGAGGAGGACGGCGTGGTGCTCGGGCAGCGGTTCACGCCCGTGGCGCGCGCCGGGCTGTACGTGCCCGGCGGCACGGCCAGCTACCCCTCGAGCGTGCTGATGAACGCCATCCCGGCGCGGCTGGCCGGGGTGGACGAGATCGTGATCGCCACGCCGCCGCGGCGGGACGGGACGGTCGCCCCGCTGATCCTCCTTGCGGCGCGGCAATCCGGCGTGACGCGCGTGCTCAAGGCCGGCGGCGCGCAGGCGGTGGCCGCGCTCGCCTTCGGCACGGAGCGCGTGCCGCGCGTGGACAAGATCACCGGGCCGGGCAACCTCTACGTGGCCACGGCCAAGAAGCTCGCCTTCGGGCAGGTCAGCATCGACATGGTGGCCGGCCCGTCGGAGATCCTCGTGCTCGCGGACGGCAGCGCCGACCCCGCGGCGGCCGCGGCGGACCTGCTCTCGCAGGCGGAGCACGACCGGCTTGCCAGCGCCGTGCTCGTGACGGACTGCCCCGCCCTTGCGGACGCGGTGGAGGCGGAGCTGGCGCGCCAGCTGCCGCTGCTGCCCCGGCAGGACGTCTGCCGCGCCTCGCTCGCCGCGCGCGGCAAGCGCATCGTCTCGCGCGATCTGGACGAGGCGCTCGACGCGGCCAACCGCATCGCCCCGGAGCACCTGGAGCTGATGGTGCGCGACCCGTTCGCGCTGCTGATGCGCGTGAAGAACGCCGGCAGCGTGTTCCTCGGCCACCACACGCCCGAGGCCGTCGGCGACTACTTCGCCGGGCCCAACCACGTGCTGCCGACCGGGGGCACGGCGCGCTTCTCCTCGCCGCTGTCGGTGGATGATTTTGTGAAAAAGACGCAGTTCCTCTATTATACGCAGGACGCGCTGCGCCGCGCCCGGGCGGACGTGACGGCCCTGGCCGAGGCGGAGGGGCTGCACGCGCACGCGCGCAGCGAGGCCATCCGCATAGCCGGTGAGGAGGGGATGGCATGAGCCGCTTCCTTTGCGCGCGCCTTGGCGCGGGCCGGCCGTACCAGCCGGGCGAGCAGCCGCAGCGGCGGACCTATGTGAAGCTGAACACGAACGAGAGCCCGTTCCCGCCCTCGCCTGCGGCGCGCGCGGCGCTTGCCGGCGCGCAGGCGGCGGAGCGGCTCAACCGGTACCCGGACCCGGCGTGCGGCGAACTCGCGGCGGCCATCGCGCGGCGCTTCGGCCTCGCGACGGAGCAGGTGCTGCCGGGCAACGGCTCGGACGAGCTGCTGGCGTTCTGCTTCCTCGCGTTCACCGGCGGCGCGCGCGGCGCGGCGTTCCCCGCCGTATCCTACGGGTTTTACCCGGTGTTCGCGTCGCTGGCCGGGGCGGACGCGCTGCGCGTGCCGCTGCGGGAGGATTATACCATCGCGCCGGAGGATTATTTCGGCCTCGGCCGCATGATCGTGCTGGCCAACCCGAACGCGCCCACGGGCATCGCGCTCACGCGCGCGCAGGTGGAGGCCATAGTGCGCGAAAACCCGGATGCGCCCGTGGTCGTGGACGAGGCGTATGTGGACTTCGGCGCCGAGAGCGCCGTGCCGCTCATCGCCCGCTACGACAACCTGATCGTCGTGCAGACGTTCTCCAAATCCCGCAGCCTTGCGGGGCTGCGCCTGGGCATGGCGCTGGCCTGCCCGGCGCTCATCGCGGACCTGAACGCGGTCAAGTACCGCTTCAACCCGTACAACGTGTCGCGCCCGGCGCAGCTGGCCGGCGCGGCCGCCATCGCGGACGAGGCGTACTTTGCCGCGTGCACGGAGCGCATCCGCAGCGAGCGCGCGCGCACGGAGGCGGCGCTCCGGGCGCTCGGTTTTTTCGTGCTGCCGTCGCAGGCGAACTTTCTCTTTGCCCGGCATGACGCGCTGCCGGGCCGCGCTTTGTACGAGGGGCTCAGGGCGCGCGGGGTGCTCGTGAGGCACTTCGACGCGCCGGAGACCGCCGCCTTTGTCCGCATCAGCATCGGCACGCGCGCCGATATGGACGCGCTGCTCACCGCCGTGCGGGACGTTCTGAACGAAAGGGGAGTTTTGACATGAGGGAACACACGCTGCGCCGCACGAGCGCGGAGACGGACGTGCAGCTCACGCTGCGGCTTGACGCGCCGGAGCCGGTGGACGTGCGCACGGGCTGCGGCTTTTTCGACCACATGCTCACGCTGTTTGCGCGCCACGGGCGCTTCGGGCTCACGGCCGTCTGCGCGGGCGACCTCGCGGTGGACGCGCACCACACGGTGGAGGACGTGGGCATCGCGCTCGGCACGGCGCTGCGCGCGGCGCTGGGCGAGTGCCGCGGCATCGCGCGCTACGGGCACGCCGTCATCCCGATGGACGAGGCGCTCGTGGAGACGGTCGTGGATGTGAGCGGCCGGGCGTACCTCGCGTGCGGCATCCGCTGCCCCTCGCCGCGCGTGGGCGCGTTCGATACGGAGCTCGGGGAGGAGTTTTTGCAGGCGTTCGTCCGCGCGGCGGGCGTGACGCTGCACGTGCGCCAGCTGGCCGGGCGCAACTCGCACCACATCCTCGAGGCGGCGTTCAAGGGCCTCGGCCGCGCGCTGCGCCAGGCGGCCGCGCCGGACGCGGCCTTTGCCGGCGAGATCCCCTCGACCAAGGGGGTGCTCTGAGCATGGGCGGCCTCGCGGTGGTGGAATACGGCGTGGGCAACCTGTTCTCGCTCGGCGCGTCGCTGCGGCACATCGGCTGCGCGGCGGCCGTGACCGCCGACGCGCGCGCGCTCGACGCGGCGGACGGGATCATCCTGCCGGGCGTCGGCGCGTTTGGCGACGCGGCGGACAGGCTGCGCGCGGCGGGCCTGTTCGAACCGCTGCGCGCGCTGGGGCGCGCGGGCAAGCCCATCCTCGGCATCTGCCTCGGGATGCAGCTGCTGTTTGACCGCAGCAGCGAGTTTGGCGCGCACGAGGGGCTCGGGCTCATCGCGGGCACGGTGGAGCCGCTGCGCGGCGACGTGCCGGAGGCGTGCAAGGTGCCCGCCATCGGCTGGAACGCGCTGCACCTGCTCCGCCCGGAGGACCCGCTGCTGGCCGGCTGCCGGGAGGGGGAGTGCGTGTACTTCGTCCACTCCTACTATGCCAAACACTGCGAGGCGAGCCTCGTGGCCACGGCGGAGTACGGCGGCGTCGCGGTGCCGGCGCTCGTGCGCAGCGGCAGCGTCGCCGGCGCGCAGTTCCACCCGGAGAAGAGCGGCGCGGCGGGCCTTGCCATGCTGCGCGCGTTCGCCGCCTCGTGCGGCGCGCTTGATGGGGAGGTGTGAGCATGGAGGTCTATTTTGCCGTGGACGTGCTCGGCGGCAGCGCGGTGCGCCTGCTGCACGGGGACTATGCGAAAAAGCCCGTCTACTATCCCGACGCGGCGGACGCCGCGGCCGCGCTCGCCGCGGCGGGCGCGCGCCGGCTGCACGTGGTCGATCTGGACGGCGCGCGCGGGGACGGGGCGGACAACTTCGCCGCCGTGCGGCGCATCGCGGCCAGCGGCGTCCCGTTTGTGCAGGTGGGCGGCGGCGTGCGCAGCATGGCGCGCATCGAGGCGTACCTGGACGCGGGCGCAAGCCGCGTGATCCTCGGCACGGCGGCGCTGCGCGACCCGGCGCTGCTGGACGCGGCGCTTGCTCGCTACGGCGCGCGCATCGCCGTGGGCGTGGACGCGCGCGGCGGCCGCGTGGCCGTTTCGGGCTGGCGCGAGACGAGCGCCGTCGAGGCGGGGCCGTTCTGCGCGTCGCTGGCCGCGCGCGGCGTCTCGTGCGTGATCCATACCGACATCTCGCGCGACGGGGCGCTTTGCGGCGTGAACCTCGCCGCGTACCGCGCGCTGCTGGACATCCCGGGCCTTGCGGTCGTGGCCTCGGGCGGCGTGGCCGGCGCGCAGGACCTGCGCGCGCTCGCCGCGCTCGGCGTGCACGGCGCGATCGTCGGCCGCGCGCTCTATGAGGGAAGGCTGGACGTGGCCGCCGCGCTCGAGGCGGCGGGGGAGGAAGGGGCATGATCACAAAGCGCATCATCCCGTGCCTGGACGTGCGGCGCGGCCGCGTGGTCAAGGGCGTCAACTTTGCGGGGCTCTCCGACGTGGCCGACCCCGTCGCCCTCGCCCGTATTTACAACGCCGCCGGCGCGGACGAGCTCGTGTTCTACGACATCACCGCCAGCGCCGAGGGCCGCGCGCTGTTCACCGACGTGCTCGAGCGCGTGGCGCGCGAGGTGTTCATCCCGCTCACGGTGGGCGGCAGCATCAACACGGCGGCGGATGTTTCGCGCGTGCTGCACGCCGGGGCGGACAAGGTCAGCGTCAACACCGGCGCCATCGCCAACCCCGCGCTCATCGGCGAGGCGGCGCGGCGCTTCGGCAGCCAGTGCGTCGTGCTGTCCATGGACGTCCGGCGCGAGGGCGGGCGCTACGCGGTGTACGCGCGCGGCGGGCGGGAGCGCACGCCGCTCGACGCGCTCGAGTGGGCCGCCTTTGCCGAGGGCGAGGGCGCGGGCGAGATCGTCGTCAACAGCATCGATACCGACGGGGTGAAGCGCGGCTTCGATCTGCCGCTGCTCGCGGCCGTGACCGGCCGCGTGCGCATCCCGGTCGTGGCGTCGGGCGGGGCGGGCAGCACGGCGGATTTCATCGAGCTGTTCGAGCGCGTGCCCGGCGTGGACGCGGGGCTGGCCGCCTCGGTGTTCCATTTCCATGAGATCGACATTTCCGCGCTCAAGGCGGCGCTCGCCGCGCGCGGCATCCCGGTGCGCCGCACCGGGCGGACGGAAGGAGGAAGCGTATGAATCCCGAGAAGCTGAGGTTTGACGGGAACGGGCTCATCCCGGCCGTGGTGCAGGACGCGCGCACCGGCCGCGTGCTCACGCTCGCGTACATGAACCGCGAGAGCCTCGCCATCACGCTGCGCGAGGGGCGCACGTGCTTCTATTCGCGCTCGCGCCGCACGCTCTGGCGCAAGGGCGAGACGAGCGGCAACGTGCAGCGCGTCGTGCGCGTCACGGCCGACTGCGACGGCGACGCCCTGCTCGTCGAGGTGGAGCCGGCCGGCCCCGCCTGCCACACGGGGCGCGAGAGCTGCTTTTTTGAGCCGCTCGACGGCGCGCCGGCGGGCGATGCGGCGCGCTTTTCGCTCGACGGGCTGTACGCGCTGCTGCTCGAGCGCAGGGCGCAGCGGCCCGCCGGGTCGTACACGACGTACCTGTTCGACAAGGGGCGCGAGAAGATCCTCAAAAAGGTCGGCGAGGAATGTACCGAGGTCGTCATCGGCGCGATGAAGGGCAGCCGGGAGGAGACGGTGTTCGAGGTGGCGGACCTGACGTACCATGTGCTCGTGCTGCTGGCGGAGATGGGCGTCGCGCCGGACCAGGTGCGGCAGGAGCTGGCGCGGCGGCACGTGGTGGACCACAAGGTCAAGCAGGAGACGCTGCAATGACGCGCCTGCCGGCGCAGACGCTGCACGCGCACACCTGCTTTGTGGACGGGGCGGATACGCCGCTGGCCATGGCGCAGGCCGCGGCGGCGGCGGGGCTCGCCTCCTTCGGCCTCTCGGAGCACGGCTTCGTCCCGCCGGAGGCCGCGCTGTCCCCGGGCGAGGAGCCGTGCTGGCTGACGGAGGCGGATACGCCGCGCTACCTTGCCGCGGCGCGCGCCGCGCAGGCGGCCGTCGCCGGGCGGCTTGCCGTATACGTCGGGCTGGAGCTGGACAGCTACGGCTTTGACGCGTGCGCCGTGCGCGAACAGCTCGATTACTGCATCGGCTCGGTGCACCTGCTGCCGGGCGAGGGCGGGCTGTTCTCCGTGGACGCGAGCCGGGAGACGCTGCTTGCCGCCATCCGCCGCTGCTACGGCGGCGACCCGCTGCGCCTTGCCGCGCGCTATTATGCGGAGGTGGCGGCCTTTGCCACGCGCTGCCGGCCGGACATCCTCGGCCACATCGACCTCATCACCAAGTTCGACGAGGACGGGACGCTGTTCTCGGAGGCGGGCCGCGCCTACCGCAGATTGGCCCTTGCCGCCGTGGACGCGGCGGTGGAGGCCGGGTGCCTGATCGAGATCAACACCGGCGCCATCGCCCGCGGCTACCGCCAAACGCCCTATCCGCGCCGCTTTTTGCTCGAGCGCGTGCGCGCGCGCGGCGGGCGCATCGTCCTCTCGAGCGACGCGCACAGCGCCGCCGCCGTCGCCTGCGGCCTGGCCGATGCCGCGGCGCTGGCCCGGAGCGTGGGCTTTACCGAATACCAGCGCCTCACGCCGGAGGGCTTCGTCCCCGCGCCGCTCTGATCGTCCCCCCTTCGTTGTCCCGTCCCGCACAGCTCTGACCCATCCGCGCCGCGCCGACCCCCGCGCCGCGCCGACCGACCGCGGCGCTTTTCAAAACGCCCGCGCCGTCAAAAAAGACCGGGCGGCGGGACGCATCCCGCCGCCCGGTTCATGCCGTTTTCCCGACGCATCCCGCCGCCCGGCTCATGCCGTTTTCCCGACGCGTCCGCCGCCCGGTTCATGCCGTTTTCCCTGAGTATGTCCGCCGCCCGGCTCATGCGCCGTCCCGGCCGCCTGCGCGCATGCCGCGCCGCGGCGGCCCGGCCCGCCGCGGCCTACCCGATGGACACGACGCGGTAGTCCTGCGCTTCGACGGCCGCCTTGAGCGTCTCGTCCGACACGGGCGCGGCCAGCGTCACTACGGCGGTGCCGTCCTCATGGCGCACGGCGGCCTCCGCCACCTCCGGCAGCGCCTCGAGCGCCTTCTTCACGCGCGCGGAGCAATGCCCGCACATCATGCCCTCGATCTTCATCGTCCTCTTCATGGGATTCTCCTTTCCTTGTGCTGATGGGTTCTGTTGTTCTTCCGCCGGGGCCGCCTGCGCACTCGCCGGCGCCTGCTCCCCGGCCGCCGGAATCCCCCGCTCCCCGTCCGCGGCCCGCTCCCCCTGCGCGCTGCGGCGGCCGCGCCGCCGCGCCGGCCGGTCGCGCCGGTCGTCGTGCGGGCGCAGCAGGTTCAACCGCAGCGCGTTGGTCACGACGCAGAAGCTCGACAGGCTCATCGCCGCCGCGCCGAACATGGGGCTCAGCTGCCACCCCAGCGCCGGGATGAACACCCCCGCGGCCAGCGGGATGCCGATCGTGTTGTACAAAAACGCCCAGAACAGGTTCTCATGGATGTTGCGCAGCGTCGCGCGGCTCAGGCGGATGGCGGCCGGCACGTCCGTCAGGCGGCTTTTCATGAGCACCACGTCCGCCGCGTCCACGGCCACGTCCGGCCCCGCGCCGATGGCCACGCCCACGTCCGCGCGCGTGAGCGCGGGCGCGTCGTTGATGCCGTCGCCCACCATGGCGACCCTGCCCTGCCGCTGCAGGCGGCGCACGGCCTGCTCCTTGCCGCCGGGCAGCACGCCGGCGATCACCTCGTCCACGCCGGCCTGCGCGCCCACGGCGCGCGCGGTGCGCTCGTTGTCGCCGGTGAGCATGACCACGCGCACGCCCAATCGCTTGAGCTGGCGCACGGCCTGCGCGCTCTCGGGCTTGATCGCGTCCGCCACGGCCACCATGCCCAGCAGCGCCCCGTCCCGCCCGAAGAACAGCGGCGTCCGGCCCGCGGCGGCAAGGTCCGCCGCCGCGGCGCGCAGCGCCTCCGGCACGGGCGCAAAGCCAGCCGCGAACGCCTCGCTGCCGCCAAAGAGCGTCCGCCCGTCCAGCCGCGCGGTGAGGCCGTGGCCGGGATGGGCGGCAAAGTCCGTCACCGCCGGCGCGTCCAGGCCGCGCGCCTCCCCCTCGCGCAATATGGCGCGGGCGAGCGGGTGCTCGCTCCTGCGCTCGAGCGCCAGCGCCAGCGTCAGCAGCGTCCGCTCGTCCGTCCCCGGCGCGGCGAGCACGTCCGTCACGCGCGGTTCGCCGCTGGTGATCGTGCCGGTCTTGTCGAGCGCCACGGTATCCACGCGCCCCATCTGCTCGAGCGAGACGGCCGTCTTGAACAGGATGCCGATCCTTGCGCCCACGCCGCTGCCCACCATGATCGCCACGGGCGTGGCCAGCCCCAGCGCGCACGGGCAGCTGATGACCAGCACCGACACGCCCCGCGCCAGCGCAAAGCCCGCGTCCCGCCCCAAAAGCAGCCACGCGGCCGTGGTCGCCAGCGCAATGGCGATCACCGCCGGCACGAACACGCCGGATACGCGGTCGGCGATCTTGGCGATGGGGGCCTTGGTCGCCGCCGCGTCGCCGACCATGCGGATGATCTGCGCAAGCGTCGTATCCTCGCCCACGCGCGTGGCCTCGCAGCGCAGAAAGCCGGACTGGTTGAGCGTCGCCGCGGAGACCTCGGCGCCCGGCTCCTTGTCCACCGGCAGGCTCTCGCCGGTGAGCGCGGCCTCGTTGACGGCGCTGGTCCCCTCGCGCACCACGCCGTCCACGGGGATGTGCTCGCCCGGCCGCACGAGGAAGATATCCCCGCGCTGCACCGCGGCCACGGGCACGACCGTCTCCGCGCCGCCGCGCACGACGGTCGCCGTCCGGGGCGCAAGGCGCATGAGCGAGCGCAGCGCGTCGGTCGTGCGGCCCTTGGCGCGCGCCTCGAGTAGCTTGCCCACGGTGATGAGCGCGAGGATCATCGCCGCGGACTCAAAATAGAACCCGTGCAGGTGCGCCGCCGCGTCCGCGCCCGCCGCCGTCATGGCGAACAGCGCCGCCACGCTGTACCCGAACGACGCCGCGCTGCCGAGCGCCACGAGCGTATCCATGTTCGGCGCGCGGTGGATGAGCGCGCGAACGCCGCTGATGAAAAAGCGCTGGTTGACCACCATCACCGCCGCCGCAAGCAGCAGCTGCAGCAGCCCCACCGCCACCGGGTTGCCGGCAAAGAACGCCGGCAGCGGCCAGCCCCACATCGTATGCCCCATGGACACGTACATCAGCGCGAGCAGGAAGCCGAGCGACGCGAGCAGCCGGCGCAGCAGCGCGGGCGTCTCCCGGTCCTCGAGCGCGCGCTCCTGCTCCGTCGGGGCCGCCGCCTGCGCGGGCGCGTCCGCGACGCGCGCGCCGTAGCCGGCCTTCTCCACCGCCGCCACGACCGCCGCCGCGTCCGCCGTCCCCTCCACGCCCATGGAGTTGGTCAGCAGGCTCACCGTGCAGCCCGTCACCCCCGGCACGGCCGACACCGCCCTTTCCACCGCCGCGCTGCACGCCGCGCAGCTCATGCCGCTCACCTCATAGCGCCGCATGGCCGTCTCCTCCTCACTTGATGAGCCGGGAAAGCGTTTCCATCAGCTCGTCGATCGTCTCGTCGTGCCCGCTGCGGATGTCCTCCGCCACGCAGGCGTGCAGGTGGCTCTCCAGCAGGCTGCGGTTGAACGCGCTCAGCGCGGCGCTGACCGCGGCGGACTGCATCAGGATATCGTTGCAGTAAGCGTCGCGCTCGAGCATGCCGCGGATGCCGCGGATCTGCCCCTCGATGCGGTTGAGCCGGTGGATGAGCCGCCTCTTCTGCTCCCCGGTGCGCAGCGTCCGCCGCGCGCCGCAGCGGCAGGCCGCGCCCGCCTCCGCCCGCTTCTGCGTGTCGGGCGCGCACAGGCAGGCCGCGTCTGCCTCCGCCCGCGCCGCCGCGCCGTCCCCGCCCGCGCGGGCCGTGTTCCGTTCCTCCATGCCGGTTGCTCCTTCCTCTGCGCTCCGTTTGCGCGCGCCGCGCCGGAGCGCGTCCGTTCATTCTTATCCCGCGCGCTGCGCCGGGACACGCCCGTTCGTCTGCATCCCGCGCGCCGCGCCGGGCGTTCCGTGCGCCGGGCCATTCCGCGCGTCACGCGCGGGATACCCCATCTGGGTATCCGCCATACCGGCATTATATACCCCATTGGGGTATCTGTCAAGGGGTACGCAGCTCGCCCCGCGCGTCAGACGTATGGGGTTTTGAAAAATGAAACGGGACGGAAAACATGCGCATCCCGCCGCGCCCGCCGTCTGCCCCGCAGCGCAAAGCGCCCCGCACGTCAGGACGCGCGGGGCGGATAAAATTTTGAAAACTCTCGTATGCCGGGCGCATGGCCGGGCGCGCGGGCGGACAAAACTCCCAAAAAGCCCTCGCATACCGGACGCATGGCCGGGCGCGGGCAGTTCCCCCGCGCGTCAGGACGCGCGGGATTTTGGAAAACGGAGCGGCGGCGCATCGCGCGGGAGCCGCGGTATGAAACCGTGCCCGGTGCACTCCGTCATGCAGCGCAAAGCGCCCCGCACGTCAGACGCGCGGGGCGAACATGTATGCGCCGGTTGGGCGCGCCTGCGCGGCGCTTTTTTCAGCTGAGATACGGCGCGGCGGAGAGCGACGCGACGCACGCGGCGCAGCTCACCGTGAACAGCACGCCGAGCGCCAGCGCGATGATCGAGAGCACCATACCGGCCGTGGCCATGCCGGTCGCGCCCTGCGGCAGCGCGCGCCGCGCCTGCACGCCGAGCACCAGGCCAATGATCGCCAGCGCGATGGCCAGCAGCCCCGGCACGATCAGCGAGCTGTAGAAAGTACACAGCAGCGCCACGATGCCCAGCACGAGCGACGCGACGGCCTTGCCGCTGCCGGGGCGCGCCTGCTGCTGCGGGGGCTGCCCGCCGCCCTGCACCGGCTGCTGCCGGGCCTGCTCCTGCCCGTCCTGCGGGGGATTCTGAAAATACGGGGTCTCCATGGATACGCTCCTTTCCTGCCGGGCCGCCTCAGGCGTTGCCCTGGCTCTTGTGCTGGTTGAGCACCTTCACGCGCTGCTCCTTGGTCAGGTAGCGCTTGCGCATGCGGATGCTCTTTGGCGTGACCTCGACCAGCTCGTCGTCGGCGATGAACTCGAGGCACTGCTCGAGCGTGAACACCGTGGCGGGCGTGAGGCGCAGCGCCTCGTCGCTGCCGGCGGCGCGCATGTTGGTCACGTGCTTTTTCTTGCACACGTTGACGACGATGTCCTCGCCGCGCGCGCACTCGCCCACGATCTGCCCCTCGTACACGGGCACGCCCGGGCCGACGAACAGGCGGCCGCGCTCCTGCGTGTTGAACAGGCCGTAGCTGGTCGTCTCGCCCGTCTCGTGGGCGACGAGGCTGCCGGTGTGCCGCTCCTCGATCGCGCCCTTGTACGGCTCGTAGCCGTAGAACAGGTGGTTCATCACGCCGTTGCCGCGCGTGTCGGTCAGCAGCTCGGAGCGGTAGCCCATCAGCCCGCGCGCGGGGATGAGGTAGCGCAGCCGCACGCTCGCCTCGCCCTGGGGCTGCATGTCGAGCATGACGCCCTTGCGCTGCCCGAGCTTTTCGATCACCACGCCCGCGTACTCCTGCGGCACGTCCACGGTCAGCTCCTCGATGGGCTCGGTCGTGCGGCCCTGCTCGTCGCGGCGCAGAATGACCTTCGGCCGGGAGACGGCGAACTCGTACCCCTGCCGCCGCATCTGCTCGATGAGGATGGACAGGTGCAGCTCGCCGCGGCCGCTGACGCGGAAGGTATCGGTGCTGTCCGTCTCCTCCACGCGCATGGAGACGTTCGTCTGCACCTCGGTGAACAGCCGCTCGCGCAGGTTGCGCGAGGTGACGTAGCGCCCCTCGCGCCCGGCGAACGGGCTGTCGTTGACGAGGAAGAGCATGGACACCGTCGGCTCGTCGATCTTGACAAACGGCATCGGCTCCACGCAGGCCGGGTCGCACGCCGTCTGGCCCACGCTCAGCCCCTCCACGCCCGCCACGCAGACGATCTCGCCCGGCTCGGCCGTCTCCGCCTCAACGCGGCGCAGGCCCTCAAAGCGGTACAGCCGCGTGATCTTCGCCTCGATGCGGCCGCCCTCCTCCCCGCCGCAGAGCACGATCGGCTGCAGCCGCCGCGCCACGCCGCGCTCGACGCGGCCGATGCCGATGCGCCCGACGTATTCGTCGTACTCGATGGCCGAGAACAGGATCTGCAGCGGCGCGTCAAAGTCCTGCTTCGGCGCGGGGATATAGTCCAGTATCGCGCGAAACACCGCGTTCATGTCCGGCTCGAGCGCGTCCGGCGACAGGCCGGAGCTGCCGTCGCGCGCGGAGGCGTAGACCACCGGGAAGTCGAGCTGCTCCGCCGTCGCGCCCAGCTCGATGAACAGCTCCAGCGTCTCGTCCACAACCTCCATCGGCCGCGCGTCCGGCCGGTCCACCTTGTTGACCACGACCACCGGCACCTTGCCCAGCTCAAGCGCCTTGCGCAGCACGAAGCGCGTCTGCGGCATGCAGCCCTCAAACGCGTCCACCAGCAGCAGCACGCCGTCCACCATCTGCAAAATGCGCTCCACTTCGCCGCCAAAGTCGGCGTGGCCGGGCGTGTCCACGATGTTGATGCGCACGTCGCCGTAGGTCACGGCCGTGTTCTTGGACAGGATCGTGATGCCGCGCTCGCGCTCCAGGTCGTTGCTGTCCATCACGCGCTCGCCGCCCAGCTCGCTCCTGCGCAGCGCGCCCGCCCCGCGCAGCAGCTGGTCCACCAGCGTCGTCTTGCCATGGTCTACGTGCGCGATGATCGCTACGTTGCGAATGTTCATCCGTTCTCCCTCTTTTTCCGGTTTCTCAACCTTTCCATTATACAAAAAAACCCCCGCCGCGCAAAGACTTTTTTTGCCGCGCAGAGCGCAAAAACAGTTGCGGGGCTTTTCTTTCAGAAAAGCCCCGCAGGGAAAAACAGTAAATGAATGATGGAGGAGGGCTGCCCGCTGGCTTGCGCTCATCCCCCTCCCCGATAAGGTTTCTTTTCTTTGGTTCTTTCTTTTCTTTTCCTGAAAGAAAAGAAAGAACAGATAAAAAAAGAGAAGAAAAGAAAAAACAGAAAAAGCAAAAAACGCACGAAAAAAGGAGAGGCGAGCCTCTCCTTTTCGGAAGGGGTGGCGCCGCGGGCGAAGGCCCGCCGGCCGTCACGCGTTGGATCGCCCGCTCACCTGGCGACATAGGAGCCGCAGAGGCTTTCGTGCTTATCGCCGGTGTGGCAATCGCAGCAGGGCTTGACCTGGATGCGGTCAAGGGTACATGCGCAGCCCTGCCGGTTGAAGCGACAGCTGGTCACTTCACAGCCGATGGTCTGCTTCCCGCTCTTGCTTTCCATGTTGTGTCCTCCTTCCGTGCGTCTGCCGCCTTGCGGCGACAAGCCTATTGTGCGCCGCGCGCCGCGCCGTCATGCACGGGAAGCGGAGGAAGTTTTTCTCAAAATCAACATGCGCCGCAAAGGCGGCGCGGCAGGGCCGCGCCGGGGAGCGCGCGCCGGCCCCGCACAAAAGGCCAGGGCCCCGCATGGCAAAGGCGGCGCGGTCGGCCTTTCAAACCGCCGGCCTCACAGCGCCGCGCCCCCGTTGGGGAGGGAGAACCGCCGCAGGTCCACGTGCTCGAGCGCCAGCAGCCGCGCCTTTTTCCCGATGCCGCCCGCATAGCCGGTCAGGCTCCCGACCGCCCCCCCGCCGCGGTGGCAGGGCACGATGATGGAGAACTCGTTGCGCCCCACCGCGCCGCCCACCGCCTGGGCTGACATGCGCGGCAGGCCACTCCAGGCGGCGAGCTGCCTGGCGATCGCGCCATAGGTCGTCGTCTGTCCGTAGGGGATGGCGCAAAGGAGCTCCCACACCTCGTTCTCAAAGGCCGTGCCCGTGAAGTGGAGCGGCACGGCGACATCCGGTTCCCTCCCGGAAAAGTAGACGTCCAGCCAGCGTTTTGCCGCATCAAAGAGGGGGCGCACGCGATCCTCGTGCTCCCTGTCCAGGCGGCGGGCGAAATGTTTTTGTCCCGCAAACCAGAGACCGGTCAGGCCGATCTCGTCGGCAGCCAGAAGCATCTCCCCGAGGGGCGAGCGGTAACGGCTGATGTACTGCATCTCATTCCTCCAGCGCGCGGGGCCGGTCGAAGTCCTGCGGCCGCGCCCGCGCCGCCCTGCCTTTGCCGTTCCCCTGCCCCATGATTTTAGCACAAAATGACCCGCGCCGGTAAGCGCAGGCTCATCCGCACCGGCAAAAACCGCCGCGCCCGCGCCGTCCGTTTTGTCAAAGCAGGCCCGCCATGCGGCGGGCCTGTTCCCTTGCAGGGGTTGGCGGATGCGGGATTACTGAACGATGACGGTGCCCGCCTTGCCGGCGAGCGCGTCCACCGCCTTGTCGAGCGAGGTGATGATGGCGCGGCGGCCGGGCTTGGAGGAGGCAAAGCGCATGGCCGCCTGGATCTTGGGCAGCATGGAGCCGGGCGCGAAGTGCTTCTGCTCGATGTAGCGCTCGCAGTCGGCCACGGTGATGCGCGAGAGGCGCTCCTCATCCGGCTTGCCGTAATTGAGGCAGACCTGCTCGACCGCCGTGAGGATGAGCAGCGCGTCCGCGTCGATATCCTCGGAGAGGCGCTCGGAGGCGAGGTCCTTGTCGATGACGGCGGCGGTGCCGGCCAGGTCGCCGTTCTCATCGCGCACGACGGGGATGCCGCCGCCGCCCACGGTGACGACCACAAAGCCCTTGTCGATCATCGCCTGCACGACGGGCAGCTCCACGATCTCCACCGGCTGCGGCGAAGCGACGACGCGCCGCCAGCCGCGGCCCGCGTCCTCCTTGACGGCATAGCCCTTCTCCTGCTGCAAACGCTTGGCGTCCGCCTCGGAATAGAACGGGCCGATGGGCTTGGACGGGCTGAGGAAGGCGGGGTCCTTGCTGTCCACGACCACCTGCGTGACGATCGTGGCGACCGGGGTGTGGATGCCGCGCGCGCGCAGCGCCTTGGCCAGGCCCTGCTGGATGTGGTAGCCGATCATGCCCTGGCTCATCGCGCCGCATACGTCGAACGGCATGGCGGGCGTGATGTCCACCGAATGTTCGTTTTGCAGCACGATGCGGCCGACCTGCGGCCCGTTGCCGTGCGCGAGCACGACCTGGTATCCGCCCTCGATGATGTCCGCTATGTACTTGGCCGTCTTTTCCACGACCGCGAGCTGCGCCTCCGCGGTCGCCGGGCCCTTGCCCTCCTGCAATGCGTTGCCGCCCAAAGCGATGACCAGTTTTTCCATGACAGCTCCTCCAGAATCAGTTTTTATCAGATGGGACTTTCCGCCGCGGCTGCGCCGCACGGCGCGCCCTCACCCTTTTACTTTAGCATCCTGCGCGGCGCGTGTCAATCGAAAAACCGGCCGGATTTCATATATTATGCAGGATGGAGAAAACCGGCTTGCAGGATTGCCTGCACAAAACGGCCGCGGCAGCGCGCGGCGGGCGATTTTCTGGGGAAATGATGAATTTTTAGGCAGCCTCACATTCATTTGGTCCCGCCGCAGCGCGCGCATGCCGTTCACGGCGCGGGCGGCAAGATCAGCCCGCCGGCTCCGGGCCGCGCTGCGCCCGCTGCGCGGCGGCAAAGCCCTTTGCCGCATCCAGAAACGCATGCAGCACCGTGTTTTTGTACGCATTGGCGGGGTAGGAAAGATTGACCGGATACCGGGCCAGCGGATTGGCCAGATGAAACCAGCGCATCGGGGGATGATCGCCGCCCTGCATGGAGCGCAGCTCCCCCAGATACATCCGCGGGCAGAACATGGCGCCCAGGCCCTCCCGGCACATGGCGTAAAGGGTATCCAGGTGCTCCGCATAGGCGCTGACGATGGGGCGAATGCGGCTCTCCTCGAGGATCTGGTCGCCGATGGTCCGCACCAAGTCCCCCTCTTTGAGCAGCAGGAACGGGCAGCGGGACAGCAGCGGCAGCTCCAGCAGCGCCGGGTCCTCCATCGCGGCCAGCGCCTCCGTCCCGCGCCGCAGGTCCTGCCAGAGCGAGTCCGCCATCACCAGCACGACCTCTTCTGAAAAGAGCGGGAAGCTGACGATCCCGGGCGTTGTCGGCGTGCCCCTTGCGATGACGCAATCGAGCTGGCCGTCGAGCAGCTGCTTGTAAACGCCGGAGTTGCAGCTTTCATACAGGTTCAGCTGAACCTCGGGATAGCGCTTGTGAAAGGCCGCAAACAGGCTGGATGCAAGATATTTCCCGCGGGTATGGGCGACGCCGACGTTGAGCGCCTGCTGCGCCGAAACGGCGACGTCCGCCAATTCCGCCTGCATATCCTGCAGCAGCTGGAGCATTGCGCCTGCGTAGCGGGCGACGATGCGCCCTTTGGGGGTAAGCCGCAGGGGCGTCGTCCGCTCCACGAGGGTGGCCTGCAGCTCCTTTTCCAGGCAGGCGACCTGCTTGCTGACTGCCTGCTGCGTGATGAACAGCTGTTTTGCCGCCAGCGTAAAACTCCGGCTCTCGACCGTTTTCAAAAAGGTATCCAGATAGGCCGTCTGCATGGCCGCCCTCCCCCGCATCGATCTGTGTTGCAGATATTATACCGAATCGCAGCAAGAATAACAACGGTTGGTTGTAATAAACAACGAAGAAATGTTGGCGGCCGGATACGGGGCCCGGTATAATAATCCTATATACAGTCAGATTCAGCGCCACTTCTCGCTGTTTTATTGAATAGCAGCGGATCATTCCGCAGCGGTGATACATGTCGGGCAGGAACAGACCAACAAAAAAGGGTGAGGAGTGTAAAACATGGAACACAATAAAGAGATGAAACAGGCCAGGAAACCACTGGTCGACCGCTGCCTGGACGCGGTGGAGCGCGTGTGCAACAAGCTGCCGCCCCCCGCGATCCTGTTTGTATGGCTGTTTGTGTTTGTGGCGGTGCTCAGCGCCGGTTTGTCCTGGTGCGGCGTGAGCAGCGTCAATCCGGCGACCGGCGAAACAGTGCGGGTCAACAACCTGTTCTCAAAGGACGGCATACAGTGGCTGCTGGCCAATATGCTGACCAACTTCACGGATTTTGCACCCCTGGGTCTGGTCGTGGTGCTGAGCATCGGCATTGGCATCTGCGAAAATTCCGGCCTGATCAAGGCGCTGCTCCACTCCAGCCTCCGGAAGGTCCCCGCCAGCCTTGCCGTTTTCGTGCTGACCTTCATCGCCGTGTGCGGAAACATCGCGTCGGATACCGCCATCATCGTCCTGCCGCCGCTGGCCGCAATCCTGTATATGAGCATCGGCAAGCATCCGATCGTCGGCATGATCACGGCCTATGCGGGCGCGCAGGCGGGCTTTACCGCCAACGTGATGATCGCCGGAACGGACGCGACTCTGGCCGGCATCACCAACAGCGCGATCGCCGGCTTTATGCCGGAAAGCACGATCACGGCGGATGTGACGGGCAACTGGTACTTCATGATCGCCTCGACCTTCCTGGTGACCATCGTGATCGCGCTGGTGTCGGAAAAGCTCGTCGCCCCGCGCTTTGGCGTCTATACGGGCAACACCGACGAGGGGAAGATCCAGCTCACCCCGCAGGAGCATAAGGGCCTGCGCGCCGCCGGCATCACGACGCTGGCGTTCCTGGCGCTGGTGCTGATCAGCTTCTTTACCGGTCTCACCTCCGGCGAGGACGGCGCGTTCATCGGCTCGCCGCTGCTGAAGAACATCACCGTCGTCCTGTTCCTGTGGGCCGCGGCGGCGGGCCTTGCCTTCGGCTTTGCCTCCGGGAAGTTCCGTAACTCCCACGATGTGAACGCCTCCATGGTCAACGCGACGAAGACCCTGGCCAGCTTCATCCTCTTCTGCTTCATCTGTGGCCAGTTCTCCGGCCTGTTCTCCTGGAGCAACCTGGGCACGCTGCTGGCCATCGGCGGGGCAAACTTCCTGCAAAGCATCAATTTCACCGGCATGGGCATGTGCGTGGTGTTCATCCTCATCAGCGCGCTGGTCAACATTCTGGTGTATTCCGGCTCCGCCAAATGGGCCATCTTTGCGCCGGTGTTCGTCCCGATGTTCATGATGCTGGGGTATCACCCGAGCTTTGCGCAGCTGCTCTACCGGCTGGGCGATTCCCCCGTGGACTGCCTGACGCCCATGTGCCCCTATATCTGGATGCTGCTGGAGACGGCCAGGACGAAATACGATTCCAACCTGAAGATCGGCACCGTTGTGGCCAGCATGGTTCCCATCGCCGTCATCCTCCAGGTGGTCTGGATTCTGTTCCTGCTGCTGTGGATGGCGCTGGATCTGCCCATCGGACCGGGCGTCTTCATCAACCTGCCCTGACGGGCGTCCGCCGGGGTCATAGAACGATCGAAAAAGGAGCGCTGCATGAACCTATTGTTTGAACACGGCTGTATCATAACCGTAAACCCGCAGGAGGAGGTGTTCCGGGATGGCTGGCTCCTCGTGGAGGACGGGAAGATCGCCGGGCTGGGCGATGGGGCCTATGACGGCCCCGTCGCCGCGGACCGTCGGATCAATGCCGCCGGGCATGCCATCCTCCCGGGGATCGTGGACTACCATACCCATGTCTGCGGGTCCCTGTTCAAGGGGCTGACGGAGGATGTGGACAACGGCTTTTACCGCCTCGCCCTGCCCATGGAGGACGTGCTGACCCACGAAGCGGTATACACCCTGAGCATGCTCGGCATCCTGGAGGCGCTCCGGGGCGGCGTAACGCTCATCAACGACCTGTATCATTACATGGACGCCACGGCGCAGGCGGCGGCGGATATGGGGATACGCGGCGTGCTGGCGCACAAGATCATCGAGCGCAACCTTGCCAACCTCTGCCGGCAGGACTATACCCTGCTGCCGGAGGAGGGGCGACGGCGGCTGGCGGATGGGGTCGCGCTCGTGGAAAAGTGGCACAACGCCTGCAACGGAAAGATCCTGTGCAAGCTGGGTCCCCACGCCACCGATACCATCTCCGTGGAGCTGGCAAAGCAGATCGTGGACGAGGGGCGGCGGCTGGGCGTCGGGTTCCATATCCATGTGGCGCAGAAGCAGCAGGAGGTCGCGTTTCTCCGGGAAACCTATGGGCTCACGCCCGTGGAATATCTGGAGGAAACGGGGCTGCTGGGCCCCGATACGGTGGCGGCGCACTGCAAATTCCTCACGGAGCATGATAAAACGCTGCTGCGCGAGAGCGGGCTTGTGTTCGCCCACTGCTGTGAAACCTCCGGCAAGCGCGGGGCGCTGCCGCCCATGAAGGAGATCATCGACGCGGGCGTCCCCTTCTGTCTGGGCACAGACTGGCTCACCACCGACCCTTGGACCAACATGCGCATCACCGTCATTGCCGACCGCCTGCTGGGCTGCAGCACGCAGGACATCAACGCGGCCAAGGCGCTGCGCAAGTCCACCATCGAAGCCGCGTGCGCGCTCGGCCTGGGCGAGCGGATCGGCTCGTTGGAGGCGGGAAAGGAGGCGGATCTCGTGATGCTGTCGCTGCAATCCGCCAATCTGGTCCCCCTGTTCGACGACCCGGTGGCAACCATCGTATACAACGCCAACCGGCATGACGTAAAGCTGGTGATGGTGCAGGGGGATATCCTCGTGCAGGATGGGCGGCTGACCCGTCAGGATGAGGCCGCGATCCTGCGGGAGGGTCAGCGGACCGCCGCCAGCCTCTACCGGCAGCACCTGCATTGACGGGCGCTTCGAAAATCCGCGCCCCCGGCCCCGGCCGGGGGCTTTTTCTTTTTTGCTTTGTATGTTCTTTTTTCTTTCCGGAGGCGAAAAGAGAACCAGAAAAGAAAGCCGGGAACCCGCCTGGGCTGGCCCGCCGCACCCGCCCGTCAGCGGAACGCACGTTCCCCGCAAAACCATTTTGCGGGGCTTTTCTTCTTTTTTTCTTTCGTTCTTTTTCTTTCTGTGAAAGAAAAAGAACCAAAAAGAAAGCTCAGGAACCC
>URSN01000017.1 GCA_900550525.1 uncultured Eubacteriales bacterium
GTTGTAGCCGGCACTTGCAGCCTCTGCATTGGTATCGGGGCCGGTGCCGTCGCCGTTCACCTTCTGGAACTCGCCGCCGGCAAAATACTCAAAGCCGGTCTTGGCGAGCTCCAGCCCGGCCTCGCCCATGACGGCGAGACCTGCCGAGTCGTAGCCCCGGTATTCCAGGGCCTTCAGCCCCTCCAGCAGCACCGGCGCCGCCTCGCGCCCGCCTGTGAAGCCGATGATTCCGCACATATCCGCTCCTTTCCAGTCACAGCCTGATGTATTCGTCCCTGCCCGCGCCGACGGAGACCCAGCGGATGGGGCAGCCCGACTCCTGTTCTATGCGCCGCACGTAGCGCCGCGCCTCAAGGGGCAGGTCGGTCCATTTTCGGGCTTTGGAGATGTCGCAGCCCCAGCCGTCCATGTATTCGAGGACGGGCTTTGCCCCCTCAAGCGCGGCGGGGAAGGGGAAGTCGCGCGTCTCGGCGCCGTCCACCTCGTAGGCGACGCAGAGGGGTATCTTATCCATGTAGCCGAGCACGTCGAGCTTGGTGAGCGCGATGCTCGTGGCGGCCTGCATGGCCACGCCGTAGCGCGTGGCGACCAGGTCGAGCGGGCCGACGCGCCGCGGCCGCCCCGTCGCCGCGCCGTACTCCGCGCCCGCCTCGCGCAGCCGCTCCGCCTCCGGGCCGAACCACTCGGCCGTGAACGGGCCCTCGCCCACGCAGGTGGAATACGCCTTGACCACGCCGATCACCTCGTCCAGCTTCGTGCCCGGCGCGCCGGCACCCACGGGCGCGTACGCCGCCACGGGCGAGGAGGATGAGGTGTACGGATAGATGCCGAAATCGATGTCCCTTAGCGCGCCCAGCTGCGCCTCGAACAGCACGCGCCTGCCGGCGCGCTGCGCCTCGCGCAGGTATCTGCCGGTATCCCGGATGTAGGGGCGCAGCTTCTCGCCGAACGTGCGCGCCCACTCCAGCATGTCCGCATAGCGGTAGGGCGCCGCGCCGTACACGCGCTCGATGGTCAGGTTCTTCCACTCCAGCACGCCGCGCAGGCGCTCCTCAAAATAGGCGGGATAGAGCAGGTCGCCCACCATGAGCGTCTTTTTCTGGTACTTGTCGCTGTATACCGGCGCGATGCCGCGCTTGGTGGAGCCGTATTTGGCGTCCTTGAGCCGCGCCTCCTCCAGCGCGTCCTGGTCGCGGTGGAACGGGAACACGATGGGCGCGCGGTCGCTCACGAGCAGGTTGTCCGGCCCGATGTGCACCCCCTTTTGGCGCACGTCCTCCATCTCCTCCCAGAGCCGCTCCAGATCGACCACCACGCCGTTGCCCAGCAGGTTGACCGTCCCGCGCTGGAAGATGCCGGAGGGCAGCAGGTGCAGCGCAAATTTGCCGTATTCGTTGAGCACGGTGTGGCCGGCGTTGTTGCCGCCCTGATAGCGCACGACGATATCGTAATCCCGCGCGATCAGGTCGACCATGCGGCCCTTGCCCTCGTCGCCCCAGTTGATGCCGACAATGGCACAGTTGCTCATGATATTCCTCCTCCGGCTGCTATTTTTTCATACAGGTTCCCGCCCGCCGCGTCGATGGCGACGATGACGGGCATATCCTTCACGCAGAGGCGGTACACCGCCTCCGCGCCCAGGTCCAAAAAGGCGACCGGCTCGCACGCGCGCACGCACGAGGCGATCAGCATCCCGGCGCCGCCCGTGGCCGCAAAATACACGGCCCGGCCGCGCATGGCCGCGACGACCGACGGCCCGAGCGGCCCCTTGCCGATGAGCGCGTTGACGCCGTACGAGAGCACCGCGGGCGTATAGGCGTCCATGCGCGCGCCGGTCGTCGGCCCGCACGGGCCGATGATCTCCCCCGGCGCGGCGGGGCAGGGACCGGCGTAATAGATGCAGCAGCCCGGCGGCACGGGCAGCGGCTCGCCGCGCGCAAGGAGCGCGGCAAAGCGCCTATGCGCCGCGTCGCGCGCGGTGTACAGCTCCCCGCTGAGCAGGACCGTATCGCCCGACCGCAGGCGGGCAAGCGCCGCCTGAGAGAGCGGCAGCTCGAGCGAAAGCGCGGCCATCAGAGCGTCCTTTCCGCGTGCCGGCACGCATGACATTGGAGATTGACGGCAACCGGCAGCCCGGCGATGTGCGTGGGCACGGCCGCGGCGTGCACGGCCAGCGCCGTCGTCCGCCCGCCGAGGCCCATGGGCCCGATGCCCGTGGCGTTGAGGCGCGCGAGCGCCTCCTCCTCCAGCCGGGCGACCTCCGCCTCCGGCGACGGCGCGCCCAGCTCCCGCAGCAGCTGGCGCTTGGCCAGCAGGCACGCCTGTTCCATCGTGCCGCCGATGCCCACGCCGGCCACGACCGGCGGGCAGGCGCACGCGCCGGCCTGCACGACCGTCTCCACGATGGCATTGAGCACGCCCTCGCGCCCCGCCGACGGGGGCAGCAGGAACAGGCGGCTCATATTCTCGCTGCCAAAGCCCTTGGGCGCGACCTGCACGCGCACCCGGTCGCCCGGCACGAAGGAAAGATGCACGACCGCGGGCGTATTGTCCCCGGTGTTCTCGCGCGTGAGCGGGTGCAGGACGGACTTGCGCAGATACCCCTCGCGGTAGCCGCGGGAAACGCCCTCGTTCACGGCGGCGTACACGTCGCCGTCGATGTATGCGTCGCGGCCGATATCTAATTAGTCGACTGCCATGCCCGTGTCCTGGCAGCAGGGGCGCATGGCCTCGCGCGCAAGGCGCGCGTTTTCGATCAGCTGCGTGAGCACGGCGCGCGCCGCGCTGCCCTCCGCCTCGCCGTCGCGCGCTTCACGCAGGCGGCGGACGACGGACTCCGGCAGCACGCAGCACGCCTCGACGCACAGCGCGCGCACCGCTTCGGCTATGGCGGCGGCGCTGACGACCCGCATGGCCTTCCCCTCCTTTTCCCAAACATGATTATACCACGGCGGCGGCGCGATTCATAGCCTGAAAACGCGCTTTGCGCCGCGCCGTCGGCAAAAACGGGGGCCCCGGCTCGCCGGGGCCCCGAACGCGCGGCCGGGCCGCGCGGTCACATCTCGAGGCTCTCCGCCGTGCGCGGGAAGGGCAGCACGTCGCGGATGTTGGCCATGCCCGTCACATACATGACCATGCGCTCAAACCCGAGCCCGTACCCGGCGTGCGGCACGCCGCCATAGCGCCTGAGGTCGAGATACCAGCCGTACTGCTCGCGGTCGAGCCCCAGCTCGGCGATGCGCTTTTCGAGCAGGTCGAACCGCTCCTCGCGCTGGCTGCCGCCGATGATCTCGCCCACGCCCGGCACGAGCAGATCCGCCGCGGCGACGGTTTTGCCGTCGTCGTTGAGGCGCATGTAGAACGCCTTGATGTCCTTGGGATAATCGGTCACGAACACGGGCCGGCCGAACGCCTGCTCGGTCAGGTAGCGCTCGTGCTCGGTCTGCAGGTCCGCGCCCCAGGCGACCGGGTACTGGAAGGAGACGTCCGCCCGCTCGAGCAGCGATACCGCCTCGGTATAGGTGATGCGCGCGAACTCGCTGCGCTCGACGTTGTCGAGCCGCTCGAGCAGCCCCTTATCCACAAATCTGGCAAAGAACGCCATCTCGTCCGGGCAGCGCTCGCGCACGGCGCGGATGAGGTATTTGACCATGGCCTCGGCCGTGTCGAGATAGCCGGTCAGGTCGCAGAAGGCCATCTCCGGCTCGATCATCCAGAACTCGGCCGCATGGCGCGCGGTGAAGCTGCGCTCGGCGCGGAACGTCGGCCCGAACGTATAGATGTCGCCAAATGCCAGCGCGTACGCCTCGCCGTAGAGCTGGCCGCTCACGGTCAGGTTCACCGGCTTGCAGAAGAAATCCCTGTGATAATCGACCGCGCCGTCCGGCGTGCGCGGCGCGTCCCCCACCGGGAGCGTCGTCACCTGGAACATCTCGCCCGCGCCCTCGCAGTCCGACCCGGTGAGGATGGGCGTATGCACGTAGACAAAGCCGCGCTGCTGGAAAAACTCGTGCACGGCCGCCGCCAGCACCGAGCGCACGCGGAACACCGCCTGGAACGTGTTGGCGCGCGGCCGCAGGTGCTGGATGGTGCGCAGGTATTCGAGCGTATGGCGTTTCTTTTGCAGCGGATAGTCGCCCGGGCACGCGCCGACAAGGCGGATGCTTTCGGCGCGGATCTCGAACGGCTGCGGTGCATCCGGCGTCAGGCACAGCTCGCCCGCCACGGTGATGGCGCAGCCCGTGGAAAGCCCGCGGCCAAGGCCGCGCGCGTCGTTTTCATACACGACCTGCACGGGCCTGAACGCGGAGCCGTCCGTCAGCTCGATAAAGCCGACGGTCTTGCCCTCGCGCACGGTGCGCACCCAGCCGCCCACCTCGACATGCCCCGCATACTGCGCGGGCGCTTGCTGCAACTGCCGCAGTTTCAACATCGATGCTCCACTCTCCCATCCCCGGCGGCCCTGCGGCGCGCCGGATTGCACGTTGCATTTTAGTATAGCACAGCCGCGCGCGCGTGAACAGCCTCCAGCGCGGAAAAAATGACGTTTCGGGCCGAATGCGCAAAGCGGCGGCATATCCGGCCCGTCCGGCGCATATCCCTATCGCTGGCACCCGCCCTGCGGCGGGCGCACATGAGCGACAGGGAGGACAGCCCCCATGGAACAGAGCCCGATTCCCGCGCCCGGCGCCTCGGCGGCGATCACGCTGCGCCTGTGCGCCGAGGCGCCGCCGGAGGCCGCCGATCGCGCGGCGCTGCTGTTTGACGGCGCGCTCCTTGGCACGTCGCCTGCGACGGTCAAGGCCGCGCCGGAGGGCGAATACCTGTTCACCGCGCTGCCGCTGTGCATCGCGCGGACGGGCTATGGCTGCTACGGCGTCACGCGCGCGCTGCGCTTTGCCGCCGGGCGGCCAGAGGAGTGCCCGCCGGATGTGGACCTGTACGTCTGGGGGAGCGGCGTATTCGTGGCCGTGCTGCACCTGCCGGTACTGTATCCGGAGGCGGAGCGGCGCTTCCCGTTCACCGTTGCGCGGCTGCCGTGGGAACTGCCCGCCGCGCGCGAGAGGCTGCTGGCCGTGCTCTACAACGACGGTGGGCTGTGGCTGGCCGTGGAAAACGGCGCGCACGTGCTGTGCGGCCACCCGCTGCTGGGCGAGGCGGAGGGCGAGCTGTATACCACGATGCGCTGCCTCGTGGCCGTCACGCGCGACGGGGCGCAGCAGGAGGCGCGCGTGCTCGGGCCGGACCGGCGAATCCGCCTGCGCCTTCGGGCCGACCGCATCGACGTGGCCGACGGCTGCATCACCGCGACGGACACGCTGCCCACGCAGCGCGCGCATGAGCGGCGCACGCGCTACCGCTGCCGCGAGACGGAATGGACGGCCGAGCCGGCGGAAACGGGCTTTTTCACGCACGAGCCGCTGCCGGCCGCATCGCTGCCGCTCGCGCTGCTCGAGGCGCTGCTGATCGGGGCGGCGGACGAGGCGCTCACCTACCTCTCCCCCGCGCTGCGCGACGGGCTGGACGCGCAGGCGCTCGCCTCGTTCATCGGCCCGTTTTCCGGCATACGGCCCTTCTTCCTGGCGCGGCCGGAGCGGCCGGAGTTCGGCGTATACGAACCGGGCGGCGCGGGCGCGGCGCGCTGCCGGCGCTTCGCCTTCGCGCTCGATCGCGCGGGCCTGATCGACGACATTGCGGAGCCGGACGACGGCGGGGACGGCGGCCGCGGGGAAGGAGCGTAGCCGGCGCGGAAGGGCCGGAGCCCCCGGGCGCATTCGCCGCGCGGTCCCGGGCCGTTCCCGCCATGCGCGGGGCTGACGAGCGCCTGCAAAGGGACGGCGCAGCCGCCTGCGGCCGTTCCCGCCATGCGCGGGGCTGGCCGCGTGCGAGCCTGCCGTGAAAAAATTTCCATGTTTCCACCATTTTCCTGTCCCTTTTGGGGGCGCGATGTGGTATACTGTGTCCATACCGGAAACAAACCGCCGGCCGATCGCCCCGCGCGCGGCGCTGCGCAAAACTCCTGAGCACGCAGAGCGCGGCCGGGCGCACAGACGGACAGACCAACAGACGGACAACCCCATTCGCCGCGGCGGGCGCGGCGGCCAACCATCCCGCTTTTCAAACCATACGACGGCGCGGCCGTGAGTTCCATAGACGATCTTCTGCAATGCAAGGGGGGCTTGTACGATGAAGCATCTGCGCACGCTGGCGGCGATCGCCCTGATCGGCCTTATGCTGCTGCTCTCCGCCTGCAATGGGCAGCGCATGGGGGCGGGCGCTCCGGCGGCGACGGCCGCGCCCGCGTCCACACCCACGCCCGCGCCCACGCCGGAGCCGGTTGTATTTGCAAGCGGCGCGAGCTACCCGGCCGGCGCCGAACGGATCGAGACGCCGCTCGCCCCGGGCGAGACGGAGCTGCTGGAGCGCTTCGACGGCCTGCGAACCGCCGAGGTGAGCGGCAGCGCGGACTATGCCGAGCTTGCCGCCTACGCGGCGGCGCATCCGGAGGTCGCGTTCCGCTTCACGGAGGACGTCGGCGGCGTTGAGATCGCGCACGACGCGGTCTCGCTCGACCTGACGGGCGTGCCCATCGCCGAATTTGAGCGGGTGCTGGCCATGCTGCCGCTGCTTGCCGACCTGACCGATGTGAACCTGAACCGCCTGGACGGCGCGCCCGTGCCCGACGGCGCGGACGCCATCCGGTACGCCAATGCAGCGGCAGACGGCGCGGACGGGGAGGATGACGCGGACGGTGAAGCGGACGGGCCCGCGGCGGACGAAGGCGCGGAAGCAGAGCCGCAGGCCGATGGCGCGGACGAGCCCGAGGCGGACGGCGAAATGGAAGCGGAACTTGCGCCGACGTTTGCCAACCGCCTGGACTGGGGCCAGCTGGGGCGCTTGCAGCAGGCGCGGCCGGACGTGCGGTTCGATTACGTGTTCAGCTACCTGGGGCGGACGTTCTCCGCGGCGGACGAGGCGGTGGATCTGTCCAGCCTGCGCGTGGGCAACGAGCGGGTGGACCAGGTGCGCGCGCTCATGGGGTACCTGCCGCATTGCAGGGAGCTGACCATGGAACGCTGCAAGGTGGACAACGAACGGATGGCCGCGCTGCGCGACGCGCTGCCGCAGATGAAGGTCGTCTGGCGGGTGAGCTTCGGCGCGGCCAGCAGCCGCACCGACGCAAAGCGCATCCGGCTGGTCAAGGACGATTACCGCTTTACGCGCAGCGACCTCGAAACGCTGCGCTACTGCACCGAGGTGGAGCTGCTGGACGTGGGGCACAACTGGCTCACGACCATCGAGTTTGTGCGCTACATGCCCAAGCTGCGCGTGGCGATCCTGGCCATCGGAACGGTGGAGGACCTCTCCCCGCTTGCCGGATGCACGGAGCTGGAATACCTGGAGCTGTTCCATCTGGACATCAGCGACGTCACGCCGCTGGCCAACCTGCACAACCTGCGGCACCTGAACCTGACGCTCAACGAGATCACCGACCCGTCGCCGCTGTATGGGCTCACGCAGCTCGAGCGGCTGTGGATCGGCTGGTACGGCTTCCCGGACGAGCGCAGGGCGGAGCTGGAGGCGGCGCTGCCAAACTGCCAGATCGACTACGGCTACGAGCCGACCGCCAACGGCTGGCGCAAACACCCGCGCTACGACCAGCTGCGCGAGGAGTTCGACTACGACCACCCGCGCACCGGCGGATACTGACCGCCGCCGCGCGCCGGGGCCGCAGCGCCGCACGCCGGCTTCTGCTGCGCCGGGGCCGCGCCCGCGCGCGGCAAAAACGTGGAAAAAATGAAAATCTTTCCACGGGTCGTCGTTTTTTCCGGCGGGCTGTGGTATACTGTACGTATGTTTGGATATTATGGCGCAAGCGACAGTCTCTACTTCATCGCGCTGCTGGCCATCATGGCGGCCAGCCTGGCCGCGCAGGGCGCGGTGCAGCGCACGTTCAACCGCTATGCCGGCACGCCCACCGCGCGCGGCATGAGCGCCGAGCAGGTGGCTGCGGCGCTGCTGGCGCGCGGCGGCAGCGCCGTGCGCATCGAACCCGTGGCCGGCAGGCTGACCGACCATTTCAACCCGCGCACCGGCACCGTGGGGCTGAGCCAGGCGGTGTACGGCTCCAACTCCATCGCGGCGGTGGCCGTCGCGGCGCATGAGATCGGGCATGTGATGCAGTATGAGGAGCACTACGCGCCCATCCGCTTTCGCAACGCGATCCTGCCGGCGGCCAACCTCGGCTCGACCATCGCGCCGTACCTGGTCATCCTCGGGCTCATCATGAGCAGCTTCAACCTGGCCATGGCGGGCGTCGTCCTCTTTGGCGCGATGCTGCTGTTCCAGGTGGTGACGCTGCCGGTGGAGCTCAACGCCTCGTCCCGCGCGCTGCGCATGCTCGAGGAGGGCGGCTATGTGACCTATGAGGAATCCGATGCGGCAAAGCGCGTGCTGCGCGCCGCGGCGATGACCTATGTGCTGGCCGCGCTGGCATCGCTGGGCATCTTCCTGCGCCTGCTCTCGCTGGCGAGCCGCACGCGCCGCAACGACTGATCGATCCCCTGCCCCCACCCCGCCTGACCGACAGCAAAGGAGTATCTTCATGGACAGCAGCCGCATCCTGGCGGCGTTGGCACTGCTCTGTGCGGCGCTGCTGACGGCAGCCTGCGGCAAAGCGCCCGCACCCGCGCCTACGCCCACGCCGGAGCCGGTTGTATTTGCAAGCGGCGCGAGCTACCCGGCCGGCGCCGAACGGATCGAGACGCCGCTCGCCCCGGGCGAGACGGAGCTGCTGGAGCGCTTCGACGGCCTGCGAACCGCCGAGGTGAGCGGCAGCGCGGACTATGCCGAGCTTGCCGCCTACGCGGCGGCGCATCCGGAGGTCGCGTTCCGCTTCACGGAGGACGTCGGCGGCGTTGAGATCGCGCACGACGCGGTCTCGCTCGACCTGACGGGCGTGCCCATCGCCGAATTTGAGCGGGTGCTGGCCATGCTGCCGCTGCTTGCCGACCTGACCGATGTGAACCTGAACCGCCTGGACGGCGCGCCCGTGCCCGACGGCGCGGACGCCATCCGGTACGCCAATGCAGCGGCAGACGGCGCGGACGGGGAGGATGACGCGGACGGTGAAGCGGACGGGCCCGCGGCGGACGAAGGCGCGGAAGCAGAGCCGCAGGCCGATGGCGCGGACGAGCCCGAGGCGGACGGCGAAATGGAAGCGGAACTTGCGCCGACGTTTGCCAACCGCCTGGACTGGGGCCAGCTGGGGCGCTTGCAGCAGGCGCGGCCGGACGTGCGGTTCGATTATGTGTTCACCTATCTCGGGCGGACGTATTCCACGGCGGATGCGGAGGCGGATCTGTCGGAGCTTGCGATCGGGGACGAGCGCATGGATGAGGTGCGCGCGCTCGCCGCGCACCTGAACCGGTGCGAAACGCTGACGATGATCCACTGCGGCGTGAGCGATGAACGGATGGCCGCGCTGCGCGACGCGCTGCCGGACACGAAGGTCGTCTGGTGCGTGCACATCGGCGGCGCATGCTGCCGGACGGACGCCGCGCGCATCCGGCTGGTCAACGATATCTACAGCCGCGAGAAGGGCTATTTCTTCAACACGGAAAAATTGCAGCTGCTGCGCTACTGCACCGAGGTGGAGCTGCTGGACGTGGGGCACAACCACCTGGAGAACATCGAGTTCGCGCGCTATATGCCCAAGCTGCGCGTGGCGATCTTCGCCATCGGCAGCATCACGGACATCTCGCCGCTGGCCTGCTGCCCGGAGCTTGAATATGTGGAGCTGTTCAACAACGACATCGTGGACCTCTCGCCGCTTGCGGGGCTCAAGAACCTGCGCCACATCGAGCTGACGCTCAACGAGATCGAGGACCCGTCGCCGCTGTTCGGGCTCAAGGAGCTGGAGCGGCTGTGGATCGGCAACAACAACATTCCCGAAGAGCTGCAAGCCGAACTGGTCGAACAGCTGCCGGGGTGCTACATCAACTTCCGCACCACGCCGACGGCGGACGGCTGGCGCGAAGACCCGCGCTATGAGCAGCTGCGCGAGGAGTTCGACTACCGCCGCCCCAAAAACGGCAGCTACTGACCGGAGCGGGCGCGGCGCCGTTGCGGCCGGCTCTCAAATTTTTGGTCCGCACAGGCAATCAGCCGTCCAGCAGCCAGTCCGCAAGATTTCGGGACTTGATGCCGTCATAGGAGGCGTCCAGCCCCGGCTCCAGGGACAGCACGATCTTCTCGTAATTGTCCCGGATCTTCTGCAACGGGGCAAGCTCCCGTTTGCGGACGTCCCCGTTCTGCATGGATTCCGTCACCTGGATATAGAGCTTGTCGTCGGCGGTGGTGGCGATGAAATCCACCTCCTGATTGTCGATCTTCCCGATGGCCACGTCATAGCCCCGGCGGAGCAGTTCGAAGTAGACCACATTCTCAATGGCGTGGCCGCTGTCCCGGTTGCGGAAGCCCAGCAAGAAGTTTCTAAGCCCGATGTCCACGATATAGTACTTGCCCAGCGTGCGCAGGTACTCCTTGCCCTTGATGTCAAACCGCTTGATTTCGTAGAAAAAGTAGCTTTCCAGCAGCGCGCCGATGTAGGCCTGCACCGTGTGGGCGCTGGGGATTCCTTTGCGTTTGCCATCCCCCAGAAGTCCCTCGTTCATCAGCGTATTGCCGATGGATGAGACGGAGACGCTGCTGCCAATGTTGTCCGCAAGGAACAGGACGATTTTGCGCAGAAGGGCGGGGTCGGTGATCTGCCGCTGTCCGCGCCGCTTCTCCCGCTCCAGTACGAAGAAGCTGCTATCCGCATTTTGGGGAGCGCCCACTGTAAATTGCGACTGACCCCGCCGCCGCGGGCGTTGACAAAGGACCGGTTTCGTAATAGAGTAATAGGGTATATCGACGGAGGTTTTTGAAGCTATGTCTGACAGATACGACCCGCAGGCGATCGAGGCGAAATGGCAGAAGATCTGGGCCGACGGCCACTGCTTTGAGGCGGAGGCTTCGCACGAAAAGCCGAAGTTCTACGGGCTGATCGAGTTCCCCTATCCCTCCGGGCAGGGGCTGCACGTGGGGCATCCGCGCAGCAATACGGCGCTGGACATCATCTGCCGCAAGCGCCGCATGGAGGGCTACAACGTGCTCTTCCCCATCGGCTGGGACGCGTTCGGCCTGCCGACGGAAAACTACGCCATCAAGACCGGCCGGCACCCGGCCAAGGTCACGCGCGAGAACATCGACCGCTTCCGCGAGCAGCTGCAGCGGCTCGGCTTCTCGTTCGACTACACGCGCGAGGTCAACACCACCGACCCGGATTACTATAAGTGGACGCAGTGGATCTTCTTGAAATTCTTTGAAAAGGGGCTGGCCTACAAGGCCGAGATCCCGATCAATTTCTGCACCAGCTGCAAGGTCGGCCTTGCCAACGAGGAGGTCGTGGACGGCGTGTGCGAGCGCTGCGGCGGTGCGGTCGTGCAGAAGGTGCGCTCGCAGTGGATGCTGCGCATCACCGACTATGCGCAAAAGCTCCTCGACGGGCTTGAGGAGGTCAACTTCATCGACCGCGTCAAGACGCAGCAGCAGAACTGGATCGGCCGCAGCGAGGGCGCGGAGGTGCAGTTCCGCCTTGCGGACACGGACGAGACGCTGACGGTGTACACCACGCGCGCGGACACGCTCTTTGGCGCGACGTACATGGTCATCTCGCCGGAGCATCCGCTGATCGACCGCTATGCCGGCCGCATCGCAAACCACGCGGAGGTCGCGGCCTACCGCGCCGCCGCCGCGCGCAAGAGCGACTTTGAGCGCAGCGAGCTCAACAAGGAAAAGACCGGCGTGGAGCTCAAAGGCCTTCGCGCCGTCAACCCGGTGACGGGGCGGGAGATCCCCATCTGGGTGAGCGATTACGTGCTCATGAGCTACGGCACGGGCGCGATCATGGCCGTGCCGGCGCACGACATGCGCGACTGGGAGTTTGCAAAGAAGTTCGGCCTGCCGATCATCGAGGTCGTAGCGGGCGGCCATGTGGACGAGGCGGCGTATACCGAGTGTCATACCGGCGTGATGGTCAACTCCGGCTTCCTCACGGGCATGACGGTCGAACAGGCCATCCCCGCCATGATCGACTACCTGGAAAAGAACGGCCTCGGCCGCCGCAAGGTCAACTACAAGCTGCGCGACTGGGTGTTCACCCGCCAGCGCTACTGGGGCGAACCGATCCCGCTGGTGCACTGCGAGCACTGCGGCTGGGTGCCGCTGCCGTATGACCAGCTGCCGCTGCGCCTGCCGGAGATCGAGGACTATACGCCCAGCGACGACGGCTCGAGCGCGCTCTCGCGCGCGACGGAATGGATGCACACCACCTGCCCCAAGTGCGGCGGGCCGGCCATCCGCGAGACGGACACCATGCCCAACTGGGCAGGGTCGAGCTGGTACTTCCTGCGCTATTGCGACCCGCACAACGACAAGGCGTTCGCCGATTACGACGAGCTCAAATACTGGATGCCGGTGGACTGGTACAACGGCGGCATGGAGCACACCACGCTGCACCTGCTCTACAGCCGCTTCTGGCACCGGTTCCTGTACGACTGCGGGCTGGTCCCCTGCCCCGAGCCGTACATGAAGCGCACCAGCCACGGCCTCGTGCTCGGCGAGAACGGCGAGAAGATGTCCAAATCCCGCGGCAACGTCGTCAACCCCGACACGATCGTGGACGAGCTGGGCGCGGATTCGTTCCGCCTGTATGAGATGTTCATGGGCGCGTTCGACCAGCCGATCCCGTGGAACACGAGCGGGGCGCGCGGCTGCCGCCGTTTCCTCGAGCGGGTGTGGAAATTGCAGGATATGGTGCAGGGCGAGGGCGATACCGACGCGGACCTGCGCCGCAGCGTGCACGCCTGCATCAAGAAGGTCGGCGAGGATTACGAGCGGATGAAGTACAACACGGCCATCGCGGCCATGATGTCGCTCGTGAACGACTTCTACGACAAGGGCCGCCTCACGCGCGACGAGCTGCACACGCTGCTGCTGCTGCTCAACCCCGTCGCCCCGCACATCACCGAGGAGATGAACGAGCGCCTGGGCTTTGCCCCGCTGCACCACAGCGCCTGGCCCGCCTACGACGAGAGCGCGCTGCTGGCCGCTACGGTGGAGTACGGCGTGCAGGTCAACGGCAAGGTGCGCGCGCGCATCACGCTGCCGGCGGACCTCGACAAGGCGGGCGTGGAGCAGGCGGCGCTCGCCGCGGCCGAGGTGCAGCCGTTCCTCGCGGGCAAGGCGGTGCGCAAGGTCATCGTCGTGCGCAACATCGTCAACATCGTCGTCGCCTGAGCGCACGGACACGAAAAAGCGGGAACGCCGCGGCCATCGCCGCGGCGTTCCGTTTGTTCCCGCAAATGCGGCCCTGCCGTCCGTATGACGGCCGGACTCAGCCCTCCCCGGCCGGCGCGCACAGCTCGGCCCGGCTGCCGCCGCCATAGACGAGATAGCGCCGCCAGACGGCGCGCGGCAGCTCCGACACGCTCAGCACGCGCTCTGCGCGCGGCCCGTCGTCCGCCGCAAGGCGCAGCGACATGCCGCAGCTTTCGGACACGCAGCGGAGCGTGGGCATCACGCGCGCGGGCACCTCGCCCGCGAGCAGCTGCCCGGCGCGCACGGCATAGCTGTACGAATCGAACGCGAGCATGCAGTAGTCCGCGCGCTCAGCCTCAGCCAAGGCTGATCACCCGGCCGGCCCGGAGCATGCGCCCCTGGATCTCGTACATGTTGCTGATGGTCCCGATGCGCAGCCGCTCCGTCATGCCGTAGGCGCTCAGGCACGTGCCGCACACGAGGATCTCCGCGCCGCGCGCGGCGAGCGCGGCGAGCGACTCGACGATCTGATCGTCCTCCACGGGCAGCTGCACGCCCCCGTTCATGAACAGGATGCTCTCGGGCACGGTATCGCCCTCGGCCAGGGTGAGGAAAAACATGCGCATGAGGTTGCGCCCCAGCTCCGCATTGCCGCTGCCGATGCCCTCGCGCCCGACGAACAGCGCAAGCGATGCGCCGGCGGGCGCGGGCGCGGCGCAGGCGCACTCCGCCGCGGCACAGGCGGCGCCGTCCCCGCCGGTGAGCGTGACGGCAAACCCGTCCGCGCGCGCGTCCGAATGGACGGCGCGACCGCTGGCGGCCGCCAGGCGGCGCAGGTTCTCCACCGCGACGGCGTTGTCCACCAGCACCGTCACGTCGCGCTCGCCCGCGTCGAGCGCCTTTTTGGCCAGCACGACCGGCAGCGGGCACGCCTTGCCCCTTGCGTCGATCTCATACATACCGTTACGCCTCCTCAAACAGATCTGTGGAAAGATACCGCTCGCCCGTATCGGGCAGCAGCGCGACCACGCGCCGCCCCGCAAACTCCGGCCGCCGCGCCACGCGCGCCGCGGCCGCCACCGCCGCGCCGGAGCAGATGCCCGCGAGCAGCCCCTCCTCGCGCGCAAGCGCGCGCGCCGCGGCAAACGCCTCCTCGTCCGTCACGGTCAGCACCTCGTCGAGCACGGATCGCTCGAGCGGGGCGGGCACGAAATTCGCCCCGATGCCCTGGATGCCGTGCGCGCCGGCGCGGCCCTCGCTCAGCAGCGGCGAGGCGGCCGGCTCCACCGCGATCACGCGCACGGACGGGTCCTGCCGCTTGAGATAGCGGCCCGCGCCGCTCACGGCGCCGCCGGTGCCGCCGCAGGCGACAACCGCCGCCAGCTCCCCATCGGTGTCGCGCCAGATCTCGGGGCCGGTCGTGCGCTCATGCGCGAGCGGATTGGCGGGGTTATCAAACTGGCCGGGCGTCCAGCTGCCCGGGATCTCGCGCCGCAGCGCCTCTGCCTTTGCGCCCGCGCCGGCCATGCCCTCCGCCGCGGGCGTGAGCACCAGCTCCGCGCCGAAGGCCGCCAGCAGGCGGCGGCGCTCCAGGCTCATGGACTCCGGCATGGTGAGGATCACGCGGTAGCCGCGCACGGCCGCCACGAGGGCGAGGCCCACGCCCGTGTTGCCGCTGGTCGGCTCCACGAGCGTCGCGCCCGGCGCGATGAGCCCGCGCGCCTGCGCGTCGTCCAGCATGGCCAGGGCGACGCGGTCCTTGGCGCTGCCGCCGGGGTTTGCCGCCTCCACCTTGGCAAGCAGCCGCGCGCCCAGACCGCGCGCGGCCGCAAACCGGTCCAGCGCCACGAGCGGCGTGCCGCCGATGAGCGCCGTGACGTCGCCTGCATTGCGCATGAAACTCCACTCCCCGTTCCGGCCCGCGTTATTCCAGGCCGTATATAGCGATTATACCGCAGCGCGGCAAAAAGCGCAACTACCGGAGCATCGCGCCGCCGTTGAGGATCTGCGTGGAGTACAGGAACAGCACGTCCTGATCGTCAAAGTCGATGTACTTTTCCAGCTCGCTGCTGGCGATGTAGCGCAGGTCCACGAGCGTGACGCGGCGATAGCCCGACAGCAGAAGCGGCGCAAGGCTGCTGCCGAACGAATCGCGGAACAGGATGAGTTCGCGCTCCGTCTGAGCGAGCGGGTTTTCGACCGTCAGCAGCGCCGCCGCGCCGGAGAGGAACACATCGTAGGCGTCCATGCCGTCGAACGCCTCGGGCGTATAGACGCCGCTGGTCCCCTCGGCCTCGAGGGAGGTCACGGCGCCGGCGTCCGTTACGGCGCTGGTGAGATAGAGCAGCTCATCCGGCGCAAGCGGCAGCGCCGCCTGACCGTAATACGCGCCGTGGAACGCGCCGAACGACTGCGTCCGGTACGCCGCCTCGCCGGCGATCTCCACGCCGAGCGCCGCGGCGAGCCGCTGCGCCACGGGGAGCAGGCGTTCCTGCCGCCAGTGCAGGTCGGTGCGGTAATAATCCTCCGCGCCGAGCAGGTCTGCAAGCGGCACCTCCTCGGGCGTGACCAGCGTTTCGCGCACGAGGGAGAACAGGCGGGCGTAATCCATCGACGGATAGCCGTTCTGCGCGGCGACGTAGTAGTTCTTATCCGGGATGATGGCATAGAAGGCGCGGTTGTTCTCCGTCAGGAGCGTGCCGCACAGGCGCTCCATCAGCGCCGCTGCATAGGATACCTGATCCTCATGGAGCGGGTACTCGAGCTTGTAGGCCGCGCCGTCGTGGAGATAGACGCCGTTGTTGTCGAGCGCGCGCAGCACGCCGTAGGCATAGAGCGCCTTGCCGGTGCGAAAGCCGTCCCGGAAGGGGAAGTGATCGAGCAGATAGCTCTCCGCATCGGTGAAAAACGCGCCGTCGCGCACGCTCTCAAGCGTGAGCTGCGGCGGCTTGGCAAGCTTGCGCCGCTCCGAAACGGACGCCTCCGCGTCCGGCAGGATCAGGTGCAGCGCAAGCAGGCCAAAGAGGATCGCAAGAAAGCCGCCAACCAGAAATTTCTGTGAAAACCGTTCCATATGGCGCCTCCTTAAAACCGGAAATACAGGAAGGGGTTGAACGAGCCGTCAACCAGGTAGGCCGTCGAAAGCAGCAGCAGCACGAGCAGCAGCGCCGGCACGGCAAGAGGACAGACGGCGCGGCCTGCGCGCGTGGCGGCAAAGCGGTCAAAGAGGCGCTTTGGCAGGGGCGTGGCGCCCAGCGCGGCCACGAGCAGCAGCACGGCGCCGCTGCGCAGCTCATACACCGCCTCCACCGAGGATAGCGGCAGGCCGCCCGCGCCAAAGAGCGCGCCCAGGTCCTGCGCCGCGCCGGAGAGCCCGTCTGCATTGAACACGACAAAGCTCAGCAGCACGCACAGCAGCACGCACGCATGTCCCAGCGGGGCCCACACGCGGCGCTCCCCGCCGCGCAGCAGCAGTTTTTCCACCAGCAGCAGCACGCCGAAGAACCCGCCCCAGAGCAGGAAATTCCACGCCGCGCCGTGCCAGAGCCCCGTCAGCAGCCAGACCACGAGGAGGTTGCGCACCCAGCGCCACCGGTTCACGCGGTTGCCGCCCAGCGGAATGTACACATAGTCGCGGAACCAGGTGGACAGCGTGATGTGCCAGCGGCGCCAGAAATCCGTGATGGAGCGGGCGATGTACGGGTAGTTGAAATTTTCCGGGAAATGGAAGCCGAAGATGCGGCCAAGGCCCACCGCCATATCGCTGTAGCCGGAAAAATCGAAATAGATTTGCAGCATGAACGCGACCGCATACAGCCAGCCGTACAGCACGGACGGGTCCGCGCTGGCGCGATAGGCCGCGCAGATCTCGCCCAGGAGGTTCGCCAGCAGCACCTTCTTGCCAAGCCCCAGAATGAAACGCTGGACGCCGGAGGCCGTCAGTTCGAGCGAGTGGCTGCGCTCGTGCAGCTCATCGGCGACGGTCTGATAGCGCACGATGGGCCCGGCGATGAGCTGCGGGAACAGGCTGACATAGGTGGTGAGCGTGAGCACGTTGCGCTCGACCGGCACCTCGCGGCGGTAGACGTCGATCACGTAGCTCATCGTCTGGAACGTGAAGAAGCTGATGCCCACCGGCAGCGGGATGCGCAGCAGCGGGATGCGCGTGCCGAGCAGGCCGTTGACCGCGCCGATGAGGAAATCCGCATACTTGAAAAACGCCAGCATCAGCAGGTTGCTCACCAGCGCCAGCACGAGCGCGGCGCGCGCGCGGCGCTTCCCCGCATAGCGCTCCACCACGAGCGCCAGCGCATAGTCCACCGCGGCGGTGAACAGCAGCAGCACGATGTAGACCGGCTCGCCCGCGGCATAGAACAGCAGGCTGAACAGCAGCAGCACATGGTTCTTCCAGCGGCCGCGCGCAAGCGCATAGCACAGCAGCACCGCCGGCAGGAATACATAGAGGAAACTGACGCTTGAAAACAGCATGGGCGACCCTTGCTAACAGGAAGCGGGACATAGCCCCGCTTCGCAGGGCCTTGACTGGCGGCCGCCCGGGCGCGGCAGACGCCCGGGCGGCCGCACAGCGCGGTGCTTACGGCTGATACGCGTCAAAATTGGCCGCGATCTGATCCGCGATGGCCGTCTGCGACATGACCAGCAGCACGACGTTGCCGCGCGTCTTGACGATGGTCTTTTCCGCGCCGACGCACACCCACTTGTTCGGGTTGGCACTCTGTTCGATCTGCGCGGCGGTCTGCGCCACGTCCGTCCCCTCCGGCACGCGCAGCAGCGCGACCGAATGGGCGATGGCGTTGATCAGCGCCTCGGACGAATACGCCTCCGCGCCCTCGATGGCGTCGATGCCAAAGAACCAGGAGAAGCGCTCGGCGTCCACCTCGGCCTCGGCCGTGGCGATCTCGCCGGTGGCGTCCTTGATGATGGCCGCCATGACGTCGGCAAGCGGCGCATCGTCGATGGGATCGTCCGCAGCCGGCTGCTGCGCGGTGCAGGCCAGCGCGGCGAGCGAAAGCGTGAGCGCGAGCAGGATGATCGTAAACCGTTTCATAAACAATAACCCTCCATTGCTTCAGTCTGCCAGTAACACTTCGCTGCATGCGCTTTGGTTGCGCGCCGCGCAGAGAATTTTTTCGCGCGGCAGCTCCAGCAGCGCTCCGTTTTGCAGCGCGTACGCCGTGGTGATGGCGGAAAAGGGCGTCCCGTCCAGCTCGCATTGCAGCGCGCGCAGCAGGGCGCTGTGCGTCAAAAAGAGCACGTCTCCCCCCTCCTCCCGCTGCGCTGCGATCGCGCCGGAGAGCGCGGGCAGCAGGCGCAGCAGCGCCTGCGCGCAGGATTCGCCCCCGGGCGGCCGCCGCGTGCGCCGGTGGCGGCAGAACGCCGCGTACGCCGCCGGGTCGCGCGCCTCCGCCTCGGCCCAGGTGAGCCCGTCCCCTTCGCCAAAGTCGATCTCGCGCAGGCGGTCGAGCACGGTGCAGGGACCGCCAAGGCGCGCGGCGACGCTGCGCGCCGTCTGCTCTGCGCGGCTGAGCGGGCTGGTGTAGACGCGCGCGAGCGCCGGACAGGCGGCGGCGAGCTTCCCGGCGAGCTGCTCCGCCTGGCAGAGCCCCGCCGCGTTGAGCGGGATGTCCGTCGCGCCCTGGATGCGTCCCGCCGCGTTCCAGTCCGTTTCCCCATGCCGGGCAAAGAGCAGCCGCCCTGCCGCCAAAGATCGTTCCGTCATGCACCCATTGTAGCATAAACGGCCGCGGTGTGCTACAATATCCTCATCGGTCTGCAACAACAGGAGGGACTGCGAACATGGATCATGTAGAGACGTTGACGGCGCTCACCGCAGCGGTCGGGCCGTCCGGCAACGAGGAGGGCGCCGCCGCCGTGGTGGAGGCGCTCTTTGCCCGCCATGCGGCGGAGGTCTGGCGCGACCCGCTGGGCAACGTATACGGCCGCATGGGCAGCGGGAAGCCGGTCGTACTCGTGTGCGCGCATATGGATGAGATCGCGCTCTGCGTCGCCGCCATCGAGGACAACGGGATGCTGCGCCTTGCGCGCGTGGGCGGCGTGGACCCGCGCGTGCTGCCGGGCTCGGAGGTCGTGGTGCACGGCAGGCGCGACCTGCCCGGCGTGATCGGCGCGGTGCCGCCGCACCTGCTGGACGGGGCGCGCGACGCTGCCTACCGGCTCGAGGATCTCGCGTGCGACGTGGGCTGCCCGCCCGAAACGGTGCGAACGCTCGTGAGCGTGGGCGATACGGTGACGTTTGCGCCGCTGCCGCCGCTGCGGCTGCAAAACGGGTTTGTCGCGTGCAAGACCATGGACGACCGCTCGCTCGTGTCGTGCATGTGCGAGGCGATGGAGCTGCTCTCGCGGCGCACGCTCTGCTGCACGGCCGTCTTTTGCGCCACGGTGCAGGAGGAGCTGGGCTGCTACGGCGCGGCGGCGGCAGGGCACCACATCCGCCCGGACATCGGCATCGCGCTGGACGTGTGCCATGCGCCCACGCCGGACGCGCCGTCCTACCGCACCACGCCGCCGGACAGGGTCAGCCTCACGCGCGGCGGGAACATCCACCCCGGCGTGTACGCGCTGCTGAGCGCCGCGGCAAGGGAGGCCAACGTTCCCTTCGCCGACTCGATCGTCATGGGCGCCACCGGCACGGACGCGCGCACGCTCCAGCTGCAGCAGGGCGGCGTGCCCACGGGGCTGCTGGAGCTGCCGCTCAGGTACATGCACACGAGCGTGGAGACGGGCAATCTGGATACGCTCCACGGCTGCGCCAGGATACTGGCTGAATGCATCGCCTCGCTCGGCGACGGATGGGAGGACGCGGTATGCTGGAAAGACTGAAGGAATTGAGCGAGCTCTACGGCGTGAGCGGCAACGAGACGCGCGTGCGCGCCTGCCTGCGCGCCGCGGCGGCGCCCTATGCGGACGAGCTGTTCACCGACCCGGTGGGCAACCTGTACGCGCACCGGCGCGGCAGCGGGCCGTGCGTCATGCTTGCCGCGCACATGGACGAGGTGGGCATGATCGTGCGCGAGATCACCGAGGCGGGTACGCTGCTCTACGAAGCGGCCGGGCTGGACCCGCGCGTCGTGGTCAGCAAGCGCGTGGCCGTCGGGCCGAACGACGTGCCCGGCGTGATCGGCGCAAAGGCCATCCACCTGCAATCGCCCGAGGAGCGCACGCACGCGCTCAAGCACACCGACCTGTACGTGGACATCGGCGCAAAGGACCGCGCGGACGCGGAAAAGTACGTCAGCCGCGGCGACTACATCAGCTTCACCACAAAGTTCTCCGCCTTTGGCGAGGGGCTCGTGCGCGGCAAGGCGCTCGACGACCGCGTGGGCTGCGCCATCGTGCTGGAGCTGTTCAAGAACAGCTACGACTGTGACCTGTGGGCCGTGTTCACCGTGCAGGAGGAGCTGGGCCTGCGCGGCGCGGCCGTGACGGCCAGCCGCGTGCAGCCGGATGTCGCGCTCGTGCTCGAGGGGACGACGGCCAACGACGTGCCCGAGACGCCGCCGCACCGCATGGTGACGGCCGTGGGCGGCGGCGCGGCCATCACGTTTGCCGACGCGCGCACCATCGTGCCGGAGCGCATGTTCCTCGCGCTGCGCGGCGCGGCCGAGCGCGAGGGCATCCCCTTCCAGCTGCGCCGCGGCACTGCGGGCGGCACGGACGCGGGCGTCATCCACCGCTCGCTTGCGGGTGTGATCTGCGGCGGCATCTCCGTGCCGTGCCGCTACATCCACTCCCCGGTCAGCGTGGCCGCCGTGGCCGACATCGAGGCGGCGTACCGCCTTGCCCATACCTTCCTGGATCAGAAACTGTTTTGCGAGGTGCTCAACCATGTTTAAGCAAATGCTCAAGGACCTGCTGCTCTCTTACGGCCCCTCCGGGCGCGAGGACGCCGCCGCCGCCTGCATCGAGCGCTATGCCGCGCCGCATGCGGATGAGATCCGGCGCGACGCGCTGGGCAATCTCATCGTGCGCCGCGCGGGCACGAGCGGCAGGCGCGTGATGCTCTCGGCGCACATGGATCAGATCGGCCTGGTCGTGGTCGATATCGATGAAAACGGCTTTCTGCGCGTGGCGCCGGTGGGCGGCGTGCTGCCCGCCGTCGCCGCGGCGCGCGCGGTCGTGTTCGCCGGCGGCGTGCGCGGCGTGACCGGCTGGGAGAACAAGAAGAAAACGCCCGCCACCGCCACGATGCAGGAGCTGTTCGTGGACATCGGCGCGGCCGACCGCGAGAGCGCCGCGGCGCTTGAGGAGCTGGGCATTGAGGACTTTATCCTTTCGCCCGAGCTGACCCTGCCGCGTCTGCGCGACATAGGCGGGCGGTCGCTTGCCGTAGTCTACGGCAGGATACCGCTTATGGTAACCGAAAAATGCGTCGGCAAGGAGTGCGGCGGCTGCCGAGAGTGCGCCCGGGGCAAAAATACGCTGACAGACCGCCGGGGAGTGCGCTTTCCGATACTGCGTGAATGGCGGCACCGCTCGCTGATAGT
>URSN01000018.1 GCA_900550525.1 uncultured Eubacteriales bacterium
TGTTCTAGATCTCAAGGCCGAGCTTCTCATAGCCGGGGTAGTAGTTGTCGGTCGTCTTGCCGGCGGCCATCAGCGCGGCCATCGGCTCGAGATCCTCCGCATCCTCCACGGGCTCCTGCTCCCAGGTGCTCGGGTCGGCGCCGTTCTTGAGGGAGAGCTTGTCGTTGTTGCTGATGGTCAGGCCCTCCCAGGTCGCCGTCTCGCCGTCGGCAAACTCGACGTAGATGTCGTAGGTCTCCGACTCGGGGCGCACGATGTAGGCGTAGAACTCGTAGATGCGCAGTTCGGGATCGCTCTCGTTGACGTCGTTGTCCTGGTCGATCCACTCGGGCACGCAGATGCTGTTGCCCTTGTCCTGCGCGCCGGTGGGATACAGGTACAGGCCGCTGATGGTCTTGCCGGTCTTGTTCTTGAAGTCCAGCACGAACGGGACGTAGGTCACGTCAGCGGGCTCTTCCACCACGGGCTCTTCCGTCGGCTCGACCGCATCCGGCTCCTCGGCCGGCGCCGTGGGCTCCTCCGGGACGTCGACGGAGGCGTCATCGGTCGCGTCGGCCGGCGGCGTCGCGGTCTGCTGGCAGGCAATCATCGACAGCGCCAGCATGAGGATCAGCATGATGGATAGCAGCTTTTTCACTTTGGTTCCCTCCTGTTCATATTGTTTTATGGATGTGTCGTTGCATCCTCCGCCCCGGCAGCGGAGGAATCCTATCTGCGCCCGGACGCTCCCTCCTCCGGAACCTCCAGGCAGCGGAGCCGCCCCTGCGGATCGATCACAAAGCGCACCGCGTCGTGCGAAACGGCCGCCAGCTGCGGCATCGCGCGGTTCTCCGTGCACAGCACGTGCGGCACGTGCCTGAGGAGCATGGCGACCACGTCCTCCTGCGGCCGCTGCTTGTGCGGCGGCGGGTCGCTCTGGCAGGAGATGACGGCATAGCGCGGCGAAAGGCTTTTGAGCAGCGGCTCCGTCATGGACTTGCCGTCCCCGTGGTGCGGGAGCTTGAGCACGTCGCACGGCGGCTCGCCCGCCTCCTCCCAGCAGGGCGCGTACGCGTCGCCCGTGAGCAGGACGGACGCGCCCGCATAGCCGAGCCGCGTGATGAGGCTGGTGCAGTTGCGGCCCTTGGACGCCTCGAACAGCTCCGCGTCGGTGCAGTCCCACCCGCCGTAGATGCGGTCCATGAGCACCTGCTCGCGCAGCGCCAGCAGCGGCAGCGGGCGGCGTATGGCAAGCTCCAGACCGGCGGCCACCAGCACGGGCGTGGGCGGGACGCTCAGGCAGGCGGTCCCTCGCTCCCGGGCGAGTGCGACGATGTCGTAGAGCATGGCCAGCGCGCCGTACAGGCCGACGACGGTCTTTTCCGCGCCCGCCGGCGCCGCGGGCCGCCCGGCGTCCGGCGGCGGATAATATCCCGTCATCAGCGCGCGCACCGGGAAGTGGGCCAGCAGCGACAGCGCGCCGCCGATGTGGTCAAAGTGCAGATGCGTCAGCAGCAGCAGGTCGATGTGATCGACCCCGCAGCGGCGCAGGTACGCCTCCGCCGAGGTGCGGCGGGACCCGGGCGCGCTTTCCACCTCGGGCCGGCCGCAATCGACCAGCAGCACGTACTCCTCCTCCGGGTTCGGCCTGCCCGGCCGCCGGAGGCGGACGAGCACCGCGTCGCCGTCGCCGACGTTGATGAAATCAATGCGCAGCATGTGCGTCCCTTTGCCGTGCCGGTGCCCCTGCCGCGCGCTGATGGCGCAGATAGAGCGGGAACACGTACGCCGAGCCGGTAATGAGCCCGACGGGCACGAGCATGGCGAAGAAATACAGGAAGATGCGGAAGCTCTCCGCGTCGCCAAAGAGCGCCATTGAGATCAGGATGAGCACCGCATAGCCCCACAGCCAGAGGTAGGCCACCGGGACGATCCGCTTATCCTTGCGCTGGAGAAAGTAGGTGCTGCCGCAGACCGCGCTGCCCAGAAGGCCCGGTATGACGGCCTCCATCACGTTGCGCACGCCCACGGACGCGCCGGCAAACAGCTGCTCCAGCACGTCGATGAGAAAGAAGTAGCACGCGCCGTACAGCACCGCAAACAGGATGCTCAGGCAGAACGCGTACAGCAGCATCGCGCTCTTGGGCCGGCCCTCCGGCGTGAGGAACAGCGCCGTCCAGAAGCTGTCCAGCTTCCGGCGCAGTATCGAATCGCCCGCATAATTAACCATATCCGCCTCCGGCAAAATACCCCGCCGCAGGCCGCCCCCCGCAGCCTGCGGCGCATGATTCCCCCCAGCGATTCCGGCGCGCGCCGGCCGCGGGCGATCAGGTGGACGGGGCCAGGCCGCGCCACTGGATCCAGTAGGCCTTCACGTTCGGATAGAACTGGTAGATCTCCTCAAAGTCGGGGCTCTTGAGGATGACCTCCTCGACGGTGTAGGGCGTCTTGTCAAAGAGCACGTCGTCGCGCACGGACCACTTGCCGATGCCGTTGAACGCCTCGTCATAGCAGCCGCTCACGCCGTCCGGGCCGCCGATCATGTAGTAGATGAACAGGCGGGAGCCGGCGGGGTTGTCGCAGCCGCTGACCACATAGGCGTAGTTGCACGCGAGGAACGCCGTGTACGGCTCCAGGCCGGTGACCCAGTTGATCATCGCGCCGCTGTTCACGTTGTCGAGCTTGCTGCCGGAGCACAGGCCGATCGTCGGGCCGTTGAGCGACTCGTCGACCGCGTTGACCACCTGGTCGCCGTCGTCCAGCTCGGTGAGCGTCATCTGCGTGAAGCGCCAGAACAGCTCAACGCCGCCGTTGTTCTCCGGGAACTCCATCATGCCGGGCACGTTCTGGAGCTTATCGTGGTAGGTGAACTCGAGCGGCTCGCCGAATTCCTTCTCGTACTGCTCGGTCATCAGGTCGCCGTCCACGATGACCTGCGCCCACAGCGCGGCATAGGAGGCGGAGGTGATGTCCTTGGTGTAGACGGTCCAGTACTGGGTGTTGTTCCCCTCCGCGTCGATGTAGGACTGCGTGTCGGGGTTGTAGCCCTGCACGATGTCCCACCAGGTGTGGATGGGGCAGCCGTCCGGGAACATTTCGGTGTTGTAATACCAGGGGCTGTAGGTGGCAAACAGCGGCATGCCGTACTCGAGCAGCGACGGGTCGATGTGCTCGCAGGCGGCGGCCGGATAGTAGGACTCCAGATAGTCGTACTGCACCAGCTCGTGGTAGATCTCGCCGCTGTTGTCCTTGACGATCAGCACGTCCGCGTTGAGGTTGCCGGAGTCGTGCTCGGTCTCGATGCGGTCGGCCACGGTCGCGGTATCGGACTCGATGTACTCCACGCGGTCGGCCAGGTCCGGATAGGCGCGGGCGAACTTCTTGGAGGCTGCCTGCGCGTCAGCGGTGGTGGAGTAGATGGTGATCTTCCCCGTCTCCTGCAGCGCGAGCTCGTAGAGCTCCTCCATGGTCATGTTGTCATAGTCCGGTCCCTCGTTCACGTCCGCGTCCGCGTCCGCGCCCGGTTCGGCGGGGTCGCCCGTCTGCTGGCAGCCCGCGGCGAACACCGCGAACGCAAGCATCAGCGCGAACAGAATGGCAAACAATCGTCTGGTCTTCACGTCGCTTTCCTCCTTAAAGCAGTTTTTTGGCGTTGGGATTGGTCTTTTGGGGGCGCCGCATTGCGCCGCGCCCCCGTCCGTCCTTGCGTCCACGGGCCCGGTCCGCCGGGCCGCGGGTTACTTTTTCCGCTCGGCCGCGTAGGCGAACTTGATCAGGCGGCCGGTGTTCTTGTTGTACACGTTCATGCGCTCCGGGTGCAACACGGCGTAGACGGTCTGGTTCATCTCGTAATCGGCAAGGCCGAGCTGGATGGCCAGGAATTCCGCCTTGCCCACCGTCAGCGAGATGAGCGTTTCGCTGCCGGCCGGCTGGCTGGCGTAGACGTTGGCCGCGACCATGTACGGATGCTCGTGCGGCTCCGTCTCCAGCTCGACCAGCTCGGGGCGGATGCCCAGTACGCACGGGAAGTCCTCGTTGAGCGGGATCTCCTCGTCGAGCTTGACGTCGCTCTTGGGGAACACGTGCTTGCCAAGGTCGCTCGTGACGGTCATCTCGCTGCCGTCAAAGCGCGCCACGCCGTCGACGAAGTTGATGCGCGGGTTGCCGATGAAGTCCGCGGCCGTCAGGTCGATGGGGTTGGTGTACAGGCCCAGCGGCGTATCCACCTGCGCGATCTCGCCCTCCTTGAACAGGGCGATCTTGGTGGACATGGTCAGCGCCTCGACCTGGTCGTGCGTGACGTAGATGATCGTCGTGCCGGTCTCCTTGTGCAGGCGCTTGAGCTCGGCGCGCATGTCGATGCGCAGGCGGGCGTCCAGGTTGGAGAGCGGTTCGTCCAGCAGCAGGAGCTTGGGGCTGGTCGCAATCGCGCGGGCGATGGCCACGCGCTGCTGCTGGCCGCCGGAGAGCTCGTTGGGATAGCGGTCGCGGTATTCCTCGATGCGCATGAGCTTGAGCGCATTCATGACCTTCTCCTCGATCTCGTGCTTGTGCATCTTCTTGATCTTGAGCCCGAAGGCCACGTTCTCAAACGTGGTCATGTGCGGCCAGAGCGCGTAGCTCTGGAACACCAGGTTCAGCCCGCGCTTGCTGGGCGCCTCGTAGAAGGCGGTCTCCGCGTCGATGATGGTGTTGCCGTCCATGGTCATGACGCCGTTTTGCGGCTTTTCAAGGCCGGAGATGACGCGCAGCGTCGTCGTCTTGCCGCAGCCGGACGGCCCCAGCAGCGTCATGAAGTCGCCGTCCTCGATGGTGAGGTTGATGTCCCGGAGGACATGGTTCTCGCCGTAGTACTTATCGATGTGCTCCAACACGATCTTACTCATTGCAATTTTCCTCCCTTTGCCAAAGGTTGTGATTTGTCAGTCGCCTGGCCATCAGCCCCAGCTCTTGCCGATATCTGCGCCGAAGTGGTTCGCAATGCGGTAGCAGATCAGGATGAACAGGAGGATGCAGATCGCAATGGCGTCCGCGCATTGCGGCATCAGGCTCTTGGAATACTCAAAGGACAGATACGAGAGCGTGTAGTTGGCCGGCGTCATCAGGATGGCGATCAGGTCCAGCTCCTTGGCGATGCTGATGAACACGAGCATGAAGCCGGAGATGAAGCCGTTCTTGGCCAGCGGGATGATGATGCTGCCGATGCGCCGCCAGAAGCTGGCGCCCGCGATGTCCGCCGCCTCCTCCAGCTCCACGCTGATCTGCATCATGTTCGCCGAGCCCGAGCGGCTGGCGAACGGGAAGTGCTTGACCACCGACACCAGCAGGATCAGCGTGAACGTGCCGTACAGCGATGGGATCAGTCCGCCCAGCCTTGGCTGGCTGAACATGGCGAAGTAGATCGCCGAGAACGCCACGCCGGGCATCAGGTAGGGGATGAACACCATCTGCTCCGTCGCACGGCCATACCACTTGCCGCGGCCGCGGGTGGAGATATAGCCGAGGAACTGGCCGCACACGGCCGTGAGGATGGACGCGATGATCGACAGCTTCACCGTGTTGCCCAGCGCCCGCAGGAACTCGGGGTTGCGGAAGATGCCGTCGTACGGGTACGATTCAAGCGGCGCGTTCTCCAGCGTGCCGATCCAGGCGTAGAGCGTGAGGTTGTCGAGCCCGTAGCCCGCGCCGGTGCGGATCTGGAAGCTCTCCATGACCAGCACGAACGTCGGCATGACCATGGCTACGAACAGGAACACCGCCAGGAAGATCAGCAGCGCGTACCTCACCTTGCCGATGTGCATCAGGTTGCTGCGCGTGCCCTTGCCGCCGATGGTCGCATAGGACTTGCGCACGCCGATCATGCGCTGGTTGGCAAAGATCGTGCCCGACGCCAGCAGGATCATGATGATGCTCATGGCGAAGCCGACGCCCTTGGGGCTGTCGGAGATGAACGACTCCATGCGCGTGGCCAGCACGTAGTAGCTGATGCGGTTGCCGAGGTTGGCCGCCACGCCGTAGGAGCCGAGCGATTTGGAGATGGTCATGATCGCCGCTGAAAGGATGGACGGCAGCACCAGCGGCAGCGTGATGCTCTTGAGGATCTGCACCTTGTTGGCGCCCTGGATCTCGCCCATCTCCTCAAGCTCCGAGTTGACCGAGCGGAGCGAGCCGGAGACCATGATGTAGGAGAACGCGTAGTAATGCATCGTCATGACGCATATGATCGCAAACGGGCCGTAGGCCAGCCAGTCCGGCACGGCGATGCCCATGCCGGTGAGCAGGCCGAGACTTCCCGACGTGCTGTTGCGGAACACCGACAGCCACGAGAGCGCCTTGCACCAGGACGGGATCATGTACGGGACGATGATGAGCATGCCCAGCAGCTTCTTGCCGGGGATGTCCGTGCGCACCATCAGCCAGGCCATCACCGCGCCCAGCGGCACCGAGATGACGGTGACGAAGAAGCCGATCAGCAGCGAGTTGAGCAGCGGCTCCCACAGGATCGTCTCCGTCAGCGGGCTGGCCAGCAGGTACTTCCAGTAGAAGAGCGTGAAGTCGCCAATCTGCGCGTCCGGCAGGTTGCGCAGCTCCGCCTTGGCGACCGTGAACGTATTGGTGAGCATGGTCAGCAGCGGAATGATGATCAGGCAGAACAGGATCAGCAGGCTGAAAAACACCACCATGTTGAACGGGTTGCCCACCACGTTCAGGAACTGGTTTTTCAGTCGCTTCCATCTCTGCGACTTTCTCACCGGGGGCCTAATTCTTTTCGACATGATATCACTCCAATCCACCTTCAAAGTTTGCGTCTATCGGTAATGTCCTTCCCCTACATGTGCTGTAAGCATATGCGGGCGGTGGCGCCCGTCAGGTCGATTCGTGAAAACCCGCCTGCCCGCCTGGGCGGCGGGCTTTTGGTCAACAGGTGCGATGGTATCCGGATGTGGGCCGCTGGCCACGGTTCCGCGCGATTGCGGAGCGGTCTGGAGAACTGGTTGCGTAAACGTTTGCGTGATGCAAGTATACCGCACGGCACGCTTTTTGTCAATATGGATTTTACAAAAACTTTACCTTGATTTTACGTTAGTTTTACATAACGCGCGCGGCGGCCGTTTTTGCTTCCTTCCCGGCGCCCGCGGAGCCGTTGAGCACGCCGTTTGCGCCCCCGTCCGCGCCCTTTTTGGCGGCGAGCAGGTCGCGCAGGATCGTATAGACGTCATAGATGTCCTCCACCTCGTAATCCGGCGCATAGCCGTCATAGGTGCCGGTATCCTTGAGGGGCGTGAGGAACGAGCCGATCTTGAAGATCAGGCCGAACCCGGCGCGGCGCGGGCCGATCACATCGCGCGAAACGGTATCGCCCACGAACGCGCACTCCTGCGGCGCAAGGCGCGCCTGGCACGTGGCGATGCGGAAGATGTGCGGGTGCGGCTTGCGGTAGCCGACGATGCTCGAGAGCGTGATATCGTCGAAATACTCGCGCACACCGTATTTTTCGAGCGTGTCGAACACCTGGAACAGGCTCGCCGTGTTGCTCACCGCGGCCACGTACAATCCCAGCTCCTTGAGGCCCCGGAGCATCTCCTTGGCGTGCTTGCGCAGCGCGCGGTTAAAATAGGTAACCTCCCACATGTGGGCGATCTCCTCGCTGGCGGCGATGAGCTTCTCCCGGTCCACCGGGATGCCGGCAAAGCCGTAATCCGGCCAGATCTCCTCCGGCTTGAGCTCCATCATCGTCCGCTCCGATTCCGCCTTGTAGGCGAGAATCTGCGGGTAGACGCGCTCCCAGAGCGCCTCCTCGCCGTACGGCGTTTCGATCCCGTGCTTTTGCAGGATCGAATACAGTGCATGGGCCGTGCGGCGCTCGTTTTCCTGATCGGAATACAGATCCTCCAGCGTACCGCCCATGTCAAACATTACCGCTCTGATCGTCATGCTTTTTCCCTGCCTTTCCGGCCGGCCGGGGCACGGCCTGTCGTGTTGGCAGCGCATACGTTTGCGCTGCGCCTTCAGCCCCCGCTCGTCCGGGGGTATGCGGCGGCCGCGCCGCCGCCCGTCTCGTCAGTCGTCCACCTCTTCCACGAACAGCACGCCGTCCGTCCCCTCCACCAGCGCGAACGCCTGCTGGCGCGTATAGGCGGCGGGGAACTTCATCAGGCAGAACAGGCCGATGCCCTGCTTGTTGTCGGATTTGGACGTCTCCACGTCGGAGATCTCCATCCCCGCCCCGCGCAGGCCGACCAGGAACGGTTTGAGCCCCTCCAGGTCGCGGAAGATGAAGAACAGGTGCATGCGGCGCAGCCGCCGCGTGAACGAACTCTCGAACCGGTCTGCAAACGTCATGACCGCAAGCAGCACCAGGCACGTGAGGATCGCGCCGAAATAGAAGCCGATGCCGATGGCAAGCCCCATGCACGCCGCGGCCCAGAGGCCGGCCGCCGGCGTGAGGCCCTTGACGCGGTAGTAGCGCGTGACCATGATCGTGCCCGCGCCGAGAAAGCCGATGCCGCTGACCACCTGCGCCGGCATGCGGCCCGGATCCGCCTTCTCAAAGCTGAAGAACTCCGTCATGAACTGCGCCGTCATCATGACGACCGTTGTGCCGATGCACACCAGCATATAGGTGCGCAGGCCCGCCGGCCGGCGCTTGCGCGTGCGCTCCAGCCCCAGCACGCCGCTGCACAGCACCGCCAGCAGCAGCCGCACGGCGACGGTCGCCTCGTTGAGATGCATCAGGCCAAGCCGTTCAAAGATATCAAATGGTTGCAAACCGTATCCCCCTCCCCGGAAGATCTGCCATGCCCCCAGACGGCGGCGCACGCCGCGCGCCCGTCAGCGCGTATAGAAACGCTCGATGTAGGCGTCCACATCCCGCCGCGTGCCGGCGAACGGCCCGGGCGTCTCCATCTTGAGGCTGGTGAGCGCCGCCGCGTACAGCAGCGCGGTCGGGATATCCTCGCGCAGGCGCTCGGTGACGTAGCCGGCAAAGCACGTGTCCCCGCGGCCGGTGCGTCCGGCGAGCGAGCGCGGGCGCAGCGGCTCCGTGTAAACGTTTGCGCCGTCACAAACGAGCACCTCCGTGTTGTGCGTGAGCAAAACCTCCTGCGCGCCCCAGCTGCACAGCAGCCGCGCCGCGGCGGCGCGGTCGGTCAGGCCGGTGAGCACCTCGGCCTCCGCCGCGTCGGTCTTGAGGAAGCGGATGTACGGCAGCATCTCCCGCTTCTCCGGCCAGTCGCGGAACACCATCGCCCCGTCCGGCTCCACGCAGCGCAGCATGCACTGCACGTCCACCGCCGCCATGCCGCGCGCGGCGCACGCCGCGATCATGTCGTTGCCGATGTCGCCGCGCACGAGCCCCGCGATGTGGTAGATGCTGCTCTCCACATCCGGCAGCTCCTCCGGCCGGTACGGGTCGATGCAGGCGGTGCAGCGCGAGATGCGCCGCTCCCGATCAGCGGTGAAGTAGGTGTTCTCCATGCGCGTGCTCTCGGCCGAGTCGAGCCCGAACACGTGCACGCCGGACGCCGGCCCGAACGCCGCGGACAGATCGACCGTCGCCGCGTTGCGCTTTGGCAGCACGGCCACACGGTTGCCCAGCGCCGCGGCCGCATGGCCCGAAAACAGGACCGCGCCGCCGAACGTCTCCATATAGGTGCCGTCAAAATCCGTATTGCGGTCCAGGCAGACCTGGCCGACGATCAAAGTGTCGTACCGCATCCAATCGCCTCGCTTTTTTCAATAATATTCTGATAAGCCGGGCACCACAGCCGGTACCGGCGGGATTCGATGGCAGCCTTGAGCGCGAACGAGTCGCGCACGCGCTGCTCAAACACCACGGCCGAGCGCCCCTCGTCCCCCTCCCGGTGCGCATCCGAGCCGCACAGCCGGTACAGCGACGGAGGCGCCGCGGCGAGCGCCAGCGCCAGGTCGTTGCGGCTGGCGTGGCGCGGGTTGCAGTTGGCCACCTCCAGGCCGTGGATGCTGTCGGTGAACACCTCGTCGCACGCGCGGAACGGGTGCGCCTGGATGATGAGCACGCTGCCGCCGTAGCGGCGGAAGAACGCCGCATGATCCATCCGGCACGGATAGGGGTTGGCGCGCAGCCACGCCTCGTCCACGCCGTAGATCTGGTAATCGCTGTCGTTCTCGGGGAAGCGCAGCTCCAGGCCGAGGAGGATATCCATCCCCAGCGCCTCGCCGGCGCGCCTGGCCGCCCAATACCCGGCGAGGTAACGCGTCACGCAGGCCTGCCAGTCGTCCTGACAGTCCAGCCGGGCCAGGTACCCGTCGTGCAGGTGGTCCGTGATGCACAGCCCCGCATAGCCCAGCGCGTGGTAGGCAGCGACCGTGTCCGCCGCCGGCACATGCCCGCAGGGGCTGGTCTCCTGGGTGTGTACGTGGATGTCGTAGCGGTAATCCATCCCTTGCCTCCTTGCCCGCCGCCTCAGCCGATGGCGCGGCAGGAACTGCGCTCCACCAGCTGCGGCATGAGGATCCTGTGCGAATAGCCGGCGGCCGCGTCCTCGATCTTCTCCAGCAGCACATCCACGGCGATGGACGCCATCGTCCGCTTGGGCTGCTCGATCGTGGTCAGGTTGATCTTTGGCAGCCCGGCGTAGGTGATGTTGTCAAAGCCGATGACCGACAGGTCCTCCGGCACGCGGATGCCCGCCTCCTCCGCGGCACCGAGCACGCCGAGGGCGATGGTATCCGCCGCGGCGAAGATGGCGGTGTGCCGGAGGGGCTTGGCGAACAGGTGCTTGGCCATCTGGTAGCCGTACTCGATGGAGCTGGTGGGATAGGTGCTGTTATAGATGGAAGCCTCTATGCCGAGCTCCCGGCACGTCTCCAGATACCCCTCCGCGCGCAGCTGGTGCGTCATGCTGCCCTTGCGGCGGCCAAAGTACAGGATATCCCTATGTCCCAGGCGGTAGAGGTATTCCGTGCCGATGCGCACGCCGCGCGCGTTGTCCACGGCGACGTAGCTCTCCGGCAGGTCGCGCAGGTTTTCGCTCATGAACACGGTGGGCACCTTACTCAGCAGCGGCTTGAGGTTCTGGTAGCTCTCGGTGAACGAGGGCAGCAGGATGACGCCGTCCACCTGCCGCCCCAGCAGCAGCTCGAACGCCTGCTTCTCCTGCTCCATGTCGTGCAGCGAATTGCACAGCATCAGATTATAGCCGCGCTCGCGCGCGCGCAGCTCGATGTGGTACGCCAGCTCGCTCATGAACGGGTTGTCGATGTTCGACACGATCAGCCCCAGCAGGTGCGTGTGCTGCATGACCATCGAGCGGGCGACGTAGTTGACCGTGTACCCCATCTCGCGGCAGATGCGCAGCACGCGCTCGCGCGTATCCTCGCCGATCTCCGGGCTGCCGGAAAGCGCGCGCGATACCGTGGCGTAGGACACGTTCGCTACTTTTGCTATATCCTTGATCGTAACTTTTTTGGTCATGTATCCGCTCCCTGGTGTTCTTGGACGGCCCGTTTGCGGCGCAAACGTTTCCGACCTTGAATAGATATTACTACAGGAAGAACCGCTTGTCAACGAAATTTTCTACAGACCTGCCGCCATGCGCAGCATGGCCATTTTTAGAAAAAATATTCATATATTCTTCAAGAGGGCATTGACAAACGAAAATCCATGGCCTATAATCAACGCATCTGGTGACGCAAACGTTTTCGTTCTTTCGACGTTCGGAGGAGGTCCCATGATCCAGGCAGTCCTTTTTGACATCGGCGGCACGCTGCTGACCGTGACCAACAGCCCCGCGCTGCGCACGGCCTTTGCCCAGCGTCTCAAGGACCGCCTGCTCCTCTACGGCATCCGGATCGACACCCCGGCCGAGGCGCTCGGCGTGCAGCTTCATGAGAACGCGGAGCGTTACAAGCACTGGAGCGAGGAGACGCTCGTGGAGCTGCCGCAGCCGCGCATCTGGAACGAGTTCTATCTGCCGGAATACGCCATCGGCGAGGAGCGGCTCGCCCCCATCGCGGAGGAGTTGAGCTTCCTGTATGATTACGAGCGTGTGTGCAATCTGCGGCGGCCGCACCTCGCCGAGACCATGCGCGCGCTCAGCGGCATGGGGCTGCGCCTCGGGGTGAACAGCAACGTCATCTCGACCTCCTTCACGCCGCACATCCTGCGCGAGTACGGCATCGACGGCTATATGGAGCAGGTCGTGCTCTCCAGCGAGACGCGCTGCCGCAAGCCGGGCGCGGAGATCTTCCGCATCGCGCTTGAGCGCATGGACCTGCGCCCGGAGGAGGCCGCCTACGTGGGGGACACGATCTCCCGCGACGTGCTGGGCGCGCGCAACGCCGGCCTCGGCCTGATGATCCAGATCCGCAACCCCGCCATCGCCCACCGGGACGCGGCGTTCCAGGGCGGCGGCCCGGCGCCGGACCACCTCATCGACGATCTCTACGAAATCCCCGCGCTCGTGGGCGCCTGCCGCCGGCAGGCGTGCGCCGCCGCGGGAGACTGCAACAGGAGGGACGCATGATCGACACCATTTTCTTTGATGTGGGGAACACGCTGCGCGTCGTGGTCAAGGACGCCGCGTTTTCCCGCGCCGCAGAGGACGAACTGATGCGCCTCGTCGGCGCGACGGAGCCGCACGACGTCTTCTTTGAAAAGCTGGAGAAGCGCTGGAAGGCCTACCGCAAGCTCGCCAAGACCACGCTCATCGACGCGTCGGAGATGGAGCTGTGGAGCCAGCATCTGCTGCCCGACTACCCGGTCGACACGGTCTGCGCGCACGCCGGGCGGCTCACCCGCCTCTGGCGCGACCACGACGGCAGGCGCGTCGCGCGGCCGGACGTGAAGGACACGCTGATCGAGCTGGACCGGCGCGGCTACAAGATGGGCATCATCGCCAACACCATCACCGAGACGGAGATCCCGGACTGGATGATCGAGGACGGCGTCTGCCGCTATTTCAAAACCGTGGTGCTCTCCTCCAAGGTGCGCATCCGCAAGCCCGACCCGGCCATCTATCTGCTCGCCTGCCGCGCCATCGGCAGCGAGCCGCAGCAGTGCGCCTACGTGGGCGACAACCCCATCCGCGACGTGCAGGGCACGCGCGACGCAGGCTTTGCGATGATGATCCGCATCGACGAGCCGGACACCATCGCCAACGAGCCGCAGGAGATCACCCTGTTCCCCGACCACACGATCACGACCATCTCGCAGCTGCTGGACATCTTCCCGCCGCTGCACGGCTGACGGAGGCGACCCATGCAAAAAGAATTTGACGCCATTTTTTACGACCTGGGCGGCACGCTCCGCCTGGTGCAGCGCGACGAGGCGTTTGAAGCGCGCGCGCGCCGCCGCATCGCCGAGCTGTGCGGCGAAACGGGCGACCCGGACGCGTTCTGCAAATTCCTCGACTACCGCTACGAGGGCTACCGCAAATGGTGCTTTGAGACCATGCGCGAGGCGCCGGAGGCGGAGCTGTGGACCAAGTGGCTCGTGCCGGAATACCCGCGCGAGCTGATCGAAAAGAACGCCATCGAGCTGACGATCGAGTTCCGCAACAAGGACGGCCGCCGCGTGGTGGCCCCCAACGGCGCGCAGTCGGTCAAGGACCTGTACGCCAACGGCTACAAGCTGGGCATCATCAGCAACCTCGTCACCTCGCGCGAGATCCCGGACTGGCTCGAGCGCGACCACCTGACGGAATATTTCGGCGCGGTGCTGCTCTCCTGCGTGGAGGGCATCCGCAAGCCCGACCCGGCCATCAGCGCCAAGGCGTGCAATCTGCTGGGCGTGCTGCCGGAGCGCTGCGTCTACATCGGCGACAACCTCAAGCGCGACGTGGAGGGCACGCGCCTGGCGGGCTTTGGCATGTTCATCCTGTACACCACGCCGGAAAAGCTGGCCAAGGAAAAGATCACCGACGAAAACCGTCCGGACGCCGTGATCTTCGATTTTGCGGAGCTGCGGGAGATGTTCCCCAAGGCCCCCACGGTCAACTGGGACAAGGTGCGGAGGGTTGACTGATGGAACAGATCCGCGGCATCTTTATCGACCTGGGCGGCACGTTCCGCGTCGTGTGCGAGAACAAGCCCTATTCCGACGACGCCAAGCGCCGCATCGCCGAGCTGTGCGGCACGGACATGGACCCGGAGGCGTTCCACGCGCTGCTCGACGAGCGCTACGACGGCTACCGCGACTGGGCGCTCAAGTTCATGTGCGAGGCGCCGGAGGCCATGCTGTGGACGCGCTGGCTCACGCCGGAATACGACCGCAGCCGCATCGAGCGCAACGCCGCCGAGCTGACATACCTCTACCGCCGCGCCAAGGGCGAGCGGCGCGTGGTGCCCGGCGGCATCGAGACGGTCAAGGAGCTGTGCGCGCGCGGCTATACGCTGGGCATCATCAGCGACCTCATCGGCTGCCGGGAGATCGACGAATGGCTCGATGCGGACGGCCTGCGCCCCTATTTCAAGACGGTGCAGCAGTCCTCCATCACGATGCTGCGCAAGCCGCATCCGGCCATCTACTTCCTGGCCCTCGCCGAAGCGGGCGTGCGCCCGGAGGAGAGCGCCTTTGTGGGCGACAACCTCAAGCGCGACATCATCGGCGCCAAGGCCTCCGGCTTTGCCAGGACCATCGCCGTGGACTATCCCGGCGCGGCGCCGCTCAAGCTCACCGCCGAGAACGCGCCCGACGGCATCATTACCCGGTTTGACCAGCTGCTGGATGTGTTCCCCGGCGTACCGGACTTTTGCGAGGACGCCATGGAAAAAAGGAGGGTTATGGCATGAAACAGTATGCGCTGTGTGGCGGCGAGGCGCTCGCCCGTGCGGTGGAGCAGGCCTACGGCCGCGGGGAAACGGATTACTCGCTCGAGCCGCTCAACCTGGAAACGGACGGCGGCGCGCCCGCCGGCGTGGTGCGCCCCGGCGACGCGGTCATCTTCTGCTGCCGCCGCGGCGAGCGCGAGGTCGAGCTGACCGACGCGTTCACCGACGCGCACTTCACGGGGTTTGATCGGGAGCAGATCTCGCCGCTCGATTTCGTGATCCTCACGATGTACCATGAAAAATACACCCACATGCCCATCGCGTTCGCGCCGGCCAAGGTGCAGGGCACGCTGGCGCAGACGCTCTCCGAGGCGGGCAAGACGCAGCTGCACTGCGCCGAGAGCGAGAAGTTCGCCCATGTGACGTTCTTCTTCAACGGCGGCAACCAGCACCCGTTCCCCGGCGAGGACGACGTACGCATCCCCTCGCCCAAGGGCGTGCCGTTCGACACGGTGCCCGGCCTGCGCCTGCCCGGCGTGGTGAACGCCGTGACCGACGGGCTCAAGCACGGCTACGACTTCATCGTCGCCAACTTTGCAAACGGCGACGTGATCGGCCATACGTCCAACGACGAGGCGAAGATCGCCTGCGCCGGGATCGTGGACACGCAGCTGGGCCGCACGCTCGAGGCGGCGCGCGCCGCCAACTACACGGTGCTCGTCTGCGCCGACCACGGCAACCTGGAGGTCATGCACACCGCCGAGGGCAAGCCGCACGTGGCGCACACGAGCAACCTCATCGCCTTTGCCGCCGTCGCGCCGGACGCGCAGCCCGTGGCCAGCGAAGGCCGCCTGTGCGACGTCGCCCCCACGGTGCTCGCCGCCATGGGCGTCGCCGCGCCGGCGGAGATGACCGGCAAGCCGGTGTTCCGCTTCCCGGACGGGCCGCGCAAGGTGCTGCTGCTCATCCTCGACGGCTGGGGCCTCGGCGAACAGAACGAGCACAACCCGCTCCACATCGCGGATACGCCCGTGTGGGACGCGCTGCTTGCCAACACGCCGTGGGTGCCGCTGGCGGCCTCCGGCGAGGCGGTGGGCCTGGCGGCCGGCAAGGCCGGCAACTCCGAGGCGGGGCACATCAACCTCGGCTCCGGGCGCGTGGTCCTGCAGGACGACGTGCGGCTCGACAACGCCATGAAGGACGGCTCCTTCGCCGCCAACCCGGTGTTCCTCAAGGCCATCGACACGGCCAAGGCGCACGGCGGGGCGCTGCACCTGCTCGCGCTGCTGACCAAGAAATCCTCCCACGGGTCGATCGACTATCCGCTGGCGCTGCTGGATATGGCCAAGGCGCGCGGCATGGAGGACGTGTACGTCCACATCATCTTCGACGGCCGCTCCACCGAGCCCGGCAGCGCGCCCGCGCTGCTGCGCGAGCTGGGCGCCGCCATGGAGCAAAAGGGCGTCGGCTGCATCGTCTCCGGCGTCGGGCGCGGCATCGCGCTCGACCGCGACCAGAACTGGGGCAAGGTGCAGCGCGCCTACGAGTCCATCGCCAACGGCAAGGGCGTCCGCTACCGCGCGTAGCGGCCCCCTGCGGCCATCCGCAGGACAGGGCCGGCCCCTTTTTTAGAAGCGCAAACATTTGCGCCACGGGGACCGGCCGACCACCACAACGTGCTTTCCTTCCGCCGGAGCCCCCTCCGGCGGGGGTAAACAAAAAAACAAGAAAACGAGGTAAAAAAGACATGGCACAGAAAATGAGAGGCGTAACGCTTCACGCGACCTGGGCGCCCAAGCCTGGCTTCAAGCTTGGCGCAAAGGACATCGACCACGTGCAGACCTATCTGGGCAGCCAGGTCTGGAAAGACCCGTACATCACCATCGACGAATACGACATCCCGGAGCCGGGCCCGGGCCAGGTGCTCATCAAGGTGAAAGCCTGCGGCATCTGCGGCAGCGACGTGCACATGGCGCAGGCCAAGGAGGACGGCTACATCTTCTACCCCGGCCTGACGGGCTTCCCCTGCATCCTGGGGCATGAGCTCTCCGGCGTGGTCGTCAAGGGCGGCCCGGGCGCCAAGGACAAGGTGACCAACAAGCCCTTCAAGGGCGGCGAGATGGTCTGCGCCGAGGAGATGCTCTGGTGCGGCAGCTGCAAGCCCTGCGCCGACGGCTGGCCGAACCACTGCGAGCGGCTTGACGAGATCGGCTTCAACGTCAACGGCGCGTTCTGCGAGTACATCGTGCTGCCGGACCGCTGCCTGTGGAGCCTGGAGCCGCTGCGCCGCCAGTATAAGGACGAGCGCGACATCTTCCTGGCCGGCTCGCTGGTGGAGCCCTGTTCGGTCGGCTACAACGCCGTCATCGAGCGCGGCGGCGGCATCCGCCCCGGCGACAACGTGGTCATCTGCGGCACCGGCCCGGTCGGCCTCGCCGCCTGCCGCGAGCTCAAGACGATGGGCGGCGCGACCGTCATCGTGTCCGAGCCGCAGCCCGAGCGCGCCGCGCTGGCGCTGAAGATGGGCGCCGACTACGTCATCGACCCGACGAAGGTCGACTTCACCGAGGAAGTGCTGCGCCTCACCGGCGGCATGGGCGCGAGCCTCTACCTCGAGGCGACCGGCCTGCCGACGGCGGTGTATCCGGGCATCGAGCAGTGCATCTGGGAGGGCCGCACGCTCAACGCGACCGTCGTGGTCGTGGCGCGCGCCGAGGCCAAGATGCCCGTCACCGGCGAAGTGCTGCAGGTGCGCCGCGCGCGCATCGTGGGTTCGCAGGGCCACAGCGGCCACGGCACGTTCCCGCGCGTGATCGAGAGCATGGCCGCCGGCATGGATATGCTGCCCATGATCACCAAGAAGATCACGCTCGACGAGGTGCCCGAGAACATCATCGCCCTGCAGACGGACCGCAAGAACATGAAGATCACCTGCGTCATGGACGACTAACGGGAGGATACGCACATGGCATACACCAATTACCTGACCACGGAATACCCCAATATCTTCTTTGAGGACAACAAGGTCGGCCGCCTCAAGAAGCGCCTCTGGGACGCTTCCGAGGAGGAGATCCAGGCGATCCTGGACGACTACGGCATCGGCTCGCCGCTTGAGATGGGCATCGCCGGCACGTACATCCAGAACACGCCGCGCGCCGCGCTCATCGAGAAGCGCCGCAAGAACGACATCGTGCTCGTGCCCATCGGCTCCACGGAGAACCACGGCGCGCAGAACTGCTCCGGCCTTGACACGCTGATGGTGCAGTTCATCTGCGAAGCCGTCCGCCGCAAGACCAAGAAGCTGGGCCACGAGGTCAGCCTCGCGTTCCCGCCGATGAACTACGGCGGCCACCCCTACCACCACATCGGCATGCCGGGCACGGTCATGATCTCCGAAACGGTCATCATCGACACGCTGACCCAGGTCATGGCCGGCCTGTGGGACGACGGCTTCCGCAAGATCATCCTCGTGAACAACCACGGGCAGGACTGGATGCTTGAGAGCGCCGTGCAGGAGTTCTTCAAGCGCTACCAGCTCCCGGCGTTTGCGTGTGTGGTCGAGTGGCACCGCGCGGTGCGCGAGTTCTTCTATCCGCTGGGCGACGAGCGGCCGGACTTTGTCTCCACGCCGTTTGTGCACGCCGACGAGTCCGAGACGAGCGCCGCGCTGCTGATGTTCCCCGAGATGGTGGACATGAGCGTGTGCGTGGACGCGACGCCGAAGAACTTCGGCTTTTTGCAGGAGGGCTTCTTCGACGGCTCCGTGGACTCGTTCCACCGCCCGAACCGCTGGCAGGAGATGGAGGGCAACGCCTGGATCGAGCGCTTCGGTACGCCTGAGGGCGTCGTCGGCAAGCCGACGCGCGCCGACCCGCGCCGCGTCAAGCGCGCCATTGCCGCCATCTGCGAGTACCTGACCTGCATGTGCGAGGATATCATCGAGAAGTATCCCGCCGGCAAGGTGCCCGATCCGTCGAAGTTCTCGTTCCGCCCGGCGGAGGAGATCGAGCCCTGCCTGCGCGAGCCGCTCAGCGAGGGCTGGAAGAGCATCCACGAGCTGCCGCGCCGCGGGATGTTCATCGACTGACCCTGACGCCCCATACGGGGGGGGCGGCCGCGCCGCGGCTGCCCCGCCCCTTCCCACAAGCACCGCCCGAAAGGAGCCGCCCATGAACCGCCTGTCGCAGACCGTTCCGCTGCAATACGACACCACCTTCTCGCCCTATGCGGCGGTCGGCTGGCGCGCAGCGTTCGCCGACCTTCAGCAAAAGGGCTTCACCGGCGTGGAGATCGCCGTGGCCTATCCGGACCGGATCGACGCGGACGCGCTGCTCAGCGAGGCGCAGGCGCGCAGCCTTGCCATCACGACCATTTCCACCGGGCAGGCGTTCGGGCGCGACGGGCTGTACCTGACCGCACCGGATGCGGAGGTGCGCGCGCGGGCCATGGATATCGTGCGCGGGCAGATCGACCTGTCGGCGCGCATCGGCCGTCCGCCGGTGACCATCGGGCTGCTGCGCGGCCGCCCCGAGGCGGGCGCCGCCGCGCTGGCGCTGCTGTTGGAGACGATGAAGCCGCTTGTCGGCCATGCGGCCCGCTGCGGCGTCATCCTGCAGATCGAGCCCATCAACCGGGCGGAGACGACGCTGCTCAACAGCACCGCCGAAGTGCTGGACTTTCTGGACCGGCTGGACGCCGCGGCGCATACGGGGCTCCTGTTTGACGCCTACCATGCCAACATCGAGGATGGCGACGTGGCCGCCGCCGTCCGCGCCGCCGCAGGGCGGATCACAAACTTCCACGTCGCCGACTCCCACCGCGGCCTGCCCGGCGACGGGACGATCGATTTCCCCGCCGTGCTCTCAGCCGCGCTGGACACGGGCTATACGGGCGCGTTCGCGCTGGAGACGCTGTGCCTCCCCTCGCGCGAATACGTGCTTGCGCAAGAGGCCGCCGCGCTGCGCGGCGCGCTGGAGGCGGCAAAATGCAGACGCAATGAGGGAGGGAGGAACCCATCATGATCAACATCGGCATCATCGGCGCGGGCCGCATCGGCCAGGTCCACGCAAAAAGCATCCTCACCGGCGTCCCCGACGCGCGCGTGCTCGCCATCGCCGATCCGTACCTGAGCGAGCAGGCGGAGGCGTTTGCAAAGAACGCCGGCATCGAGGGCATCTACCGCGACCATCACCAGATCCTGGACGACCCGCGCATCGACGCGGTGCTCATCTGCTCGTCCACGGACACGCACGCGCCCATCTCCATCGAGGCGATCCAGGCGGGCAAGCACGTGTTCTGCGAAAAGCCGGTCGATCACTCGCTGCAAAAGATCGCCGAGGTGCAGGCCGCGCTCGAGGCGTCGCCCAAAAAGCTGTGCTATCAGGTCGGGTTCAACCGCCGCTTCGACCACAACTACCGCGCCGTGCGCAGCGCCGTGGCCGACGGGCGCATCGGCAAGCTGCAATTCGTGCGCATCAGCTCGCGCGACCCGGAGCCGCCGCCGGTCGGCTACATCAAGGTTTCCGGCGGCATCTTCATGGATATGATGATCCACGATATCGACATGCTTCGCTACCTCTCCGGCGAGGAGGTCGAGGAGGTCTACGCCGCCGGCGCGGTGCTGATCGACCCGGCCATCGGCGAGGCGGGCGACGTGGATTCCGCGACCGTTTCGGCAAAGCTTGCAAGCGGCGCGCTCGCGCTGATCGACAACTCCCGCAAGGCCGTCTACGGCTACGATCAGCGCGCCGAAGCGTTCGGCTCGAACGGCAGCGTGCAATGCGGCAACGACGCGCCCTCCACGGCCGTGCTGTCCACGGTGGACGGCGTGACGGCGGAAAAGCCGCTCTGGTTCTTCCTGGAGCGGTACATGGGCGCCTACCAGGCGGAGATTGCCTCGTTCGTCAACGCCATCGTCACCGGCTCGGAGCCGGAGGCGGGCCTGATCGACGGGCTGATGTCCATCCGCATCGCGCTGGCCTGCAAGCGTTCCCTGGCGGAGCACCGTCCGGTAAGGCTGGACGAGATCCGATAACGGGACGCGGCGTACGGCAACGGGAGATGTGGGGGGGGCCTCCCGCCCCGGGCGCCGGCGTCCGCGCACTGGCGCTGCCCGTGCGCAAGGCTGTCGGGGCGATCCGCCGCATACCCTCCGGCGGACCGCCCGGGCGGCAGCCCCGGCGGCGCGTGACCCGCTCTCTTCCCCTTTCCCCTCGAAAATAACGGTAAGGAGATAACTGAAAATGTACGGGCTTTATGTTGCCTTGGCGGCAGCTGTGCTATCGCTTTTGCTCGCCGCCCTGTTCCTGATGAAAAACCGCAGCATCCCGGTGCTGGATGCGCGCATTACGGAGATATCCGGCTTCATTCGCAACGGCGCCATGGCCTTCCTGCGCCGCGAATACAGCGTGGTCGCCATCTTCGTCGCCGCGCTGGCGGTGATCTTCCTGCTGCTGCCGTCGATGGGCTGGCGCGTCGCGATCAGCTTCGTGTGCGGAGCGACGCTGTCGCTTCTGGCGGGCTTTATCGGCATGCGCAGCGCCACCACCTCCAACGCGCGCACCGCGCAGGCCGCGCAGGAGAGCGAGATCGCCGCGCTGCGCACCGCGTTCACCGGCGGTTCCGTGATGGGGCTGTGCGTGGTGGGCCTCGGCCTGTTCGGCGTGACGGCCTGTTACCTGGCCTTCCAGGATACGAACATCCTGACGGGCTTCAGCCTGGGCGCGAGCCTCGTGGCGCTGTTCAGCCGCGTGGGCGGCGGCATCTACACCAAGGCGGCCGACGTCGGCGCGGACCTGGTGGGCAAGGTGGAGCAGGGCATCCCTGAGGACGACCCGCGCAACCCCGCCGTCATCGCCGACAACGTGGGCGACAACGTGGGCGACGTGGCCGGCATGGGCGCCGACCT
>URSN01000019.1 GCA_900550525.1 uncultured Eubacteriales bacterium
ACGTGGCGGCGGTCAAGCTCAAGCTTCGTTTCACCGGCACCACGGCGGGCGCCGCCGCCGCCGCCACCGCCGCCGCCCTGACGGCTCAGGCTTTCGCCCATGCCCTGCAGGCGGGGCAGACGGTAGCGCAGGAGCGCCAGCTCAGTCTGCAGCTTGCCTTCGTTGGTCACGGCACGGCTGCGGAAGATCTCGAGGATGAGCATGGTGCGGTCGATGATGGGCACGCCGAGCGCCTGCTCCAGATTGCGCATCTGCACGGCGGAGAGCTCGTCGTCAAAGATGACCAGGTCCGCCTCGAGCGCGTTGACGTCGAGCGAGAGCTCGTCCGCCTTGCCCGTGCCGATGTAGGTCGCGTTGTCCACGGCGCGCCGCCGCTGGAGCGACCGGCCGACGACCTGCACCCCGGCCGTTTCCGCAAGGGCGGCGAGCTCGCCGAGCGTATCGTACCCGTCCGTCCCCTCGATGCCCACGAGGATCGCCCGGTCCGGCCGGGCGGCGGACACGGAAAAGGCGCTGACGGCAAAGCGCGCGTCCGCCTCGCAGATGGCGTCCATGAGCTGCTTTTGCGGCAGATGATAGGCGCGCATGGGGCCAAAGAGCACGGTCTGCCGCCGGTCCCCCTCCTGCTCGCCCAGAAAGCCGGCGCATACGCTCGTGGCGCGCCCGTCCTCCGTCACGCCGATGGCCGCCATCGCGTCGAGCCGCAGCGAGGCGAGCGAGCCGGCGTCCACATCGGAGCGCAGGCCGCTGCCGCGCGGATGCGTATGGATGCAGCGCCCGCCGCAGAGCCGGTCGGCGTTGCGCACAAGGCGCAGCTCCGGCATGGAGACGGTGTGGTCGTCGCCGATGCGCACCTCCTCGACGCTGCCGCTGCGGCTGATGTAGACGAGGATCTCCCGCCCGATCAGCCCCGTATAGCGCGCCAGCGCGGCGCACAGCTCGTCGGAGAGGAACGTATCCTGCCCCTGCTCCATCGCATAGAGCGATTCCATTTCGGCAAGCAGCACCTCGCGCACGCCGCCGGTGTTGCCGTTGATCTTTTTCTTCATACTCCAATTCCCGTTCGTGCCGCGCCGTTCCCCCGCGCGGCGGCATACCGGTATTGTACCATGCCCGCAATCTTTTCACAATTCCTTTCGGCGCGCGCAGTAAATTCCGCTTGACAGATCCCGTCCATACTGCTATGATGAACAGCGTTAGCGTTTAATAGTTAAGCGGTTATCATTTGAAAGGAGGGAACCGGTTTGGACGGCTGCTGGAACGTCATCGGCAGGCTGATGCTGCTCAACGTGCTGCGCGGCAAACGCCTGCGCGAGCGCACGAGCGGCTGCGCGCTGCACGTGGGACAGCTGCCCGTGCTCGAGTGTGTGATCGCGTCGCCGGGGTGCACGCAGCACCAGCTGGCAAGCCGGCTGATGGTCACGCCCGCGTCCATCGCGCAGTCCACCAAGCGTTTGCAGCGGGCCGGGCTGATCGAAAAGCGTGTGGACGAGGAAAACCTGCGCTGCAACCGCCTGTACGCCACCGCTGAGGGCGTGGCGCTTGCCCGCGAGCACCGCGAGAGCTTCGACCAGCTCAACGAGGAGACCCTGCGCGGATTTTCCGAGGCGGAGCTGTGCGAGCTTGCCGCCCTGCTCGAGCGCATGATCGACAACATCAACGACGACGGCGTATCCCTCAATCCCCCCTGGAAGGAGAAAAAGCATGATTAAAAAGCTGCTCGGCTATGTACGCGGGTACTGGCACACCACGATCCTTACCCCCATCATGGTCGCCGGCGAGGTCATCCTCGAGGTGTTCATCCCGCTGCTCATGGCCAACATCATCAACATCGGCATCCCGAACAAGGACCTGCCCTACGTGCTGCGCACCGGCGCTCTGATGGTGCTCATGGCGATGGGCGCGCTGCTCTTTGGCGCGCTCGGCGCGCGCTTTGCGGTCTATTCCAGCAACGGCGCGGCCAAGAACCTGCGCCTGGCGCTGTTTGGCTGCGTGGAGGCGTTCTCCGCCAAGAACATCGACAAGTTCTCCACCGCCTCGCTTGTGACGCGCCTGACCAACGACATCACCAACGTGCAGCAGTCGTTCCAGATGATGATCCGGCTGATGGCGCGCTCGCCGCTGATGCTGGTGCTGGCGACGATCATGGCCTTCCACATCAGCCCGCGGCTGTCGCTGATCATGTTTGCGGCCATCCCGTTCCTCGGCATCGCGATGGCGGTGATCTCGCGCATGGCGTATCCCCGCTTCAACGATATGCTGAAAAAATACGACCAGATGAACGCCGACGCGCAGGAGAACCTGATCGCCATCCGCGTGGTGAAGGCGTTCGTGCGCGAGGATTACGAGATCGACAAGTTCACCCGCAGCGCAGAAGCGGTCAAGCAGGCGCAAAAGCGCGCCGAGCGGCTGCTGGTCATCTCCTCGCCGCTGATGCAGATCACCATGTACGCGTGCATCATCGCGGTCATCTGGCTCGGCGGCGGGCACGTGATCGACGGGCAGCTGGCCGCGGGCGACCTGATGAGCTTCATCGCGTACATCTCGCAGATCCTCATGTCGCTGATGATGATCACGATGGCGTTTGTCAACTTCGTGCTCTCCTCGGCCTCCGCCAAGCGCATCTATGAGGTGCTCACCGAGGTGCCGGTCATCAAGGACGGGCCGGAGAGCGCGGACGTCGTGCCCGCGGACGGCAGCATCGAGTTCCGCGATGTGTGCTTTTCCTATTCGGACGACCCGAACAACCTCGTGCTCTCGCACATCAACCTGTCCATCCGCTCCGGCGAGGTCATCGGCATCATCGGCGGCTCCGGCTCGTCCAAGACCACGCTGGTGCAGCTGATCCCGCGGCTGTACGACGTGCTCTCCGGCGAGGTGATCGTCGGCGGCCGCGACGTGCGCGACTATAAGATCGAATCGCTGCGCGGCGACGTCGGCATGGTGCTGCAAAAGAACGTGCTCTTCTCCGGCACGATCCGCGACAACCTGCGCTGGGGCGACCAGAACGCCACGCAGGAGCAGATCGAGGCGGCCTGCCGCGCCGCGGCCGCGCACGACTTCATCATGAGCTTCCCCGACGGGTACGACACCGTGCTCGGCCAGGGCGGCGTGAACGTCTCCGGCGGGCAGAAGCAGCGGCTGTGCATCGCGCGCGCGCTGCTCAAGTCCCCCAAGATCCTGATCCTGGACGACTCCACCTCCGCCGTGGATACCGCGACCGACGCGGCCATCCGCCATGCGTTCCGCACGCAGCTGGCGGATACGACCAAGCTCATCATCGCGCAGCGGATCACCTCCGTCATGGACGCCGACCGCATCATCGTCATGCACGACGGCGAGATCGACGCGGTGGGCACGCACGAGGAGCTGCTCGCCACGAACCAGATCTATCAGGAAGTCTACCATTCGCAGCAGAAGGGGGTGGCGTAACATGCCCGGTCCGCAGAGAAACGCATACGCAAAGCCGAAAAACGCCAAGCACACCTTCCTGCGCCTGATGCGCTATCTCAAAAAGTACAGCGGGCTGCTGGCCATCATCATCCCGAGCCTGATCATCTCCTCGGCCGCCAGCGTGCTGGGCACCTACCTGCTCAAGCCCCTGTTCAACCAGATCGCGGCGCTGTTCGAGCAGGGCGGCTCCTCCATGCTGCCCGTGCTGGGCACGGTGCTCGCGCTCGCGGGCATCTATGTGCTGGGCGCGCTGGGCACGTTCGTGGGCAACCGGCTGCTGATCAACGTGGCCACCGGCATCCTCAAGACCGTGCGCTGCGAGATGTTCGAGCGGCTCCAGGCGCTGCCGCTGAAATACTTTGACACGCGCACGCACGGCGAGATCATGAGCCGCTTCACCAACGACACCGACGCCATGCGCGAGATGCTCGGGCAGGGCCTGCCGCAGCTGATCGTATCCACGATCTCCGTCATCGGCGTGCTGACGATGATGTTCGTCCTCACGCCGCTGCTGACGCTGATCGTGCTGGTGATGTTCGTGCTGATGCTGTTCATCGTGAAGTTCATCGGCAAGCGCTCGGCCCATTTCTTCTCCCGCCGGCAGGCCGCGCTGGCCGCCGCCAACGGGTATGTGGAGGAGATGATCGAGGGGCAGCGCGAGGTCAAGGTGTTCTGCCATGAGGAAAAGGTGCAGGCGGATTTCTCCGTCCTGTCCGAAGGCCTGCGGCGCGACTCCACCGCGGCCATGACGTTTGCGATGATCCTCATGCCGATCATGGGGAACCTCAGCTATGTGCTCTACGCCGTCTCCTCCGCCGCCGGCGCGGGGCTTGCCATCGCCGGACTGATGGACCTCGGCACCATCGCCGCGTTTTTGCAGTACACGCGCCAGTTCACAAACCCCCTGACGCAGATCTCGCAGCAGTTCAACAGCCTGCTCAACGCGCTTGCGGGCGCGGAGCGCATCTTTGAGCTGATCGACGGCGTCCCGGAGGTGGACGACGGCCATGTGACGATGGTGTACGCCGCGCGCGGCGAGGACGGGACGCTCGCTGAATCGCCGTCCTACACCGGCACGTGGGCCTGGAAGGTGCCGAACGCGGAGGCGGAGCATGGCTTCCGCCTGGTCGAGCTGCGCGGCGACGTGCGCTTTGACCATGTGACGTTCGCGTATGAGGAGGGCCACGACGTGCTGCGCGACGTCTCGCTCTATGCAAAGCCGGGCCAGAAGATCGCCTTTGTCGGCTCCACCGGCGCGGGCAAGACGACCATCACAAACCTCATCAACCGCTTCTACGACGTGCAGCACGGCCGCATCACCTACGACGGCATCGACGTCAAGGACATCCGCAAGGACGACCTGCGCCGCTCGCTGTCCATGGTGCTGCAGGATACGCACCTGTTCACCGGCACCGTGCGCGACAACATCCGCTACGGCAACCTGCACGCCACGGACGAGGAGATCGAAGCCGCGGCCAAGCTGGCCAACGCGCACTTCTTCATCACACACCTGCCGCAGGGGTACGACACCGTGCTCACGGGCGACGGCGCCAACCTCTCGCAGGGGCAGCGGCAGCTGCTGGCCATCGCGCGCGCGGCGGTCGCCAACGCGCCGGTGCTCATCCTGGACGAGGCGACCAGCTCCATCGATACGCGCACCGAGCGCCTGATCGAAATGGGCATGGACCGGCTGATGGCCGGGCGCACGGTGTTCGTCATCGCGCACCGTCTCTCGACCGTGCGCAACTCCAACGCGATCATGGTGCTCGAGCACGGGCAGATCATCGAGCGCGGCGACCACGACGACCTGCTCGCGCAGAAGGGGAAATACTACCAGCTCTACATGGGCATGTTCGAGCTCAGCTGAGCAGGCGGCCAAAGACAGGCGCGCCGCGGGATTACCCGCGGCGCGCTTTGGTTTTTGAGGGATCGCCCCTTGCCGGCCGTTTGCCGGCCGCACGGCACCTCCGGCAGCGGCGCGACCGGGCGGGCGCTGCGCGCGCCTCAGCCGTGGACGCTCCGGATGTGGGCGACGGCGAACTCGATGAACTCCCGCTCCGCCCGGCCAAAGAGGATATCCTTGCGGTGAGCCAGATAGATGTTGCGGTACGCGCCCTCCGCGTCGAGGTGGAACACGAGCAGCTCGCCGCTGTTGGCGTAGCGGCGGGCGGCCATTTCGGATATGACGGCCACGCCCAGCCCGCCCGCGACGGAGCTGGCGACCGCGTCCGCCTGATTCATGCGGGCGACGATCTGGAGCGACTGCTGATCGCGGCCGAGCGAGCGCAGATAGCGGTCGAACTCCTTGCGCGTGCCGGAGCCGCCGCCGCGCACGATCATCGGCTCGCCGAGCAGGTCCCGGCCATAGGCGCCCGCACGCTGAAAGGCGCGGTAGCGCTCGTTGTTCGGGGTGATCATGACGAGCTTGTCCCGGCAGACGGGCCGGTAGGTCAGCGTTTCGCGATCGAGCGCCGTGCCGACAAAGCCGATGCGCGCATGGCGCGCGCGCAGCTGCTCGTGCACGAACGCGCTGTCGCCGTTGACCAGCAGGAAGCGGCAGCCCGCATGGGTGCGCTGATAGGCGGTCATCAGGTCGGGCAGGAGATATTCAAACGCGTCCGTCGAGGCGGCGATGGACAGCTCGCGCGCATCCGGCTGGACCAGCAGCTCCTCACTCATCACGCGGCACTGGTCCACGATGGGCTTGGCCAGCGCATAGACCTCCCGGCCGCGCTCCGTCAGGCGGATCTGCTTTTTCGCATCGCGCACGAACAGCACGAGCGAGAGCGCCTCCTCCAGCCCCTGATGTGGCCGCTGACCGTGGACTGCGCAAGCGCAAGCGCCTCCGCGGCCCGTGAAAAGCTGTTCTTTTCGACGACCGTGACGAAGATCTCCAGTTGGCGAATCGTAAACTCGATCATGGCAGGCGGAGCCCGATATCCCTTTCCCCTCTTTCCCCTCGCGCCGCGCGCGCCGTACCGGCGCCCGGCGCCTACACAGATAGCATAGCATACTCCCTGCGCGGTGGCAACCGGAAAACGCAATTCCGCCCGGGCGCGTGTATGTGCGGCGGGCTGTGACGGGCACGGCGTTCGGCACGGGCGTCATTTGGACGTTGGCGCGGCGGCGGGCGCGGAACGGAAAAAGCGGGCGCGGCATGGCTGCCGCGCCCGCGTCCGCCCGCCGTGTGACGGGCCGTTGATCAATACATGCCTGCGCCGTCCATGCCGCCCGGGGCAGCCGGGGCCGCCGGCGGCGTCGGGATGTCGGCCACGAGGCTCTCGGTGGTGAGCACCATCGCGGCGACGGAGGCGGCGTTCTGAAGCGCGCTGCGGGACACCTTGGTCGGGTCCACGATGCCCTTATCCACCATCATGCCGTAGGTATCGGTGGCGGCGTCATAGCCGTAGCCCGGCTTGTTCTCGCGCTTGATGTTCTCCACGACGACGGAACCCTCCACGCCCGCGTTGGCCGCGATCTGGCGGACGGGCTCCTCAAGCGCGCGCAGCACGATCTGCACGCCGGTCTTGAGGTCGCCGGTGGACTTCTCGGCGAGCTTCTGCCCGCGGCCCATGGCGTTGATCAGCGCCACGCCGCCGCCCGGGACAATGCCCTCCTCCACGGCCGCGCGGGTCGCGTTGAGCGCGTCCTCGATGCGCATCTTCATCTCCTTCATCTCGACCTCGGTCGCAGCGCCGACGGCGATGACCGCCACGCCGCCGGCCAGCTTGGCCAGGCGCTCCTGGAGCTTCTCGCGGTCGTAATCGGAGGTCGTATCCTCGATCTGCTTGCGGATGGAGGAGATGCGGGCAGCGATGTCCTTGCTGTCGCCCGCGCCCTCGACGATGACGGTGTTCTCCTTGTCCACCTTGACCTGGCGGGCACGGCCGAGCATATCCATCGTGGCGTCCTTGAGCTCCAGGCCCAGCTCCTCGGAGATGACCTGGCCGCCCGTCAGGATGGCGATATCCTGCAGCATGGCCTTGCGGCGGTCGCCAAAGCCCGGGGCCTTGACCGCGACGCACGTGAACGTGCCGCGCAGCTTGTTGACCACCAGCGTGGCCAGCGCCTCGCCCTCGACGTCCTCGGCGATGATGAGCATCTTCTTGCCCGTCTGCGCGACCTGCTGCAGGATGGGCAGGATCTCCTGGATGTTGCTGATCTTCTTATCCGTGATGAGGATGACCGGATCGTCCAGCACCGCTTCCATCTTGTCCATATCGGTCGCCATGTAGGCGGAGGCGTAGCCGCGGTCAAACTGCATGCCCTCGACCACGTTGAGCTCGGTCTTCATGGTCTTGCTCTCCTCGACGGTGATGACGCCGTCGTTGCCGACCTTCTCCATCGCGTCGGAGATGAGCTGGCCGACCTTCTCGTCGCCTGCGGAGATGGACGCGACCTGCGCGATGGCCGTCTTGCCGCTGACGGGCTTGGAGATCTCCTTGAGGCCCTCGACCGTCTCCTCCACGGCCGCCTCGATGCCGCGGCGCAGCACCATCGGGTTGGCGCCGGCGGCAACGTTCTTCATGCCCTCGCGCACGATCGCCTGCGCCAGCAGCGTGGCGGTGGTGGTGCCGTCGCCCGCGACGTCGTTGGTCTTGGTGGCGACCTTCTTGTCCTGCTGCGTGCCCATGTTCTCAATCGGGTCCTCCTGCTCGATCTCCTTGGCGATGGTCACGCCGTCGTTGGTGATGAGCGGAGCGCCGTATTTCTTATCGAGCACCACGTTGCGGCCGCGCGGCCCCAGCGTGATCTTAACGGTATTGGCCAGCTGGTCGAGCCCCTGCTCCAGGGCGCGCCGTGCATCCTCGCCATATTTCAACTGCTTCGCCATAAGTCAATTCCTCCTTGCTGTTATTCCACGATGGCCAGAATGTCGTTCTGGCGCACGACGATATATTCCTTGTCGTCCAGCTTGACCTCGGTGCCGGCGTACTTGGAATAGATCACCTTATCGCCCGCATGGACGTACATGGTGACCTCCTTGCCGTCCACCACGCCGCCGGGGCCGACCGCGACGACTTCCGCCATCTGCGGCTTTTCCTTGGCGCTGCCGGGCAGGATGATGCCGCCCTTGACGACCTCTTCCGATTCAAGGCTCTGGATGACCACGCGATCAGCCAACGGTTTGAGTTTCATAGAACAAGACCTCCTGTGCAGTTTGAAAACCTTCTTGTTAGCACTCTATCTCGTTGAGTGCTAAACCTATTATACCCAGCGGCCTGCTGGAAGTCAATCGCCAAATAAGGAGAAAATGTGAAAAAACGTGCGGCGCAAACGCGCCGTTTCCGTCCCCCGCAGGGCGCAACCGGCGCGGACGCCGCGCACGGGGCGCCCCAGGCAGGGCCGCACGCGGCGCGCCTGCCGCCGCGCGCAAAACAGCGCCCCGCACGGGCGGGGCGCTCAAAAAGCCGTTTCAGGGGCTCAGCCGCCGAACAGGCCGGTGATCCAGTCCCAGATGCGGGCAAAGAACCCGGGCTCCTCCTCCACCGGTTCCGGCGAGGGCGCGGGCGTGACGCGCGGGACGTAGACGCTGTCCGTCGTCACGATGAAGCGCACCGAGCCCGTGGAGGCCGCCGGATCGCCGGAGAAGCTGGTATACGCCTCGGCCAGCGCCAGCATGGCGTCCTTGCGGTCGAGCGCGAGGGCGATGCCCTCGGTGCTCTCCACCAGTTCGTCCATCCCCTCGTTGCAGAAGCGCCTGAGGCCGCTCGCCAGGCTGCGCGCGCCGGAGGCGGAGCTCTCCATCCCGCCGGCGATCTGCTCCTTGGCGGAGGCGAGGGACTGCACGCCGCTGTTGAGCTGGTTGGCAAGGTCCACGATCCGGTCGATGTCGGACAGCTGGCCCTTGAGCGCGACGAGCTCGCTGCGGATCTGCGCCAGCTCGTCATATGCGCCGCCGGTCTGGCTGTTCCAGGCGTCCTTGACGGCCGCGCGGACCTGCGCCTCGAGCTCCGGCGTGAGCGCGCCGCCGAGCGCGGCGATCACGGCGTCCGCCGCCGCGTCCGCGCTGCCGCCCTGCAGGCGGTCGATCAGCGAGATGGCCTCGTCGATGGAGGCGGTCAGCTTCTGCTGCATCTGCGCCGCGTCGAGCCCGGCCACGGCGGACGAGACCTCCCCGGCCAGGGACGCCATGCCGTCGGACACCTCGGCGACCGCGTCCGAGAGCGTGCCGAGGCCGCCGGAGAGGCTCGACGCGCCGGAGGCGAGCTGCCCGGCCGAGTCGGCGCGCGTATCCACGCCGTCCACCAGCTCGCGCAGGTCGTCCACGCGCTCGAGGTCCTTGGCGTCGACGATGTCCGGCATGACGATGGCCATGATGGAATCCAGCTCAAAGCCGGTCACGTCCGCCTCCAGGTGCAGGCCGTTGCTCAGCTCGTCCACCGGGTCGGTGTCGAGGTTGTGCGCAAGGCCGGGGAACGTGATCCCGATGACGGAGACGCTGCCCGCCTCCGAAAGGCTGTGCGCGTTGTCGCACGGCTCGGCGGAAAACCCGTCGTTGAGCGTGATGACCGTGATGACGCTCAGCGGCGTATACAGCGTGAGCGCGCCGCTGTCGGTCTCCACGGTGTTGCTCAGAAGGTTTTCATAGGTGATGTCGATGCCCACGCGGCCGCTCCTGCCCGCGAGCGCCTCCGGGTCGATGGGCGCGCCGTCGAGCGTATAGCTGACCTCCATGGTAAACGGCAGCGGATCGGCGGACGCGCCCTGGTAGCACACATCGTCCCCATCGGCATGGAAGGAGTACGCGTCGCCCTGCTGCTCGGGGCTGTCGTTGGCCAGGACGTTGTGCACGTCCGTCAGGCGGGCGGTATCCGTGATCTCCGCGCGGCCGTCCGGGTAGACGATGTACACGCTCGACAGCACCGACGATACCTCGCCCGTGGCCGCGGCCGTCACATAGACCGTCTCGCTGCGCTCGAGCGCCTCCGGCGCGGGCGACGGCGAGGCCGAGGCCGCGGCGGACGCACCGGGCGTTGACGCCGCCGCGGCGTCGGATGCAGGCGTGGCGTCGGGCACGGGCGTTTCCTCCGCCTGCGCCGCAAGCGCGCCGCAGGCCGGCAGCAGCAGCGCAAGCAGCAGCGCCGCCGCGCGCATGGCCCACCGTCTCATCATGCCGCACCTCCTCCGATGATCGCCGCAACGAGCCCTGCGCCGCCGCCCAGCAGGAACAGCAGCGCCAGTACGAGCCCGATGATCCGCACGCTTCTTTTCATGGTTGCGTTCACTCCATTTCCTGTCCGTCCGTTTGCCGCCGGAGCGTCACTCCGCGCTCTTGAGCGACTCCACCATGTCGATGGAGCGCACCTTGCGCCGCATCATCAGGTTGACGCCCAGCGAGAATATGATGGTCAGCGCGAAGCTGTACACAAAGCTCAGCGGCTTGATGTCGCGCACGAACATGACCATATCCACCTCGCAGGTGATGATGACGAACTGATGCAGCACGCGCCCGAGCACGAGGCCCAGCAGCGAGCCGATGACCGCGAGTGAATTGTTCTCGCGGAACACGTAGTCGTACATCTCCCGGTCGGTAAAGCCCAGCACCTGGAGCGTGGCCAGCTCGCGGCGGCGCTCGGTGATGTTGATGTTCGTGAGGTTGAGCATGACCACAAACGCCAGCACGGCCGCCGAGAGGATGAGGATGCCCACCACGTAGTTGAGCACGCTCAGGCTGTCCCAGATGGTGTCGAACATGTCGCTGAGGAACACGACGGTGTAAACGCGCGTGTCGCTCAGCAGCCGCTGTGCCCAGGCGTCCTGGTTGTCCTCGGTCAGCCCGTCGATGTTGGCGAGCACGCCGTTGTAGGTGAGCGTCTCGCCGGTCACGCGCTCATAGAGGGCGGGGGTGAAATACGCGTAGTGGTAGACGTAATTCTCCACCACCGCCGCGACCGGCACCTCGTATTCGGTCGAGCCGCTCTCCAGCAGCAGCGTATCCCCGGCGGAGAGGCCGTAGTTCTCCGCCAGCTTCTGCGTGATGACCACGCCCCCGTCCGTCAGCTCGACCGGGTTGCCATGCAGGTCGCGCAGCTGCACCAGCCGGGCAAAGGCCTCCGGGTCGTGCACGGCGAACATGTGCACCTCGGCCAGGTCCACGTCGCCGTCCTTCGCGCCGCCCTTGACGGTCTTGTCGTAGCAGAAGGCGACGTTTTGGATGGAGCCGTCGTTCTGCGCCTCGATCAGGGCGGAAAAATCCTCCGCCGGCATGGGGTCGTAGGTGTACGCCTGCACGTCCATGCTCCAGATCTGCTCGAACTGCTTATCCGCGATGCCGTAGATGGAGTCGGACAGGCCAAAGCCCGTGACCATCAGCGCGCAGCTGCCCGCGATGCCGACCACGCTCATCCAGAAGCGCTTCTTGTAGCGGATGAGGTTGCGCACGGTGACCTTGGCGGTGAAGTTCAGCCGCTTCCAGAGCCACGGGATGCGCTCAAAGATGATGCGCTTGCCGGGCTTGGGCGACTTGGGCCGCATGAGCGAGGCGGGCACCTCGCGCAGCGTCGCCACGCTCGCCATGGCGGCGGCCAGCGTGATGCAGCCCATGACCGCCAATATGGACACGGACGCGATATCCGCCCAGTACGGCGTCTGGAAATCCGGCAGGCGGTACATGATCGCATAGGCCGAGCCGATGACCGTCGGGAACAGCCAGAAGCCCAGCAGGCTGCCCAGCACGCTGCCGAACAGGCTGGCGATGACCGCATACATCAGGTATTGCAGCACGATGGCGCCCTGCGAGTAGCCCAGCGCCTTGAGCGTGCCCATCTGCACGCGCTGCTCCTCAACCATGCGCGTCATCGTCGTGAGCGCGACGAGCACCGCCACGAGCAGGAAGAACAGCGGGAAGAACGTGCCGACCGCCGAGATGCGGTCCGTATTGGCGGAATAGTCCGCATAGCCGGGGCTCGTGCTGCGCGTCTGCACATACCAGGTGGCCTCGGTCGTGTCGCCGTACGCCTCGATGCGCTGCACGACCTCGTCCACGAGGCGCTCGTATTCCTCGCTGAAGCAGTTGAGCTCCTGCGCGCCGGCAACGGCGATCTCCACCTGCGTATAGCGCGCGGCGAACATGGCCATCATGGGCATGCGCGAGCCGAGCTTTGCGATGGCGTTGCCGGAGGCGTAGGCAAACCCGTCGCTCTTGCCGCTGCCGATGGTGCTCGTGCCGCGGTCGAACGTGGAGATATAGCGCGCGGACTCGACAAAGCCCGTCACATACAGCTCCACCGTGCCGCCGGAGGTGGTCAGCGTCACGCTGTCGCCGATGGCAAAGCCGCGGTCAGCGAGCTGGCTGTCGAGCGCGATCTCGTGGTCGTCCTCCGGCAGGCGGCCGGAGATCACATCGAGCCTGTCGAGATGGTCGCCGCCATCGTCAATGCCGTAATCCGGCAGGATGGTGAACGACATGGGATACTCGAGCAGCTCCGGGAACGGCAGCGAGATCAGGTGCAGGTTGATCTCCGTATCGCCGCCGTCGGTGCGCTGCATCATCGCATCCGCCGTGAGCACGGGCTCCACGGCCTCCACGCCGGGAATCTCCTCGAGCGCGTGGATATCGTCCGCAGTCAGACCGGCGGTGGACAGAGCGGTGATATCCGGCAGGCGCGATTTGTCCAGATAGGCGTCGGCGGTCACCTTCATGTCCGGCCCCGCGGCGCGGATGCCGGTGAAAAACGCCACGCCGATGGCGGCGATGCCGAAGATGGAGAGCGCGCGCATGAGCGTGTGCCGGATCTCCCGCAGGAGATTCAGCCACAGATACCGCGTCTTTAAGCCCCTTCTGCGTCCGCTGCGTGCCATATTACCACTCGATCTCGCTGATGGACACGGGCTTGTCGTTGAGATACTGCTCGGAGATCGTGCCGTTCTTCACGCGGATCACGCGGTCGGCCATGGGCATGAGCGCGGCGTTGTGCGTGATGATGATGACGGTCATGCCCTGCTTGCGGCAGGTATCCTGCAAGAGCGTGAGCACCTGCTTGCCCGTCTGATAGTCGAGCGCGCCGGTCGGCTCGTCGCACAGCATGAGCTTGGGGTTTTTCGCCAGCGCGCGCGCGATGGACACGCGCTGCTGCTCGCCGCCGGAGAGCTGCGCCGGGAAATTCTGCATCCGCTCGCGCAGGCCCACCTGCTCGAGCACCTGCTCCGCCGGCAGCGGCTCCTTGCAGATCTGCGCCGCCAGCTCGACGTTCTCAAGCGCCGTCAGGTTCTGCACGAGGTTGTAAAACTGGAACACAAAGCCCACCACGCTGCGGCGGTAGAGCGTGAGCTCGCGCTTGCCGTACTGCTCCACATGCGCGCCGTCCACGATCACCTCGCCGCTGGTGGCGCTGTCCATGCCGCCCAGGATGTTCAAAAGCGTCGTCTTGCCCGCGCCGGACGGGCCGACGACCACGCACAGCTCGCCCTTTTCCACCTGGAAGGTCACGCCGCTGAGCGCGTCGATCACGACCTCGCCCATGTGGTATTGCTTTTTGACGTCCCGCATTTCGATATATGCCATCCCGAAACCTCTGCCGCAGTACTTACGATATTACTATAGCGTTCTTTCCGCCGCCGTGCAAGAGCGCGCGGCAGGTTTTCAAACAAACTTCACTTTCCAGGACGGTTCTGCCACAATCGCCGCGCCGGCCATGACCGGCCCCAAACGAACGCCGCCCGCGCGGGCGGTTGCCCGGCGGGCGGCGGCTGCCTTTTGCGGGATCTGCCTGGCGGGCCGCGCCGTCAGCGGACGGTGCGGTACAGCTCCTCATAGCGCGTGACGAGCGACTCGTCCGCCATCCACGCGTCCATCACCTCGGTGTAATGTTCGGACTTGGCGAGGCTGGTGAAATACTCGTCCAGCGTCTCCTTCTCCTCGTCGTACGCGATCTCGCGCGAACGCTCGGCGCGCAGGCGCTTGATGATGTGAAAGCCGCTCGTGGTCTCCACCACGGGCGAGATGTCGCCGTCGTTCTCCAGCGCGAGCGCCGCCTCGAGGAACTCCTCGAGATAGTTGGCGCCCTCGCCGACCAGATAGCCGTCGGCGTTGGCCTCGTCGGCCATGCCGGGATCGGTGTTGTACTGGTTGAGGAGCGTCTCAAAATCCTCGCCCTCCATCAGGCGCGTCAACAGCTCGTTGGCCGTCTCCTCGTCCTCCACGAGGATCTGGCGCACGCGGATGAAGCCCTCCGGAATGTACAGCGGGATGCAGTTGTTGCCGTAGGCCGCGTACAGGTCGTAGGTGAAATAGGAAGCGGGCGACTCGTCGAAGAGGTCCTTCTGCACCTTGAGCTCCTCCTCGTACATGTCGTACAGCTCCTCCTCCGTGGGCTCGACCTCGGCAAAGATGCGGTTTTGCATCTTCTCGATGATCATGTTGTTGCGCGCGCTGTCGATGTACGACTGCTTGGCCTCGGAGACGGTCATGCCGTTGCTCACGAGCGTATCGGTGAGCAGCTTGTTGGCATAGGCGCGCACGTCGGTCGCGCCGGCCTGCTCCGCCTGCTCCAGAAAGCTGTCGTAGAACGAATCGTAGTCGGCCTGCCCGTCGGCGACGGCCTCGGCCTCCTCCTCCTCGCTCAGCGTCACGCCCGCCTGCTCCGCCTGGTAGAGCAGCATCTCGGTCTGGATGAGCGAGTTGATCACATCGTCCTGGTACGCCTCCACGCCCTCGTCGGTGGTCAGGTCGTAATAGATCGACGCGTAGGTCAGGCTGTTGAGATAGGCGTTTTTGAACAGCTGCATCGTGATCTCGCGGTCGCCCACGCGGGCGGCGACGCGCTCGTCCTGCGCCGCGCAGCCGGCGCGCGCCGCGGCGGCGAGCAGCAGGGCCGCCAGCAGCGCGCAGGTACGGAACATACGCTTCATAGCATTCACCTCATGCGTTACTTAACCGCAACATTATACAGTTTGCGGGGCGGGCTTGTCAACGCCGGGCGTTCAGAGCACATGCTCCTCGATGAACGCGGCCACGCCGTCGTCCTCGCAGGCGGGGACGACGAGATCCGCGGCGGCGAGCACCTCCGGCGTGCTGTTGGCCACGGCCACGCCCCAGCCCGCCCATTCGATCATGCTCAGGTCGAGCGTGCTGTCCCCGATGGCGGCCACGTCCGCCCGCGCAACGCCGCGCATGGCCGCCAGCTCCGCAAGCGCCGCTCCCTTGGACACGTCCACGCCGTTGATCTCGATGAAGCCCGGCTGCGAGATCGTCACCGCCGCGCGGCCGGCAAGCGCCTCGGCGATGCGGTCGCGGTATGCGGGCGCGAGCTCCGGCTCGGCATAGGCCAGCACCTTGGGGATGTGCTCGTGGCGCATCCGCCTCAGCTCCGGTTCGATGCGCCAGGGCAGGTCGGTGCGCGCGCAGTAATAGCGGAAAAAGTCGCAGTCGCGCTCGGTCACGACGGTGTCGCCCTCGAAGATCTGCACATGGATGCCCAGCGCGTGCGCCGCCTCCAGCGCGTCCGATACGAGGCCGGCGTCGAGCGCGTGGATCTTCAGCGGCTCGCCGGAGGGCGAGTGCACGATCATCGCGCCGCCGTACTGGATGGTCGGCCCGTCGATCGCCAGCGCGCGCCAGATGCGGCGGCTTGAGAGAAAGCCGCGGCCGGTCGCGATGGTGACGAACACGCCCTTTTCCTGCGCGGCGCGGATGGCCGCCATGTTGCGCGCGCTGATGACGTCCTTTTTCGAGGTGAGCGTCAGGTCGATATCGAGCGCGATGAGTCGGATGCCGTCCATACGCGCCTCCTTCAGCGGACCTGGCCCGCGCCGCGCACGACGTATTTCACGCTCGTGAGCTCGTGCAGCCCCATCGGCCCGCGCGCGTGCAGCTTCTGCGTGCTGATGCCGATCTCCGCGCCAAAGCCGAACTCCTCCCCGTCGGTAAAGCGCGTGGAGGCGTTGACATAGACCGCCGCCGCGTCCACGGCGCTGAGGAAGCGCTCGGCCGTCGGGATGTGCTCGGTCACGATACATTCGCTGTGGTGCGTGCCGTAGCGGTTGATGTGCGCGATCGCCTCCTCCACACCGGAGACGACGCGCACGGCGAGGATGTAATCCCCGTATTCGGCCGACCAGTCCTCCTCCGTCGCGGGCAGCGCCTGCGGCAGGATGGCGCAGGCGCGCGGGCAGCCGCGCAGCTCGGTCGCATGCGCCGCCTCGAGCGCGGCGGCGATGGCCGGCAGCGCGCGCGCGGCGATTTCCTCGTGTACCAGCAGCGTTTCGCAGGCGTTGCACACCGAGGGGCGGGAGCATTTTGCGTTGGCGACGATGGCGGCGGCCATCGGGATATCGGCCGCGGTGTCCACATAGGTGTGGCACACGCCCGCGCCCGTCTCGATGACCGGGACGCTGGCCGTCTCCACCACGGAGCGGATGAGCCCCGCGCCGCCGCGGGGGATCAGCACGTCGAGATAGCCGTTGAGACGCATCATCTGCGCGGCCGTCTCGCGCGATGGGTCGCGCACCAGCTGCACCGCGCCCGCGGGCAGGTGCGCCTCAGCCGCGGCGGACAGGCAGTCCACCACGGCGCAGTTGGTCAAAAGCGCCTCCGAGCCGCCGCGCAGCAGGCAGGCGTTTGCGCTCTTGAGGCACAGGCCCGCCGCGTCCGCAGTGACGTTGGGCCGCGCCTCATAGATGATGCCGACCACGCCGATGGGCACGCGCCGTTTCTCGATGGACAGGCCGTTGGGCCGCCGTATGACCGCGTCCGCCCCGCCGACCGGGTCCGGCAGCGCCGCGACCTTGCGCAGGCCGTTCGCCATGCCGGCGATGCGCGCGGGGGAAAGCGCCAGCCGGTCCAGCAGCGCTTCGCGCCGGCCGGCCGCGCGTGCGGCGGCCAGGTCCTGCGCGTTGGCGGCAAGGATCGCTTCCGCGCCCGCCTCCAGCGCGTCCGCCATGGCGAGCAGCGCGCCGTCGCGCGCGCGCGTATCGGTTGTCAACAGCTCATAGGATGCAGCCCTGGCGCGCTGCGCCTGTTCAAGAAGTGTCATCGTCTGCCGCCCTCCGGTAAGTATACTTTTCCCAAGTATACTACAAACCGCGCCGTCAGGCAACGGCGGCCCGCTCAGCTCTCCATGCTCTCCAGATAGGCGTTGATCTCATCCATCGTATCAAACGGCACCCCCGCGGCCAGCGCCGCGGCCGTTTCCGCGTCGAACGCGTCCGCCGCAAGCGGCAGCGCCAGCACGGCCTCCATTTGCAGCGTATCCTCCTGCATCTGGTAGACGGCGAGCGCGCCCTCGGCGTCCGCCATGAGCAGCAGGTGCGCCGGGCAGTACCCCTCGGCGCTGACGACCAGGCGCACCCGCTCCGACGTGAAGGTTGTGATGGCCGCCTCCGGGTACGCCTGCGCCAGCTCCCGCCGCGTCATGCCCACGAGCGCGTCCGCATCCGGCAGCGGCCCCTCGGTCAGATGGCCGCAGGCCAGATAGCATATCTGCCGCTCGATCGCCGTCGCAGGCAGGATCGACGCCTCGCCAATGCGCCCGGCCTGCTCGGCCGGTTCCGTCTGCTGCTGCGCCGCGCGCGGCAGGCTCAGCGCGCCGCCAAGCAGCGTGCCCGCGGCCAGCGCCAGCGCGGTGCACAGGAGTATCCGGCGGTTCTCCTTTAGAAAGTTCAGCATATGCGCCTCCTGCCCCTATGCTTCCCCGATGGGCGGCGCGCTTATACGGCCCGCGGCGCAAAAACGGGCCGCGCACGAAAAAAAAGCGGGCCGCGCACGAAAAAAAGCGGGCCGCACGGGCAAAGATGGCGCGGCTGCGGACGCGAGCGGCGTAAAATAAAGGAAATTTTAATCGGCTGCCCCCTTGCCCGTTCCGCTTTGGCTGATATACTAATGGACATTGAGATGTTGATCGGAGGGGTTTGCCTTGCTGCCTGACCTGCTGTCGGCCGCCTATCTTATCTGCTTTGTGCTCTCGGGCCTCGCCGTCGCCCGGCTGGTCTTTGCCGGGGAGCGCCCGCTGGTGCGCGTGTGGCTCGGCTGCGTCGCGGCGCTGGTGATGCTGCTCTGGTTCCCCGCGCTGTGGGCGTTCTGCATCGGCTTTACGGCCGCCGCGCAGCTGCTCGCGCTCGTCACGGCCGCGGGGGCCGGCTGCGCCTGCTATCTGCTCGCGCGCCGGCGCGAACGGCTGCGCGCCCCCTGGCTTGCGGAAGCGCCGCTGCTGTATACGCTGCTGCCGCTGTTCGTGCTGGGCGTCGTGCTGCTGTCCACGCACACCATCGTGGAGCGCGACGGCGCGCTGTGGGTCGGCCAGTCCACCTATGGCGATCTGGCCATGCACCTGGGCTTCATCACGAGCATCGCCGAACAGGGCACGTTCCCGCCGATGTACTCCATCTGCCCCGATACGCCGGTGGGCTACCCGTTCCTCTCCGACAGCATCAGCGCGACGTTCTATGTGCTCGGCGCGGACCTGCGCTTTGCGGCGATGCTGCCGGCCATGTTCGCCTACGGCCTGGTGCTGCTGGGCGTCTATCTGTTCTTTGAGCGCTATCTGACGGAAAGGAAGGCGGCCTGCCTTGCCGCGCTCCTGTTCTTTGTGGGCGGCGGGTTCGGCTTTTTCTACTTCTTTGATCTTGCGCAGTTCCAGCCCGACCGGCTCTCAACGCTGTTCACCGCGTTCTACGAAACGCCGACGAACTACCCGGACTACGGGCTGCGCTGGGTACACCCCATTGCGGACATGCTCATCCCGCAGCGGGCGACGCTGTTCGGCTGGGCGCTGCTGTTCCCGTGCCTGTACCTGCTCCTGCGCGGCGCGTTTGAGCGCGATGCGCGCGCGTATCTGCCGCTGGGCGTCATCGCCGGGGCGCTGCCGCTGGTGCACACGCACTCGTTCCTGGCGCTGGGCATCGTCAGCGCGGCGTACCTCGTGCGCAGACTCCTGCGCCGCGAGGGCAAGGAGCAGCTGCTCTGGTACGTCAAGTATGCGCTCATCGTGGCGGCGCTGGCGCTGCCGCAGCTGCTGTGCTTCACATTCCGCCAGGCGGGCAGCTTTTTGCGCTTCAACTGGAACTGGGACAATGTGAGCGATTCGTTCCTCTGGTTCTACATCAAGAACTGGGGGCTGCTGTTCCTGCTGCTGCCGGTCGCCTTCCTCGACGCCAGCCGGCGCGAACGCGCGGTGTTTGCGGGCGCGCTGGCCGTCTGGGCGGTGGCGGAGCTCATCCAGTTCCAGCCCAACCCGTACGACAACAACAAGCTGCTGTTCGTGAGCTTTGCCTATACGTGCGCGCTGGTGGCCAAATGGCTCGTGCGCGCATGGCGGCGGCTGCGCGACGGGCTGCGCGCCGAAAAGCGCACGCTTGCGGGCGCGCGGCTGCTGGCCGGGATGACCGCCGCGGCGCTGTTCCTCTCCGGCACGCTGACGCTTGCGCGCGAATGGGTGTCCGAATACCAGCTCATCGGCGCAGAGGAGGTCGAGGCGGCGGAGTTCATCCGGGAGAACACCGAAAGCGGCGCCACCTTCCTCACCTACAACAACCACAACAACGCCGTCGCCGCGCTGACCGGGCGCAACATCGTCTGCGGCTCGGGCACGTTCCTCTACTTCCACGGGGTGGACTACAGCGCGCGCGAGCAGGCGCTGCGCGGCCTGTTTGAAACGCCCGCGGCAGCCCTGCCCGCCCTGCAGGAGACCTATTCGATCGATTATGTCTACATCGGCCCGTATGAGCGCGCCAACTACCAGTGCGATACCGCGTACTTTGACGCTAACTGCACCGTCGTATTCGACAACGGCGCCGTCGTGATCTACGAGCTCACTCCAGCCCCATCAGAAAGCGGTACAGCGGCCTGAGCAGCGCAAAGCCCTCCAGCAGCTCATCCCGGATGGCGGGCGAATACGTCCGGCTCAACGCGCCGGAGGTGAACGAAAACCCGAGCGAGCGGCGGTTGACCCACGGCAGCAGCGCCTCCGGGCAGTCGGTAAAGCGCGGCCGGCGGTACGATTCGCCAAACGGCGTGAAGCGCGCCTGGAGGCGCGGCGCCTGCACCAGCGCAAGGAAGCGCTGCGGCCGCGCGAGCATGCGCGCGCGCAGCTCGGCCATGAGCGCGGGCTCCGGCGCATACATGCCCATGCCGTAGCCGTAGCGCTCGCGCTCAAACTCCGCATAGAGCACGAAGCACTCGCTCGTGCGCGCGCCGGCGGGCTTATAGCCCAGCCATACATGGTCGCGGTAGGGGGACTTGTCCCTGGTAAAGCGCGTGTCGCGCCGGATGCGGGACACCACCGACGACGGCCGCACATTGAAGCGCGGGTCGAGCGAGAGCGCCGCGGGCGCGAGCTCCCCGGCCAGCGCCAGCATCGGCTGCTGGACGACGCGGCGGTACCGCTCGCGGTTGGCCTCAAAAAACTCCCGGTTGTTCTGAAACGCGATCTCCCAGAAGAACTGATACATCTCCTCCGGGCAGCCGGCAAATTCACTCATGCTTCTCTTCCTCATCCATATGCGGGATGCGCCGCACCGTCTCGCGCTGTCTGGCGCGCACGGCGGGTTCCGGCCGCAGCGAAAGGCGCTTGGGCGCGCGCGCGGCGGCCTCCTGCGGCGTGGGAATGACCGGCGGCGCATCGGGCGCAGCCGTCCTGTCCGCCGTGGCCGCGGGCGCGGGCGGTCCGGTGGCGGCTTCGGGCGGCACCGCGTCGCTCGACGACATCCGTGCGCTTGCCGCGGTGGGCGAGGGCGCGATTGAAGGTGCCATTACTGGTCGCGCGCTCTACGAGGGCAACTATACGCTGGCCCAGGCGCTGGCCGCCGCCCGAGGGGAGGAGTAGCCCATGCTTACCAACCGCGTGATTCCCT
>URSN01000020.1 GCA_900550525.1 uncultured Eubacteriales bacterium
TGACTTTCCGCGCTCTCCTTTCGCCGGCGGAGCGCGCCCTGCCGGACGCGTCGCTCTGGTTTTTTCGCCTCCATCATACCACAACCGGGCGCGCCTGTGCTATACTGCCGGTATGATCCGCCGGGACGACCTGCAACACGAAGGGCTCGTGCTCTACCAGGACGACGCGCTGCCGCGCTTTGACGCGGACGCGGTGCACCTGGCGCATTTCCTGCGCCTGCGCCGGGGCGAGCGGGCGATCGACCTCGGCTGCGGCACTGGAGTGCTGTGCGTGCTCGGCGCAGCGTTCACGGGCGCGGCGTTCACGGGCGTGGACATCGAGCCGCGGCTGGTCGCCCTGGCGCGGCGCTCGGCGAAGGAGAACGGGCAGGACATCGCGTTTTTAACCCTCGACGCGCGCGACGCGCCGGCGCGCCTGGGCCACGGCGCGTTCGACGCGGCCGTATGCAACCCGCCCTATTTCACCGCCGGGCCGCCGAGCCCGGACCCGGCGCGCGCCGCTGCCCGCCACGACGCGGGCGGCACGCGCGAGGCGATGCTGCGCGCCGCCTTCCTGCTGCTCAAAAACGGCGGGCGGCTGTTCCTGTGCTGCCCGGCGGCGGGCCTTGCCGCCGCGTTTGCCGCGCTCGATGCGCACCGGCTCGAGCCAAAGCGGATGCAGCTGGTCGCCGCCGCGCCGGAGCGGCCGCCGCGCCTTGCGCTGATCGAGGCGAAGAAAGACGGCGGGAGCGGTCTTTTTGTCGAACCGGCGCGCTATGAGCGCGTTTGAAACATGGAATGGGCTTTGCTGCGCATACTACCGCCTGAAACGATCCGCCGCCGACGCGGCGGCATTTGAAGCAGGAGGAGTATCATCATGATGAACAAAAAGAGCATGCTGGCGCTCGCCGTGGCGCTGCTGGCGGCCCTTGCGGCCGGCTGCCAGTGCAGCGGCCTGACCGCCTCCCCCAGCCCCGCACCGACCGGGGCGGCCACGGCGCGCCCCACCGCCGCGCCCAGCGCGCCGCTCTCGCCCGGCCTGCCCGGCAGTCCGGGGCCGTCCGGCAGCCCGGACGCGGGGGCCGTGATCCCGGATTTTGCCGAGGGCAAGGAGGTCGAGGCGGATACGGTGCCCGAGATCGTGGAGGCGATCCGCGCCCGGTTTGAAAACGGCGAGCTCACCACCATCAAGCATGCCACGCAGGACGGCCGCCAGGTCTACGCCGTGGAGATCCGCACCGGCGCGACGGCCGAGACGGTCTACGTCCTGCCGGACGGCACGCTGCTGGAAAGCGCCGCCACGCCCGGCGGCGCGGACGAAGCGGACGGCTGACCCGCCCGTACAGGCACGCGCGCCGCGCCGCCCTTGCCGGGCGGCGCGGCGCTTTATCATCCGCTGCATCCGGCGCCCCGTCCCCGCGGGCGCGGCCTGACAGGATTCTGCCGCCGCGAATAGGCGCGGCTCAGCGGAGGCGGCGCTCCATGACCAGCTCGCCCTTGGTGTCGCGCTCGCCGTTGAAGCGGAAGCCGAAGCGCCGGTAGAGCTGCACGGCGCGCGCGTTTTCCGCATAGACGCTGAGGTAGACCCGCTCGCACGGGTACTCCGCGGCGAGCCGCTCGATCAGGCCCGCCACGGCCCGCCGCCCGTAGCCCCGGCCCTGATAGCGCCCGTCGATGAGCAGCCGGTCCAGCCACAGCCGCCCCGGCGCGGGCGTGGGGAACAGGCCGTACATGGCGAACCCTATGAGCAGCGCGCCGTCGTAGACGCACACGGGCCGCCACAGCGCGAGGGCGTCCGCCTCGGCGAGGCACTCGCGCACGCTTTCGATAAAGCCCTCCTGTCCGGGCGCAGGGGCGATGCGCTCCGCCTGCGCGCGGTTTGCCGCGCCGACCGGCACGAACCGCAGCCGCCGTGCATTTTCCATGACAAACTCCCTTTCCCCGCCTCAGCCGCGCAGGCGGAACGTGTGCGCGCAAAAAAAGACGGCGCGGCGGGAGCCGGCGCCGCCTGCATGCCGCCGGGCCTACCGCACGCGGAAGATCGTGCGCCGGCACGCGCCCGAAAGCACGTCCGAGAGGCGGTTTGCGGCGTTGGCGATGATGACCGTGGTGCCCTCGCGGATGGGTTCGCGGATGAAATCGAGCTTGGCGCGCGCGCCGTTGGCCCCGGCGCGGCTGGCGCCGACGCAGCTCTTTTGCAGCTCGGCAAGGCCGTCGAGCACCTCCTGCGCGTCCGCGCCCTCCACGGCCGGCACGAGCGTGCCGGGATCGGCCGGGTCGCGGTAGATGCCGTCCACACTGGTGAGCAGCACCAGGTAGCGCGCGTGCACGAGCGAGCAGATGACCGCGGCCGTCTCGTCGTTGTCCACGCATTCAAAGGCGTGCGCCCCGTGCGCGCGCGCGTGCGCCAGCTCCATCTTGCGCACCTCCTCGACGCTGACCGAATCGTTGTAGTTGACGATGGGGATGGCGTTCTGCGCGGCGCAGCGCAGCAGGAACGAGCGGATGTGCGCGCTGCGCTCTTCGTCGTTGAAATGCGTGTGCTCCACGAGCAGCTGCCGCACCGAATACTCGGGCCGGATGCAGCGGCGGTACTCCTGCATGAGGATGGCCTGGCCCTGTGCGGCGTAATCGGCCTTGACCTCCTCCGGGTCGCCGAGCAGCTCGCGCCCCTGGCGGCGCAGGTAGTCGAGCCGGCCGATCTCCACGGCGCCGCTGGACACCCAGATCATGCCCGGGCGCAGCTCGCGCCCGAGGCGGGCGAAGATGTTGTAGTCGATGTCGCTGTCCTCCCTGCGGATGAGCGCCATGGAACCGATCTTGCCGACGAGTTCAAAATCAAACCGCATGCCGCACCCCTTTACGACTGCACCAGGTACGCGCTGATGAACGCGTCCAGATCCCCGTCCATCACGGCCTGGATGTTGCCGTTCTCCACGCCGGTGCGGTGGTCCTTGACGAGGGTGTAGGGCTGGAACACATAGCTGCGGATCTGGCTGCCCCACTCGATCTTCTTCATCTCGCCCTTGATCTGGGCCATCTGCGCCTCGCGCTCGCGCTCCTGCAGCTCGAGCAGCTTGCCGCGCAGCATGCGCATGGCCGTCTCGCGGTTCTGGATCTGGCTGCGCTCGTTCTGGCACTGCACGACGATGCCCGTGGGCAGGTGCGTGATGCGGATGGCGGAGGACGTCTTGTTCACGTGCTGCCCGCCCGCGCCGCTCGACCGGTACGTATCCACGCGCAGGTCGTCCGGGTCGATCTTGATGTCGCCCGCGTCGTCGTCGAGGATGGGCGTCACATCGAGCGAGGCGAACGAGGTGTGCCGCCGGCCCGACGCGTCGAACGGCGAGATGCGCACCAGCCGGTGCACGCCCTTCTCCGCCTTGAGGTAGCCGTAGGCGTTCTCGCCGTCCACCTCGAAGGTGACGGACTTGATGCCCGCGTCCTCGCCGTCGAGCAGGTCGAGCTCGCGCACCGTCCAGCCGCGGTTCTCGCAGTAGCGCGTGTACATGCGGTAGAGCATCTCCGTCCAGTCCTGCGCCTCGGTGCCGCCCGCGCCCGCGTGGAGCGAGAGCACGGCGTTGCAAGCGTCGTAGGGGCCCTTGAGCAGCAGCTCCAGCTCGAGCGCGTTGACATTGGCGACGAACGCGGCCGTCTCGCTGCGGATCTCCTCGGCGAGGCTCTCGTCGTCCTCCTCCTCGGCCATCTCCATGAGCGTCTCCAGATCCTCGCCCTGCGCGACGAGCTTCTCATAGCGCGAGAGCCGGTGCTGCAGCGCCTTCACGCGCTGGTTGACCTTGTTGGCCGCCTCCACGTCGTTCCAGAAATCCGGCTCGGCCATGCGCGCCTCAAGGCCGGCCAGCTCCTCCCGCAGCGCCGCCGGATCGATGGACACGCCCGCCTCGCGCAGCTTCTCGCGCGCCTCGCCGGCCTGCATCCTGTATTCGTCAAGGGGTATCATGCCTGCCATCTCCTCCCGTTTTTGCTCTGTAGCTCCCGATTTTTCCCCAAAAACTCCCGCTTTATCTGCACGCGCGGCTCAGCCGCGGCCGCAGCAGTTCTTATATTTCTTGCCGCTGCCGCACGGGCAGGGCGAGTTGCGGCCGATCTGCGCGCGCGACTCGCGCCGGACGGTGCGGCCGCCCTCCCCGGCGGGCGTCTCGCTGGGCTTTGCCAGCTGCTCGCGCTTGAGCGGCGCCCTGCGCACCGACACGCGCATCATCGTGCGCGCCGTCTGCTCGCGGATGGCGGCCACCATGGCGTCGAACATCTCAAAGCCCTCGCTGGTGTAGGCGTTGACCGGATCCTTCTGCGCGTAGGCGCGCAGGCCGATGCCCTGGCGGAGCTGGTCCATCGCGTCGATGTGCTCCATCCAGTGCGCGTCCACCGTGCGCAGCAGCACCACGCGCTCGATCTCGCGCATGTCCGCACCCGCGGCCGCGACCTCCGCCTCCTTTTTCGCGTACGCCGCCTCGGCATGGGCGACGGCGCGCGCGCGCAGCGCCTCGCCGCTGGCCTGCTCGCCCGCCTCCATCAGCGGCGCCGCGGCCGCCTCGCCGCACAGCGCGGCCAGCTGCGCGCCAAGGCGCGGCACGTCCCACGTCTCGCGCGGCGCGTGCGCGTTGCAGTATTCGTCGGCAAGGCCGCCGGCGGTGGCGCGCAGCATCTCAAGGATGCTCTCGCGCAGGTCCTCGCCCATGAGCACGCGGCGGCGCTGGCCGTAGATGATCTCGCGCTGCTTGTTCATCACGTCGTCGTAGCGCAGCACGTTTTTGCGGATCTCGAAGTTCTGCACCTCGACGCGCCGCTGCGCGCTCTCGATCCGGCGCGTGATGAAGCGCATCTCGATGGGCAGATCGTCGTTCGGGCTGAGCTTTTCCATCGCGCCGCTGCCGCGGTCTGCGCCGAAGCGGCGCATCAGCTCGTCCTCGAGCGAGACGTAGAAGCGCGTGCTGCCCGGGTCGCCCTGGCGGCCGGCGCGGCCGCGCAGCTGGTTGTCGATGCGGCGGCTCTCATGCCGCTCCGTGCCGATGATGCGCAGCCCGCCCAGCGCCACGACCTGCTCGTGCTCGCGCTCCGTCTCCACGCGGAAGGAATCGTACAGCGCCTGGAAGCGCCGCCGCGCGGCGAGGATGTCCTCGTCCTCCGTCTCGGCATGGCCGGTGGCCTCCTCGATGAGCGCCTCGTCCAGCCCCTCCTGCCGCAGCGCCCGGCGCGCGAGGAACTCCGGATTGCCGCCGAGCAGGATGTCCGTGCCGCGGCCGGCCATGTTCGTGGCGATGGTCACCTGGCCGAGCTTGCCCGCCTGCGCGACGATCTCCGCCTCCTTGGCGTGGTACTTGGCGTTGAGCACCTCGTGCCGGATGCCGCGGCGCTTGAGCAGGCCGCTCAGGTATTCGCTGCGCTCGACCGAGATCGTGCCCACCAGCAGCGGCTGCCCGGTGGCGTGCACCTGGGCGATCTCGTCCACCACGGCGCGGTACTTCCCCTCCTCGGTGTTGTAGACCACGTCGTTGTCGTCGCGGCGGATGAGGGGGCGGTTGGTCGGGATCTCCACGACGTCGATGTCGTAGATGTCCATGAACTCGGACTCCTCGGTCTTGGCCGTGCCGGTCATGCCGGCGAGCTTTTTGTACATGCGGAAGTAGTTCTGCACCGTGATGGTGGCCAGCGTCCGGTTCTCCCGCTCGACCTTCACGCCCTCCTTGGCCTCGAGCGCCTGGTGCAGCCCCTCGTTGTAGCGGCGGCCGAGCATGAGGCGGCCGGTGAACTCGTCCACGATGATGACCTGCCCGTCCTGCACGACGTAATCCTTGTCGCGCTGGAACAGCGCGTGCGCGCGCAGCGCCTGGAAGATATGGTGGTTGATCTCGGTGTTGTCCGGGTCGGAGAGGCTTTCGATGCCGAAGAACTTCTCCGCCTTCTCCACGCCCGCGGCGGTGAGCTGCACGGTGCGCTTCTTGATGTCGCACTGGTAGTCGCCGTCCTCGGCCTGCTGCTCGCCCAGGATCTGGTCGCTGCGGCTCTGGTCGGTCAGGTTCTCCCCGCGCGTGAGGCGGCGCACGAAGCGGTCCGCCTTCTCGTACAGCTCGCTCGAGGCCTCGCCCGCGCCGCTGATGCTCAGCGGCGTGCGCGCCTCGTCGATCAGGATGGAGTCCACCTCGTCGATGATGGCGTAGTTGAGCGCGCGCTGCACCATCTGCTCGCGGTAGACGACCATATTGTCGCGCAGGTAGTCGAAGCCGAACTCGTTGTTCGTGCCGTAGGTGATGTCGCACGCGTAGGCGGCGCGGCGCTCGTCCCCGGTCAGCCCGTGCACGATGCAGCCGACGGACAGGCCGAGGAAGCGATAGATCTTGCCCATCCACTGCGTGTCGCGCCGGGCCAGATAATCGTTCACGGTGACGACGTGCACGCCCTCGCCGCCGAGCGCGTTGAGGTAGGCCGGGAGCGTGGCCACGAGCGTCTTGCCCTCGCCGGTCTTCATCTCCGCGATGCGGCCCTGGTGCAGCACCATGCCGCCGAGCAGCTGCACGTCGAAATGGCGCATCTGCACGGTGCGCACGGCCGCCTCGCGCACGGCGGCGAACGCCTCGCACATCAGCGCGTCCATCGTCTCGCCGTTTTGGAGCCGCTCGCGAAAGCGCTCCGTCTGCGCGCGCAGCTGCGCGTCGCTCATGGCCTGCATCGCGGGCTCGAGCGCGTTGATGCGCTCCACATACGGCCGCAGCTTTTTGAGCCGGCTCTCGCTGGTATTGCCAAACAGGGTGTCGATCAGTCCCATCGCTTGCTCCTTGTCTGCATAACTTCCTAAGCTAACAGTATAGCATAACCCCGGCCGCTCCGCTACCGCTTTGCGCGCGCCAAATGCGAAAAGGCTGTAAAAACGGCGCGACTTTCCCGCGCCGCAGGCGCGCGCAGGGGGCGGCGCCCGCCGCGCCGCCCCCTGCAAAGGGCTTCAAGCCGCCTCCGCCGCGCTACCGCTGCGTGCCCAGGAAGAACAGCGCCAGCGTGCCCGGGCCCGAATGGGCGCCGATGACCGGGCCGACATAGTTGATGACCACGTCCTGCACGTTCCACTCCTCGCGGATGCGGCCGGCCAGGTATTCCGCATCCTCCAGGCAGTCGCCGTGGGACATGAACACGATCTGCTTGTCCGGCTCGATGGCCGTCTCGCGCATCTTGTCGAGCAGGCGCTTGATGGAGTTGCGCCGGCCGCGTACCTTCTCCATGAAGATCAGGCGGCCCTCGTCGTCCATGTGCAGCACGGGCTTGATGTTGAGCACCGTGCCGAGCACCGCGGACGTGGCGGACACGCGGCCGCCGCGGTGCAGGTGGTTGAGGTCGTCCACGGTGAACCAGTGGCACAGGTGGAGCTTTTGCGCCTCGGCATAGTCGCGCGCCTGCTCGATGGTCGCGCCCGCGCGCTTTTGCTGCACGGTCAGGTACACCAGCAGCCCCTGCCCCATCGACGCGCTCAGCGTATCGACCGCGTAGAGCCGGCGATCGGGGTACTTTTCAGAGAGCTGCCGCGCCGCCACCGCGCCGGCGTTGTACGTGCCGCTCAGCGCCGAGGAAAAGCCCAGGTAGAGGATGTCGCGCCCCGCCTGAAGGTGCGGCTCCATCGCCTGCACGAACGCCTCCACGTTCACCGCCGAGGTCGTCGCGCTCTTTCCCGCGCGCAGCGCCGCATAGCAGTCCTTGAACGTGATGTCCCGCTCGTCGAGATGGTTCACATAGCTCCTGCCGTCGATGAGCACCGAGAGCGGCAGCACCTCGAGCTCCAGCTCCGCCGCCATCGCCGCCGGCAGGTCGCAGGAGGAATCGGTCATGATGATGTAGTCGGCCATAGGGACCCCCTGAAAAAATTTGACGTTAACACCGTTAACGTCCCCCATTGTAAGGGATGGCGCGCCATTTGTCAACGCCGGCGCGGCAGCCTTGCCGCGCGGCGGCAGACGTGCTATACTGGGCGCATGAGAAAGCAGGACGGCGGCCATCTGAGGGAAGAGCTGATCCTCGCGGGCATCGAGGAGATCGAAGCGCACGGGGTGCGCGGCTTTTCGCTGCGGCGCGTGGCCAAGAAGTGCGGCGTCTCCTGCGCCGCGCCCTACAAGCATTTTGCCGACCTGAACGACTTCCTGCTGGCCATCGTCCGCTACGTCAACCAGCAGTGGTACGCGATCCAAAAGCGCATCATCGCCGCCCATCCGAACGACCCGCGCCGCCAGCTGACGGAGATCAGCGTGGAGTACATCCGCTTTTTGATGGACAACCCGCACTTCCGCTCCATCATCATGCTGCGCGAGGACGACATCAGCCCCGAGATGCAGCACGAAAAGGCCGCGCTGAGCGCCGGCACCATGCGCTGCATCCGCGCCTACTGCCGCCGCGCCGGCATGCCGCACGACGTCGAGGTGCGCAAGACCTTTCTCGTCCGCTCCATCATCTACGGCGCGGCGCTGATGTTCGACAACGGCGAGCTGCCCTATACCGAGGAGAACCGTCGGAACGTCTTTCGCCTCATCGACCGCGAGTTCGACCTGCCGTAGGCCGCCCACGCAAACGCCGCCGGGGTTATCGCCCCGGCGGCGGCGTTTTCCCGTTCAGCGGCCGAACGCCTCCCTGATGCGGCGCAGGAGCCGCCTCAGGGGCCGGCGGCCCTCCCGCTGCTGCACGGCGAGCGGCGCCTGCGACCGCTCCGCCTCGTCCATGAGCAGCTGCTGGCTGTCGAGCGGCTCGCCCATCTGCTCGCTGCGGGCGTACACGCCGTCCGGCCGCAGGACGCGGGCCTTGCGCGTATCGTATTCCTGCGCCTCGAGGATGTGGCGAATCCTGTCGCGCACGCGCCCGTCATAGATCGGGCAGGCCACCTCCACGCGCCGCTCCGTATTGCGCGTCATGAAGTCGGCCGAGGAGATGTACATCTTCATCTCCGCGCCGGCGCCGAAGCAGTAAACCCGGGTATGCTCCAGATACCGGCCCACGATGCTCGAGATGCGGATGTTCTCCGTCCTGCCGGGGACGCCGGGCAGCAGGCAGCAGATGCCGCGCACGATCATGCGCACCTGCACGCCCGCGCGGGACGCCTCCGAGAGCTTGGCGATGATGTCCGCGTCCGTCAGGGAGTTGATCTTGATGAGGATGCGCCCGGCCGCGCCCTTTTCGATCTGCCCGTCGATCAGGCGCAGGATGCCGGGCTTGAACGACACCGGCGCGACCAGCAGGTGGCGGTATTCCCCCTCCAGGTTGCCGATGGACATGTTGTTGAAGAACGCGGCCGCGTCCTGCCCGATCTCCTGGTTGGCGGTGATGAGCGACAGGTCGGTGTAGAGCGCGGCGGTGTTCTCGTTGTAATTGCCGGTGCCGACCTGCGTGATGTACTGCACGCCGCCGCGGCTCCTGCGCGTGATCAGGCACACCTTGGAATGGACCTTGAACGAGTCGAACCCGTAGAGGATGGTGCAGCCTGCCTCCTCGAGCCGCTCGGACCAGTCGATGTTGTTCTGCTCGTCGAAGCGGGCGCGCAGCTCGATGAGCACCGTCACGCTCTTGCCGTTTTCCGCGGCGGCGCACAGGTATTCCACGAGCTTGGCCTTGCGGGCGAGCCGGTAGATCGTGATCTTGATGGAGATGACGGCCGGGTCGCGCCCGGCCTCCCTGAGCAGGGCCAGGAAGGGGTCCATGCTCTCAAACGGAAAGGAGAGCAGGATATCGCGCCGCTCCACCTGATGGAGCAGGCTCTCGCCGCGGCTCACGGCCGCCGGCCAGACCGGCGAAAAGGGCGCGTAGAGCAGCTGCGGCCCCTGCCGCCCCTTGCCCGCGCGGGCGATCAGGCCGTAGACGTATTCCATGCGCAGCGGCGCGTCCGTGATATAGATCTGGTTGTCGTCCAGCCCCAGCCGACCCTTGAGGTAGGCGAGGAACGTCGGGCTGACCGCGTTCGACAGCTCGAGCCGCACCGGCGCCAGGCGGTTGCGGCGGTTGAGCACCTTCTTCATCCGCTGGCGGAAGTCCGTCTCGTCGGCAAACGTCTCGTCGTCCGGGTTCACGTCGGCGTTGCGCGTCACGCACAGGATCGTCTTTTCCAGCACCTCGTAGGGGTGAAACAGCTTCTTTGCGTATTCGAGCACGATGTTCTCCATCCGGATATAGCGCGTCTCGCTGCCGGGCAGATAGAACACGTCCGGCAGCGCGGCCGGCAGCGGGAGCACGCCGAACACCTCCCGGTTCTTGTGCCGGAGCATGACGCCCACGTGGATCACCTTGTTGGCAAGATGCGGGAACGGATGCTGCACGTCCACGATCTGCGGCGAGAGCACCGGCGCGACGGCCGCCTCGTAATACTGCTTGACGCAGGCGCGCTCATTCTTTTCAAGCTCCCGGTAGCCGAGGTCGCAGATGTCGTGGTAGCGCAGCAGCCGCTCCACCTCGTGGAAGAGCGCTTCCTTCTTCTGGTACAGCGGGCGCACCGCGTCGAAGATGGCGCCGAGCTGCTCCCCGGGCGTCATGCCGGACTTGTTGTCCACGATGTCCGGCTCCTCCTGCATGAGGTCGAACAGGCTGCCCGCGCGGATCATGAAAAATTCGTCCAGGTTGCTCGTAAAGATGGCGATGAATTTCAGCCGTTCGAGCAGCGGCACCGTCTCGTCCATCGCCTCGCTCAGGACGCGGTCGTTGAACCGCAGCCAGGACAGCTCCCGGTTTTGTGTATAACCCTCCCGATATAATTCGCTCACGATCGTTCTCCCGTCGTTCCCCTGCCATCCCCGCGCCGGCCGGCGGCGCGCGGCCGCATCCCGCGCGCGCGCCCGGTATCCTTAACCTTATCGCAAACGGCGCGGTTTGTCCATGCGGTCTGCGTAAGATTTGCGTCAAGTGTTCGTCAAATCCCGGCAAAACCGCGCGCCGGCGCGGCGGGGGATGCCGTCCCCGCCGCCTTCCCGCGGCGGATCGCCGCGCTGCGCGGCCGCTCTTGACAATCCTGCCCGGCGGCCCTATTCTAAAAACAGGAATCCACAGGCGGAAGGGAGCGGCGCACATGAAAAAACGGGTCGGCCTGCTGACCTCGGGCGGGGACTGCCCGGGGCTCAACGCCGCGCTGCGCGGCATCGCCAAGGCGCTCTACCAGCGCATGGGCGACGGCGTGGAGATCATCGGCATTTCAAACGGCTACCACGGGCTCATCAACAACGACTGGCGCGTGATGCGCCCGGAGGAATTCTCCGGCATTCTCACCGTAGGCGGCACGATCCTCGGCACGAAGCGCACGCCGTTCAAGCTGATGCGCGTCGTCGGGGACGACCAGGTGGACAAGGTCGCCGCCATGAAGCAGAGCTACCGCGACATGCAGCTCGAGTGCGTGCTGTGCCTCGGCGGCAACGGGACGCACAAAACGGCCAACCTCCTCGCCGAGGAGGGGCTGAACGTCATCGGCCTGCCCAAGACCATCGACAACGACATCTACGGCACGGACGTGACCTTCGGCTTCCACTCCGCCGTGGACATCGCCACGGAGGTCATCGACCGCGTGCACACGACGGCCGGCAGCCACAGCCGCTGCATGGTGGTCGAGCTGATGGGCAACAAGGCCGGCTGGCTGACGCTGTACGCGGGCCTCGCCGGCGGCGCCGACATCATCCTGATCCCGGAGCTGCCCTATTCCATCGAGCAGGTGTGCGCCGCCATCGAAAAGCGGGCCGCGGAGGGCAAGCGCTTCTCCATCGTGGCCGTGGCGGAGGGCGCGTTCGACGTCGAGGAGGCGCGCATGAAGAAGCGGGATTACATGGCCCTGCGCGCCGAGCAGGGCTATACCACGGCCACAAACCGCATCGCGCGGCAGATCGAGACGCTCACGGGCATCGAGACGCGCATCTGCGTGCCGGGGCACATGCAGCGCGGCGGCAGCCCGTCCCCCTACGACCGGGTGCTGGCAACGCAGTTCGGCGTCTACGCGGCCAAGATGGTCGAGGAGGGGCGTTACGGCATCACCATCGCCATGAAAAACGACCGCATCGCCGCCAACGAGCTGCGCGACGTGGCCGGCAAAAGCCGCCTCGTCCCGGAGGATCACCGCATGGTGTACACCGCCCGGCGCATGGGCGTCTCCTTCGGCTGAGCGGCCGGACGGCGCGCGGCTGGCAGGAACCGCACGGAGCAAACGGGAAGGCGTCGTTTTATATGAAACGGGAAAGCATCCGCTTTCCCGTTTTCCTTCGCCGCCGGTTTGCCGCCGCTCCGCCGCCCGGCGGATGCGGCCGCCGCTTCCGTCCCGTATGCTTCCCGTGGGATTCCTTCCTGATTTTTATATCATCCCAGTATGGCCGCGCCGTCAGCGCCCGTCCCGGTCGGGGGCGCTGTCCACGGCCGCGTCAATCGCAAAGCCGAAGAGGCGTTCCCTGCCCGGCACGACCAGCACGTCCACATATTTGCCCGGGAGCAGGTAATCGAGCGCCCCGTTGGTCACGTACAGGGTGCGCTTTGCCTCGATCTCACCGGCCATCTCGTCCGGGATGCGGACGGCGGCCTCCGCCGCGCGCAGATAGCGGCCCGCAAGCTCGCAAAAGGAGGCGGCCAGCGCCTGCTGCCGGCCGGCCGCCCCGTCGCGCGCGGCGTCCAGCAGGGCCGAACGGGTATAGGCCAGCAGCAGCGCCGAGCACGCGGCGGCGACGCACAGCAGCGCCGCGGCGCACAGCAGCGCCGTTTTCTGCCACAGCTTCATCCTCAGCGCTCCTCCAGCCGGTAGCCGAGCTTGGGCACGGAGCGGATGGCGTCGCCCAGGCCGAGCTTTTTACGCAGCCCGGAGATCTTCACGTCCACCGCGCGCGTTTCGCCGGCATAGTCGTAGCCCCATACCTCCTGCAGCAGCTGCTCGCGCGAGACGGTCATGTTCTTGTGCCTGAGCAGCGCCAGCAGCACGCCGTATTCGAGCGGCTGCAGCTCCACCTCCTCGCCGCCGCGGGTGACCACGTGCGTCTCGCTGTTGAGCGCGACGTCCCGCACGCGGTAGACCGCGTTGAGCCGCCCGGTGCGCCGGAGCGTCTTTTCGATGCGCAGCAGCAGCGCCATCATGTCGAAGGGCTTGACGATGTAGTCCTCCGCGCCGCCGCGCAGGCCGCGGATCTCGGAGGCGGCGTCCGCGCGCGCGGTGATGAAGATCACCGGCACGCCGCAGCGCGCGAGCCGCCCGGACAGCGCGAACCCGTCCTCGCCCGGCACCATCACATCCAGCAGCGCCAGGTCGAAGGCGCGGTCCTGCGCAAGGTGCGCCGCCGCCTGCGCGCCGTCGTCAAAGACCAGGCAGTCATACCCGGCGAATTTCAGGCTCAGCGCCACCGCGTCGGCGATGCCGCGATCGTCCTCCACGATCAGAATCCGGTTCTTCATCCGCTCCTCCTTGCGCGCGCGGGCGCGGGCAGCTTTTCCCTCCGTTAGTCTTTCCCAAACGATGCCGCCTCCTTGCGCGCGCGGGCGCGGGCAACATGAAACGGCGGCCCGGCATACGGGCAGGCGCGGGCGGACGCGGAGGGCTTCCCGGCGCGCCGTTTTTACCATTGTATCATGGCGGCGCGCGCCGCCGGGCGGCGGGATGTAATTTTTCCGTAATTCTTTTTTCTGCCATTCGCTTGACAAAGGGGCTGCACAGGGCGCGCTGAGGGACGCGCGGCGCGCAAGATTGCCCGCGCGGCCTGCGCTTTGCAGGCGGATGCGCGGCGCGCGAAAAGCCGCGCCGCCGGGCGCTTCCGTGGCCTGCATGCGCCTCAAGCGGACGGCTTTGCTTAAATTTTACAAGGAATGCGCCTATATTTTACACGCAGGGATTATACAGATAGCGGGCGGATCGCGCGGCTGTTTTTCCGGCATACCCCGGTTTTGCGGCGCGGCGTCCGTATCCTGTATTCGAGGGAATGCACCGGCATGCAGAACGAGCACCAGATCATCCGGGCGGTCGAAGCCGCAAAGACGGACGCGCAGAAGGCGGACGAACTGATCCGCTCCTATCTCCCGTTCATCCGCGCGGAGGCCTCCAAGGCCATCTCCCGGCCCTGCACGGAGCAGGACGACGAGTTCAGCATCGCAATGATCGCCTTCCACGAGGCGATCCTGGGCTATGAGCGGCGGCGGGGCGCATTCCTCCCCTACGCGGCGCTGCTGCTCCGCAGCCGCGTCATCGACCACCAGCGGCGGGAGGCGCGGCACCGCGGCCTCGCCTCGCTCGACGCCGCCGGCGAGGACGGCCGCACGCCGCTCGACGCCCTGCCGGACGCGCGCGACCGCTATGCCGAGGCTGCCGATGCGGAGGCCGCGCGGCAGGAGATCGAGGAGCTGGCCGCCGTCATGGCGGGGGTCGGGGTGAGCTTTTCCGACGTGGCGGACGCGTCGCCCCGGCAGGAGCGCACCCGCGGGGCGTGCGCGCGCGCCGTGCGCTACGCCGTGGAGAACCGCGGCCTGCTGGACGAGCTGCTGCGCACGAAAAAGCTGCCGCTTGCGCAGCTTGCCCACGGCGCGGGCGTGGAGCGCAAGACGCTGGAGCGGCACAGGCGCTATGTGCTGGCCCTGCTGCTCATCCAGACCAACGGGTATGAGATCGTCCGCGGCCATATCCGGCGCATGCTGCGGCAGGAAGGAGGGGAAGGCGCATGAAATACCTGGTGATGGCGTGCCATACCGGCTATGCGGTCGTGCTGGACGAGGACGGGCGCTTTCTCAAGGTCGCCAACCGGCGCTACGCGGTCGGCCAGACGGTGACGGACGTGGTGCAGATGCGCGTCCCGCCGGCGGCGCCGCCGGCACAGCGCGCGGCCCGGTGGCTGTACCCGCTCGCCGCAGCGGCGGCGTGCCTGCTGCTGGCGCTGGGGCTGCTGCTAAGCGGAGCGCAAACGCCGCAGGCGGCCATCTACCTGTCCATCAACCCGCAGGTGCGCATCGATGTGAACCGCAGCGACACGGTCGTATCGCTCACGGGATTGAACGAGGACGGCATGGCGCTGCTCTCCGGCTACCGCTACTGGAACAAGCCGCTCGAACAGGTGTGCGGCGAGCTCCTGGACCGCGCCGCTGCGCAGGGCTTCCTGCTCGACGGCGGGCGCATCCTGCTCACGCTCGACGGCGGCGAGGAATGGACCGCCGAGCAGCGCGAGTCGCTGCCCGCCTACCTGGCCGGGCGCCTTGCGGGCAGGCTGTCCGTCACCATCGAGGTTGCCGGGGGCGCGCCGGGCGAGAGCGACGGCCTGCAGGTCATCATCCCCGTCGGGCAGGACGGCGGCTACGGGGACTCCGCCTACGGCATGACGCCCCTGCCGCAGCCCCCCGCGCCCACGCCCGCGCCGCAGCCCCCCACGCCCGCGCCGCAGGCCACCGCGCCGGCGGCGGGCGACGACGGGATGACGGATTACGGCGGGAGCGGCGGCGATTCCGGATACGGCGGGAGCGATGATGACGATTCCGGATACGGCGGGAACGATGATGACGACGACGATTCCGGATACGGCGGCTGCGCCGCCCGCGCGGCGTCCACGGCGCGCCCGCCCCTCCCCGCGGCGCGGCGCACCGTTTCCCCGAAAAAATTTTATCCCCGGCCCCGGTTTTGCCCCGGGGCCTGCGTAACCTGTTATTGCTTGAGGGCGATGCGGCCCTCGGCCAGCGACGATAGAAAAGGAGAGCAACCCATGAAAAAGAAACATCTTGCCCTTATGATCGCCCTGACCCTGGTCTGCGGGCTTCTCTTTGCGGCCGGCTGCGCGCAGCCCCCCGCAGCGGCCGATGCCCTGGACGGCGCGGCGGACGCGCTGCCCGCGGGCGGCGTGCTCCGCCTGAGCGTGAACCCCGAGATCGCGGTCCACTACGACGCGGACGGCCTCGTCACCGGCGTGGAAGCGCGCAACGACGACGGCGCCGCCATCCTCGCCGGCTACGCCGGGTTCGAGGGGAAGGCCGCCCGGCAGGTCGTGGCGGAGCTTGTGACCGCCATCGGCGAGGCCGGCTACTTCGTGGAGGAGATCGAGGGCGAGCGCCGGCAGATCGTCATCGAAATCGAGCCCGGTTCCGCGCTGCCGAGCAGCACGTTCCTTGCGGACGTGGCGGCCGACGTGCAGGCGTGCGTGAGCGCCAACCAATGGCAGAGCCCCGTGGACGTGCGCGGTGAGAGCGATTACGGCCTTGCCGACTATGTGGACACCGATTACGGCCCCAACAGCGACGGCGCGACCGACTACAACGACAGCGCCTACGGCGGCGGCAGCGGCGGCGACTCCGGCTATGACAGCGACTCCGGCTACGGCGGGAGCGATGACGACGGCGATTCCGGCTACGATCGGGGCAACGACTCCGGTTACGGCGACTCCGGCTATGACGATTGAGCCGGCCCCCCTGCGGCTGCGCCACGAGTGCAAGCACAGCATCAACCATCTGGACGATCTGGTGCTGAGCGCCCGGCTGCGCAGGCTGTTTGACCACGACGCACACGCTGACTCACGCGGTGTCTACCGCGTGAGCAGCCTGTATTTCGACACCCCCGGCGACCGGGCGCTGCGGCAGAAGATCGACGGGGTGGACCGCCGCGAGAAGTTCCGCCTGCGTTATTACGGGGAGGAGCCGGCCTTCTTCCGCCTCGAGAAGAAGTGCAAGGTCAACGGCCTGTGCGGCAAGCGCAGCGCGCGGCTCGACGCCGGCGCGGCGCGCCGCCTGCTCGCGGGGGATACGGACTTCCTGCTCGAAAGCGGCGACCCGCTGCTGATCGAGTTCTACAGCAAACTGCGCGGCGAGCTGCTCATGCCGCGCACCATCGTGACCTATGCGCGCGAGGCGTTCGTCTATGAGCCGGGGAACGTGCGCATCACGATCGACCGCGACCTGCGCACCGGCCTTGCCAGCACGGACTTTCTGAACGCGGGGCTGTGGCACGCGCCCGTCTCCGACGGCCTGGCCGTGCTGGAGGTCAAGTACGACGCGTTTTTGCCGGAGCTTGCGCGCCTTGCCGTGCAGCTGCCCAACCGCCGCATGAGCGCGTTTTCCAAATACGCCGCCTGCCGCCGTTACGACTGACGCGGCGGCCGCACAGATCAGGGAGGTTTATCCATGCAGCTTCCGCTTGCCGACATCTTCAGCTCCAGCTTCCTCGAGAACGTGGCGGCGCTCACCGTGCTGGACATGGCGCTGGCCATGGCGCTGTCGTTCGCGTTGGGGCTGTTCATCTTCTTCATCTACAAGAAATGCTACGCCGGGGTGATGTACTCGGCCAGTTTCGGCGTGACGCTGATCGCCCTGTGCATGATCACGGCGCTGCTCATCCTCGCGGTGACGTCCAACATCGTGCTCTCGCTCGGCATGGTGGGCGCGCTGTCCATCGTGCGCTTCCGCACGGCGATCAAGGAGCCGTCGGACATCGCGTTCCTCTTCTGGGCCATCGCCGCGGGCATCGTGCTGGCGGCGGGCTTTATCCCGCTCGCGGTCATCGGCAGCCTGTTCATCGGGCTGATCCTGCTGTTCTTCTCCCGCTTCCGGGGCTTTGAGCGGCCGTATATCCTCGTGCTGCACTGCGTGGACGCCGCCATCGAGCAGCAGGCGCACGCGTTCCTCGCCGCGCGTGCCGCCAGGCTCTCGCTCAAGAGCAAGAACGTCTCCCCCGGCTGCATCGAGCTCAACTATGAGATCCGCCTGCGCAGCGCCGATACCGACTTTGTCAACGAGCTGGCCGCGGCGCCGGGCGTCACGCACGCGGTGCTCGTCGCGTACAACGGCGATTACATGGGGTGAGACGATGCTCAGGCACAGGCACATCGACCGGCTCTGCATCGCGGTGATGGCGCTTGCGCTCGCGCTCGCGGCGCTGCTGATGCACGGCGAGGCGCTGGGCCTGAGCCCCGCCTCCGCCGCGCCGGGCTATGCGGCGAGGCTCTTTGACCGGACGCGCGTGCACACCGTGGAGCTGCTGGTGGACGACTGGGCCGGCTTTCTTGAAACCGCCGCCGGCGAGGCCTACACCGCCTGCACGGCCGTCATCGACGGGGAGGCGTTCCACCACGTCGGCCTGCGCGCCAAGGGCAACAACTCCCGCCGGCTGACGGAGCAGTACGGCCTCGACCGCTACAGCCTGAAGCTGGAGTTCGACCATTTCACGTTCGGCAGCTACCACGGGCTGGACAAATTCTCGCTGGATTCCGCCTTCCAGGACAACAGCTACATGAAGAACTGGCTCGCCTACGACATGATGGCGCACATGGGCGTGCCGGTCCCGCTGTGCAGCTATGCCTTCGTGCGCGTCAACGGCGCGGACTGGGGGCTGTTCCTCGCCATCGAGGAGCCGGAGGAGGCGTTCGCGCGGCGCGTATACGGCCCGGGACACGGCCAGCTCTACAAGCCCGACTACCGCTCGCTCAACGCGGAGAACGCGGACGTGCACCTGCGCTACGCGGGCGACGACCCCGCCGCCTACGACAACATCTTCCGCAACGCCAAGTTCGACGTATCCGCCGCCGACCAGGCGCGTCTCATCCGCGCGCTGCGCGTCCTGTCCGCCGGGGAGGATCTGGAGACGGCCGTCAACGTGGACCAGGTGCTGCGCTACTTCGTCGTGCAGGTGTTCGTCGTCAACCTGGACAGCTACCTCGGCCGCACGGGGCACAACTATTTCCTCTACGAGGAGGACGGGCGCATCAGCATGCTGCCGTGGGACTACAACCTGGCCTTCGCCACCTATTCGCTCGGCATGCCCGACCCGGTCAACGACGCGGCGCTGTACATCAACTATCCCATCGACACGCCCGCCGCCGGCGAGATCATGTTCAAGCGCCCGCTCTACCACAACCTGATGCAGCACGACGAATACTTTGCCCGCTACCACGCCTATTTCGACCAGTTCATCGCCACATACTTCGAGAGCGGATATTTCTCCGGCTTTGTCGCCCGCACGCGCGCGATGATCGCACCCTATGTGGAGCGGGACCCCACCGCCTTCTGCTCCTATGAGGATTTCCTGCTGGGCGCCGAGACCATCGAGCGCTTCTGCCTGCTGCGCGCACAGAGCGTGCGCGGCCAGCTCGAAGGGGATATCCCCTCCACCATCCGCGGCCAGGCGGAGGACACGGCCGCGCGCGTCGGCGCCGGGGACGTGTGGCTGCCGGACATGGGCGAGATCGCGGACCTTGCCGACGGCGTGCGCTGAGCGCAGGCGCGCAATCGCCGCCGCCTCAATAGCCCTGGTTCGGGTCAATCACGGAGCCGTCCACGGCGTTGATCGTGAGCACGGGCGCTTTGTATGCAAACTCCTCCACGGTGCCGTCCGTATTGACGGTGGTGGACGTGCAGTAAAAATTCCACACCGGCACGAGCAGGCCGTCGGTGAAGGAGTTTTTGTCGATGATGCGCCAGAGGCGCAGCGCCACGCGGTCCACGTCAAAGCGCAGGCTCTCGATGTAGTCGGCGCGGGCGACGCTTTCATATTGAATGGCCATCATGCGGCCGAAGATGGTCTCGATCTCGGAAAAGGGCAGCAGCGCGGCGCTGGCGGTGAGCACCTCGTCCACCGCGAGCGGGGCGACCCAGCTCAGCGCCAGCACGCCGCCGTCGTCCACGAGGATCTCCAAGTTCTCATATCGCCAGCTCCGGCCAAAGCTCATGCCGTTGTCGCCCGATTCGGAAGCGCCCGTCATCGTGTCCACCGGCACGCCGGCGAGCGTGCGCACAAAGCGCACGGCATATGCCTGCGGCGCGTTTGCAAGGTCCTGCGCCTGCGCGGCGACAAACTCATACTCGCCCACGGCGCGCAGCTCCACGCGCTCCACGGCCATATCCGTCACGCCCGCGGCGCCAAGCAGCGCCTCTGCCGCGGCGCGCGCCTCGGCCGGGGCGGTTGCAAGCCGCGTCTCCACTTGTCCGCCCGAAAGCGCCTGCTCCGCCGCATCCGACAGCACGACGCTGTTGTAGAGGAACTGCTCGCCCAGCCGCGCCTCGCGGCAGTAGACGAGCGTGGAACCGCTCTGCGGCGCGACGACCTGCGTGTTGCCCTGCTCGTCGGTAAAGACGTCCACGTCGGTGTTCTCGTATTCCGCGTCGTTGTTCACGGTGAAGGTCCTTGCGCTCTGCGCATACGGGTTGCTGGAGACGCTCAGCCGCGTATAGCTGCCGCTGGCCGCGTCCGTATCGCCGCCGTAGTCCGTCCGGGCCGTTTGCAGCGTGCCGTCGGAGCGCGTCAGCTCCGTCTGCTCCGGCGCCGCGGCGAGCTCCTCCGACAGCCTTTTGATATCCGCCTCCAGATAGACGCGCACGGCCTGCGCCATCTCCGCATCCGGGAAGCTGTCCGCGTCAAGCTCCCTGAGCCGCCGCTGCATGCTCTCGATGTCCGCCTCGATGGCCGAGCGCGGCCGCTCCTCCGGCAGGAAATACATCGGCGTTTCGCCGCACAGCGCGGCAAACAGCGACGAGACCAGCGCCTGCTCAAACCGCTCCGCATGCACCCGCGCAAGCGGCATGTCCCCCGTGCCGGGCAGGTCGACGGCCACATCCGCCTGAACCGTCAGCCGGCCGTCCGCCTCCGTGAACGAGGCCTGCCAGCGCTCCGGGCACCCGTAGCGCGCGCACAGGGCCGCATAATCCTCCGCCGCGCCCGCCTCCGGCGCATCCGGCGCGCCCGCTTCCGGCGTGTCCGCCGCGCCCGGCGCGGGCGTGGCGAGCGCCAGCTCGATCATCGCCCGTTGTCCTTGCCCACCACGATGGGCGCATCCGGCGTGGCCTGGCACCCGCAAAGGGCCAGCGCCGCCGCGCAGGCGGCCAGCGCCCGGTTCAGCCATCCGGTCTGCTTCATGCGTTTTCACTCCTTCGTTTCCCGCTGTCGTTGACCGCCTCTGCGGTCTGCCTCCATCTTACCCGCTCCGGGCCGGCAAAGTCCATCACCGGTGCGTTACAAAACTGTAATGGAACTGTAATTTCGCCGCCGGCTGCATCCTGCCCCGCCCACGCACGACTGGCTGGAACGGTTTGAGCAGGCGGAGCAGAGCATCGCCATCACGATCTCCTCCCGGCTCTCCGGCAGCATGATCAGCGCGGAGCTGGCAAGGGAGACGGCGCTGGGGCGCTGGCCGGAAAAGCGCATCGCGGTGCTGGACTCCCGCTCCACCGGGCCGGAGCTCGTGCTGTGCGTCTTTTCTGTTCTTTCTCTTTCGGGAAAAGATCTGTTCTTTCTTTTCTTTCAGAAAAAGAAAAGAAAGAACCAAAGAAAAGAAACC